>JAFSXD010000048.1 GCA_017444245.1 Selenomonadaceae bacterium | reverse complement strand
TCTTCCGTGTACTGAATCCACGCAAGACCTTTCGCGCCGTAAGTTTTCACGTACTCAACAAGTCCGTCCAATTCTTTACGCGGAATATTTGCGTAACCTTCGACGTTGATAACTTTAATTTGCCCGCCGCGCTCAAGTACGCTCGTGAAAACTTTGAAGTCCGAACCTTTGACGTATTCGGAAATATCCTGCAGTTCCATGCCAAAACGCAAATCCGGTTTATCAGTTCCGAAACGATCCATCGCCTCTTGCCAACTCATGCGCTGAAACGGCGTCGCAACTTCCACATCAAGCGTCGTCTCAAAAATTTTTTTAATCAAGCCTTCCATTAATTTCAAAATGTCATCTTGATTCAGAAAAGATGTTTCAATGTCAAGTTGAGTAAATTCCGGCTGACGATCTGCGCGTAAATCTTCATCACGGAAACAACGCACAATCTGAAAATATTTTTCGAAACCGGACACCATTAACAGTTGCTTGAAAATTTGCGGCGATTGCGGCAGAGCGTAAAATTGTCCCGCGTTCAAGCGACTTGGAACGAGAAAGTCCCTTGCGCCTTCAGGAGTACTGCGACAAAGCATCGGCGTTTCAATTTCCAAAAATCCGTTCTCGTCAAGATAATCACGCATGATTTTCGTGACGCGATGACGCAGAATAATATTTTGTTGCATCTCCGGACGGCGCAAGTCAAGGTAACGATAGCGCAGACGAACATTTTCATCAACGTCAACGCCGTCTTGAATGTAAAACGGCGGCGTCTTGGCTTTGTTCAAAATTCTAAGTTCCGTCGTGACAATTTCAATTTCGCCCGTCGCCATTTTGGGATTGATTGTTTCAGCACTGCGCGCGCGAACTTTTCCGCGAACTCCGATAACAAATTCGTTACGAAGAGTTTCAGCCCTATCGAAGGCAACTTCGCCCATTGCCGCTTCGTCGAAGACAACTTGAACCAAGCCGCTACGATCTCTCATATCCACGAAAATTAAACCGCCGTGATCTCTCCTGCGCGACACCCAACCGGCAAGTTGAACTTCTTTACCTTCATCAGCTTTTCTAAGTTCGCCGCAGTGGTGCGAACGCTCCATTCCCTTAAGTGTTTCCAAAAGTATCATCTCCTAATTCGTCAATAATAACCAACAATTTCTGTTACGTCAAATTTTTTTCGGAGTAATTAAAAAAGCGACGATACAGATTCGCCGCCTTTAGTTTCTGAAAAATTTTTAGTCAACAACCGAGCACGTTCATTAGACGATATCGACGCTGACTCTTTTATTTTCACGTGTAGCCGCAGATTTGATAATGGTGCGAATGGCTTTTGCGATTCTGCCCTGCTTGCCGATAACTCGTCCCATATCCTCCTGCGCAACGTGCAATTTCAAAACTGTTCGTGAATCCTCCTCGACGGTTTCAACTTGAACTGCGTCGGGATTTTCCACAAGTGCCTTTGCCAGCACTTCAACCAATTCCTGCATTTCCTCAGTACCTCTTCGTGAATTTTTAGCTTTTAGCTGTTAGCTTTTAGCTTTCAGCTTTACGCTCCTGATTAATTTTTTGAATGATACCCTTCTTGCTCAAAAGCGAGCGAACAGTATCAGTAGGCTGTGCGCCTTTTTTAATCCACGCAATGATTTTTTCTTCATCGACGTTAATTATTGCGGGGTCTTTCTTCGGATCGTAGTTGCCCACGATTTCAATGAAACGACCGTCGCGCGGCGAACGGCTATCCGCCACCACTATGCGATAAAATGGTTGCCTTTTCGCGCCCATTCTGTTAAGTCTGATTTTTACCATGATGTCACCACCTTTCGCCGATTTTAGGAATTTTTTCTTATTTTGAGAAGGGAAATTTGCCGCCAAGATTGCCGAGAAACCCGCTAAGGTCCGGCATTCTCAACTTGCCTGAACCGGCTTTTTTATTTTTCCCTTTTTTACTCTTAGTTTTCTTCGACGCCTGCTGTTGCATTCGCACATTCATTTGACGCATCATTTTTCTCATCTCTTCAAATTGCTTGAGAAGTTTATTTACGTCAGAAACTTGCGTACCGCTGCCCATTGCAATGCGTTTTTTTCGTTTGGCGTCAATAATTTCCGTGTTAACTCTTTCCTTTGGCGTCATTGAAAGAATTATCGCTTCCATGTGCTTGACTTCTTTTCCGTCAAGGTCAAGGTCGACACCAACCAACTTTTTCTTCAAGCTGCTCATGCCCGGAATCATTCCAAGCAGATCGTTTAACGAGCCAAGTTTTTTTACCTGCTGAAGTTGTTCAAGAAAATCCGCCAGCGTGAAATCGTCCGTCTTGATTTTCTTAACCATTTTTTCGGCAGTCTTCTCATCAATCGCGGACTGTGCCTTCTCAATCAAGGAAAGCACGTCGCCCATGCCGACAAATTTTATCGGACAACCCGTCGCCGCTTTTATCGACAGCGCCGCACCGCCACGCGCATCGCCGTCAAGTTTTGTTAAGACGACGCCGCTAACTTCCAACGTTTTGTGAAAAGTTTCAGCGACGTTTACCGCCTCTTGACCAATCATCGCGTCGACAACCAGCAAAATTTCATGCGGTTTTACAATCGCCTTGATGTCCTTCAGCTCTTGCATTAATCTATCGTCGACTTGCAAGCGTCCCGCCGTGTCGATTATCAAAACGTCTTTGGCATGCGAATCGGCGAACTTCAAAGAATCTTTTGCAATTTGTACGGCGTCTTGAATATCTTCAGTGAAAACGGGAACGTCGATTTGTGCGCCCAAAACCTGCAACTGTTTAATCGCCGCCGGTCTGTAAATATCCGCCGCGACGAGTGCCGGACGTTTGCCCTGCTTTTTCATGGACAGTGCCAATTTCCCCGCCGAAGTTGTCTTGCCCGAGCCCTGCAGACCAACCATTAAAATCACTGTGGGAGGACGCGACGAGATGTTCAACTTTGCCGCCTTGCCGCCCATTAAAACCGCCAATTCTTCATCAACAATTTTTATGACGGACTGCGCAGGAGTCAGCTTGCTCAAAATTTCCGTGTCAACCGCGCGCGCCTTTACGTTCTTTTCAAATTGGCGAACAATTTTATAGTTCACGTCAGCCGCCAGCAATGCCATGCGAACATCTTTTAATGCTTTGTCAACATCTTTTTCTGTCAGCTTGCCGTGCCCGCGTAACTTCCGAAACGCCTCTTGAATATTTTGCGACAAGTCTTCAAACATATTTTCACCGCCCTTTCGCGTCAAAAATAGTTCCGCAATTAATAATTGGCACTACTCCGCGCAGTGCCAAGAAAATTACAAAGTTGGAGGCGACACCCAGAATTGAACTGGGGTATAGAGATTTTGCAGACCTCTGCCTTACCGCTTGGCTATGTCGCCAAAATCTTTTCGTTGACTCCGTAAAAAATTTGTTTCAACGTCAACGCACGAATTATAAACGCTAAGCTTTTATAAGTCAAGAGAAAATTTATTTTAAGCTTTAAGCTTTAAGCTTACTACTGATGCTCCGGCGCGGGCATTTCTTGAAGAGTAACTTCAACCGTGTTGGATTGTCCGCCGCGCGTGTAAGTGACTTTAACTTTGTCGCCGACTTTGTGCGAATTAATTTCCGCACGAATTTCACTCACGGAATTAACTTCCTTGCCGTCGATTGTCAAAATAATACCGTCGCGTTGCAAGCCGGCACGATCCGCAGGACTGCCCAAAGACACTTGGAAAACGTAAACGCCTCTGTCGATTGACAGCGAATAACCGTAGCGGGCGGCAGTCGGCTTGTCAAACGGAGTAATTCCCAAGTACGGGCGCGCCACGTAACCTTTTGAAACTAAATCGTCAACGACGTTTTTCACGGTGTTAATCGGAATTGCAAACGCCATGCCTTCAAAACCGCTGCGAACAATTTTAACGCTGGGGATTCCGATAAGTTCACCGTCCGCGTTGACGAGTGCGCCGCCGGAATTTCCTTGATTAATCGCGGCGTCCGTCTGCAAGTAACTGACGCTCTCGTTGCTGGAAATTCTTCTGTTCAACGCGCTGATGACGCCGACAGTGACACTTCCGCTGTACTCCAAGCCCATAGGATTGCCGATTGCGATTGCGGGTTCGCCAACCATGATGTCATCAGAATTTCCAAATTTTGCCGTCGGTAAATCCTTCGCATCAATTTTCACAACGGCAATATCCGTGAGTTCGTCCGCGCCGACCAATTCGCCGTTGAAAGTTCTCCCGTCAGAAAGCGAAACGATTAATTCGCGTGAATCAGAAACGACATGATTGTTCGTCACAATGTAGCCGTCACTTTGGAAAATTACGCCGGAGCCCCAGCCGGTTGCCTCAACTTGTCGATTGAAAAAATCCCGTGCTACAACTCGATTTGTAATTCCAACCACCGCAGGACCAACATTTTTTGCCGCACGAACTGCAGGCGTATTTCTTGCGTCAGAATTTGTCGATAAACTTTTATTTGTTGACGCCGCTTCAGTCACTGAAGTTTGTACAGTGCCGGCTGTACTTTCTGTATTCGTCGGCTCTTCTTCTTGCAATTCTGCCAAACTGCAACCGCTCAATGTCAACATCGCAACAGTCGCCGCCGCGCAGATTAATTTGGAAAATTTTTCTAATTTCATGCCAAATACCTCCGCCCGTAATTTTACTTTGTCAGTAAATTTTTTTCAACTACAAACTTTTTTTTAGACGCACACGCGCACAAAAATTTTTTGACGAATCAAAAAGTTTTAGTTGATTTTTCATAAGCCATGACTTAAAATAAATTTCAGTATTAAGCGGGGAAGTGTAAATTTTTTTTCAAACTTCCACGATAAATTGTAAACAGCCCAAGCTAAACGCCGACGGCTATAACTGTGTAAGGAGATTAGTTTTTAGGATTTTTTTTCAAGGAGGGATTTGTCATGCCAATGACAATACACGGTCCATATGCTCGCGGCGCAGACGGTTTGACCACCATATACAATACCAACCAAAACGCGATGGCAAAGAGCATTGAAAAAGTTTCGACAGGACAAAAGATAAACCACGCGGGCGACGATCCGGCGGCGAAGGCAATATCCGATAAAATGCTTGCGCAAATTCGCAGTTTGGATCAAGGCGAACAAAATACCCAAAACGCAAACGCTTTCCTCAAAATTGCGGACGCGTCAATTTCTTCAATGGTTGACATCATCACTTCCATGCGCGAAAAAGCTATCCAAGCGTCAAGTGATTATCTTAGCGCGGAAGATCGTAACGCAATTCAGCTTGAGATTGATCAGCTTGCCGCTCAAGTCGACAGTGCCGCCCTCGTCAAGTACAACGGACGCACTCTTCTCAACGGTGATTTCGGAACAATTCAAGAAGCCGTTCGGTATGACGCTGACACTAACAAGTTCACAAATGCTGACGGAACTGCTATCGTGGACGAGAACGGAGACGAAGTTAACAGAGATTTGCAGTTTACGGACATGACTTGGAAGAATGACGGCAATTCGGTTTACTTCCAGACAGGTCCTGACAAAGACGACGGCATTTTGACGCACCTCATGGACATGACGAAAGAGGCTCTCTTCAAAGATGTTAACCTTGATGTTTCAACGATTGAAAAATCTCAAGATACGATTAAAGGGCTCGATTCGGCTTTGACGCGCGCTCTGTTCCAGCAGACGGTAATCGGTTCTGTTCAGCAACGTTTGGATTATACGGCGACAAATTTGCAGGAGACAACCGCCAATACACAGGACGCATTGAGCACGATTAAAGATGCCGACATGGCGCGTGAAATGACAAATTACGTCAAGCATAATATGTTGTTGCAGGCGACGCAAGCAATGATGGCTAATGCTAACACAACTCTTTCATCGTTCATTGACCTCATCAAACAAGGGTAGTTAGTTAGTTAGTTAGCCAGATCGCCAGTTAGTCAGTAATTTGAAAATGTTTTATGATTTATTTCCGGAGTCGATTCAATCGGCTCTTTTTTTGTTGGAATATTCGCCGTTGACAAGGAAGGATTTGAAATATAAAATTCGCTTGAGGTGAATTTTTCGTGAAGGTGGGAATTGATGTCGGTTCAACGACAATAAAACTGGTTGTCATGGACGGCGAAGAAAAAATCATTCATACGAATTACGCCAGACATTTTTCGGAGATTGGCGGCGCACTAAAAAAAGTTTTTGCGACGCTAAAAAATATCGCGGGAGACACGGGCTTTAAAATTGCGCTTGCGGGGTCTGCAGGCATGGGCATTGCGAAAAAAATTTCGTTGCCCTTCGTGCAAGAAGTCATTGCTTGCCAAACTGCAGTGGAAAAATTTATTCCGTCGACTGATACCGTCGTTGAACTCGGCGGCGAAGACGCAAAAATTATTTATCTGAAAGGTGCGCCCGAAGTTCGGATGAACGGAGTCTGCGCGGGCGGCACGGGGTCTTTCATTGATCACATGGCGTCGTTGCTTTCGACGGACGCACTCGGTTTAAACTCGCTAGCTGAAAAGGGAAAACAAATTTACACAATCGCTTCACGTTGCGGCGTCTTCGCAAAAACGGATATTCAAGCGTTGATGAATGACGGCGTAAAGAAAGCGGACATTGCACTTTCAATTTTTCAAGCCGTCGTGAATCAAACGATTGGCAACTTGGCGCAGGGCAGGGCGATTGAAGGCGCAGTTGCATTTTTGGGCGGACCGTTGCACTTTTTGCCGGAATTGAAAAAAAGATTTGTCGAGACGCTGAATCTTTCGCCGGAAAAAGTTGTCAACACGACCAACGGAAATTTTTTCGTGGCAACGGGCGCGGCTCTTTGTTCCGATACAGAAAATTTTTCCGTCAATCAGCTGGAGAAATCTTTAACTGAAATTGTTGACGCTCACGAAACGCGGAAATCTCATTTCATACTTTTTCGCAACGACGACGATTATAAAATTTTCAAGGCGCGCCATGATTCGGCGAAAGTTAAACGCGGAGATTTGAAAACTTATTGCGGAAAAATTTTTGTCGGCATTGACGCGGGCTCAACCACTACAAAAATTTGCGCTATCGGCACGGACAAAGAAATTTTGTACACGGCTTACGGTTCAAACGAAGGTTCGCCGCTGAAAACTGTCGTGAATCAAATTCGCGAACTGTACAAAAATATTCCGTCGACAGCGCACATTGCAAAAGTTTTTACGACGGGCTACGGTGAAGCGATTGTCAAGGCGGCATTGCACGCGGACGGTTCGGAGGTTGAAACGTTCGCTCATCTTACCGCCGCGCAGGAATTTTGTCCTGAAGTTTCTTTCGTGCTTGACATCGGCGGGCAAGACATGAAATGTTTTTTCGTCAAGGACGGCATGATTGGCAACATCACGCTGAACGAGGCTTGCAGTGCGGGTTGCGGATCGTTCATTCAAAATTTTGCTCAAGGTTTAAACATGAGCGTCGGAGAATTTGCCGGCAAGGCGTTGACTTCAAAAGCCCCCGTCGATTTGGGCACGCGCTGTACCGTTTTCATGAACTCGAAAGTTAAGCAGGCGCAAAAGGACGGCGCGTCAGTCAACGATATTTCGGCGGGCATTGCGTTATCGGTTATCAAGAACGCTCTGTTCAAAGTCATGCAACTGAAAAATGTTGATGAGCTTGGAGAAAATATCGTCGTGCAAGGCGGAACTTTTTACAACGACGCAGTTTTAAGATCCATTGAAGAAATTCTCGGCAAAAAAGTTATTCGCCCGGATATTGCGGGATTAATGGGGGCTTACGGCGCGGCGTTAATCGCGCTGGAAACCGGCGGAGACGTTTCAAAAATTTTGCCTGCCGAGTCGCTGAATAATTTTGAAGTCGTAACAAAATCTTATCGTTGCGGACGTTGCGGAAATAATTGCTTGATAACCATGCAAAAATTTCCTGACGGCGGAAAATTTTTTACGGGCAATCGTTGCGAACGAGGAATCGGCGGGAAAATTTCTACGGAAAGTGAAGACGTTCCCAACGCCTACGCTTACAAGTACAAACGCCTTTTCGACTATAAATCTTTGGACGAAAAATCTGCGCGGCGCGGCGTCATCGGAATTCCTCGCGTGTTGAACATTTACGAAGACTATCCGTTCTGGCACACATTTTTCACAGCGTTGGGCTATCGCGTCGAACTTTCCGATAAGTCCAACGCAAAAATTTTTCATTCGGGAATGTCGACAATCCCCAGCGATTCACTTTGTTACCCCGCGAAATTGACGCACGGGCACATTATGAATTTGATTGAACGCGGCGTCACGAAAATTTTTTATCCATGTGAACCGTACAATTTTGACACGCGCTCCGATAATTTTTACAACTGCCCAATCGTCGCGTCGTATCCTGAAAATATTCGCGGCAACATGGATATTCTGCGCAAACGTCAAATAAAATTTCTTCAACCGTTCTTGCCCGTTCACGACATGAAAAAGTTGAAGAAACGTCTTGCGGAGGAATTGGCGGCGGAAAATATTTCTGCGCGGGAAATTTCTGACGCCGTCGACAAGGCGCAAGTTGAACTTGAAAATTATCGTCGTGACGTTCTGTATAGCCTTATCATACTCGCCTCTGATACTTTCGGTATCCTTTGCGGATGCCT
>JAFSXD010000047.1 GCA_017444245.1 Selenomonadaceae bacterium | reverse complement strand
CGGCTGTTCGTTTCGTAAAATCCGTTCTCTATGATGAACACACCATTCTTCCTTGCTCCGCTGTTATGAATGGCGAATACGGCATCACCAACGTTGCACTTTCCATGCCCCGCATGATTTGCGCTGATGGCATTATGCGCGTGTTTGAAGTCCACCTCACTGACGATGAGCTTGAAAAGATGAACAAAGCGGCTCAATCCGTACGCAGTGCACTCGACGGCGCAGGAATTAAATAGATCGGTGGATCGTTGGATCGATAGATCGATAGGATATTAATCGACAGATGATTTTTCTCGGGGGAGTCGCCTCTTGTCAAGTGGCGGCTCTCTTTGTTTGTCCGATATTTTAGCTTGAAATTTGCAGTGCATTACCCTATAATATCAGAAAATTTAACTGAAAGATGAGGATTTTTTTATGGCAAAAGATAAAGCGCGTGCAGGCGCAGAAACTGCGGGCGACAAAAAAGGTATTCTCCTCGAAACCGGCACTAACGAATTTGAAATCGTGGAATTTAGTATCGGCAAAGTCAACTACGGTATCAACGTTGCGAAGGTTAGAGAAGTAATTCAGCGCGTACCTGTCACCGCCATGCCGCAAGCCCACCCCTACATTGACGGTCTTTTCACTCTGCGCGGCAAAGCAATTCCCCTCGTCAACCTGCCTCGTTGCTTGAATATCATGTCCAGCGGCGACCAAACAAAAAATATTATCGTCACGGAAATTAATAACTACAGCATCGGTTTTCTTGTCGAAAATGTTTCGCGCATTCACCGCATTTCGTGGAAGGACATGGAACCCGCTCCTGAAGTCGGCGATCAATCCCGCGTCGTCGGTATCATAAAGATGACGGACAGAATCGTTTTGCTTTTGGATTTTGAAACAATCATTGCAGAAATTAACCCCGAAATTAACGCGAAATTGACGACGGTTGAAGAAGTCGCCGCCGATATTAAAACCCTTCGTTCGGACGTTCATGTTGTCGTTGCTGAAGACTCCGCCATGTTGCGTGACTTGCTCGTTACAACTTTGCATGATTCCGGCTACCGTTTCGTTCGTGACTTCGGCAACGGTCAAGACGCTTGGGATTATCTTAGAAATTTGGCGTCTAAGGAAGGTCCGATAGAAAATCACGTCGGCGTTATCGTCTCCGATGTTGAGATGCCGAAGATGGACGGTCACCGCTTGCTGAAATTGGTTCGTGAAAATCCTCGTCTTACCGAAGTTCCCTTCGTGCTGTTCTCGTCGCTGATAAACGAAGAGATGAGATTAAAGGGACAATCTCTCGGCGCAAGCGGGCAAATTTCCAAGCCGGAAATTAATCAGCTGATTGGGCTCTTGGACAATTTAATTTTCGGCGCGCCGTTGAAAAAACCTAACGAATATTAAATCGCTGGTGACCGGATCGCTAGAGGTATAGTTTTGAAAAAATTTTTTCTAGCCAACTGACTAACTGGCGATCTGGCGATCTCAAAAGGTGGTGATACAGTTTGCTTTTATATCCCGACAGTAAAGTTTACGTCATCTGCGCGGGCGGCATTCGCAGCGACAGTACCGAACTTTGTCACAGACTTTGTTCAACGCTGATAAATCTCGGCGTCGACGCAAAAATAGTTTACATCGCTATGGTAAAGGATTTTGATTCAACTAATCCCGTTCCCGACGCATACAAATCTTTTCAAATTCCGTATACTTACGAAGTCGAAGACACGCCGCAAAATATTTTCATCGTGCCGGAATATTTGAATACTCTGCTGTACAACATGAAAAATATTCGCCGCGTCATCTGGTGGCTTAGCGTCGACAATTATTTTCGTGACATCGCATTAAGGGCGGCGTCGAAACTCAAAAATATTTTGGGCGCACCCGTCGAAAAACTTTTTTCCTTCCGCAAAGACGACAGCGATATAGAACATTGGACACAGTCCGAATACGCAAAAATTTTTTTGAAACTGAACGGTGTCCCCGAAGAAAAAATTTATCATATCGGCGATTTCATCAGCCCCGCGCTCGTCAAGTTGCACAGTAAAGTTGACTTCAAACGAAAAAAAAATACCGTCGCTTTCAACGCGGCTACAACTTCTGAAAATATTCCCAAGCTTGCCGGAAAATTTCCAAAGGTAAATTGGTTGGCGATTCAAGATTCGCAGGCGGACGACGCACCAAAACTTTTGGCAGACGCAAAAATTTACGTGGACTTCAGCGATCACGTCTCAAAAGATATGATGGTTCGTCGCGCCGCGTTGTTGGGTTGCGTTGTCATCACAAACAAAATCGGTGCCGCCGCCAATGACATCGATATTTCCATACCGCCCGAATTTAAATTTGACGACACCGAAAAAGAATTTCCCCACATCGTCAAAAAAATCCGTGAAGTCCTCGACAATCACGGAAAAGCTTATGACGCGCAGAAAAATTTCTTGGAAAAAATTTTTTCGGAACAAGACGACTTCACGCGCAACGTGGCAATGACGCTCGGCTTGAAAACTTCTTCGGAAAATGAACCCGCCGCAATTTTCGACGGACTCAACGAAACGGGCGCGGCTATCGCGGAAATTTTGTCGCGTGATGAAGTTGGAATAGAAATTAAGTTCGTGATTAACGACAACGAAAATAATTTTGACGACTCCGCAATTAATATCACCAGTTCGCAAAATCAAAATTTCTTGTTGCTGAATGACGGGCAACAGTTGCCGATTATTACCAGCCGCGACGCAAGATTTTTGTACAACGAACGGCGCATAAAAAAAATTATCATGCTCACGGACAGCAAAGACGCCAGAAAATTTGTCAAAAAAAATATCCAGCCGGACGACGAAGATATTGTCAGCACCGGCATGGATTGATTAGGGGTTTGGAAAGAATTTTCTTTCCAAAATCAAACGTTAAATCTGAAATAAGTTACGTCGCCGTCTTGCATGACATATTCTTTGCCCTCAAGACGCACGAGACCTTTTTCACGGGCGGCATTGATTGAGCCGAGTGAAACTAAATCGTCGTAGTTGACGATCTCCGCCCGAATGAATCCGCGCTCAATGTCACTGTGAATTTTTCCTGCGGCTTTCACGGCGGGCGTCCCCTTGACAATCGTCCACGCGCGACACTCATCAGGTCCTGCCGTCAAAAAAGTCATCAGCCCCAAAAGTTCAAAGGCGGCGTGTATCAATTTGTCCAAGCCGGAATTTTTCAAGCCCAAATCGGACAAAAATTCTTTGGCTTCTTCGTCATCAAGTTCAGCAATTTCAGCTTCAACCTTCGCGCAGATTACAACGACCTGCGCTTTTTCTTTTGCGGCAATTTCTTCAACCTGCGCGACGTAAGAATTATTTTTCACGTCGGACAAATCATCTTCGGCAACGTTGGCGACGTACAAAATTGGTTTCAGCGTCAACAAATTTGTTTCGCGTATCGCAAAAATTTCTTCTGCACTCAAATTTAAATTCCGCGCGGGAGTTCCTTCATTCAACGCGTCACGAATTTTTTGTAAGATTTCATTTTCAACCTTCGCCGCCTTGTTGCCGGATTTCAAAACGCGCACGAGTCCGGCAATTCTTTTGTCGACGATTTCCAAATCCGCCAAGCAAAGTTCCGTGTTGATAGTTTCAATGTCATTCGCGGGATTTACTTTTCCTGCGACGTGCATAATATTTTCGTCGTCGAAACAGCGCACGACGTGAGCGACGGCGTCGACTTGGCGGATGTGTTCCAAAAATTTGTTGCCGAGCCCTTCGCCCTCCGACGCGCCCTTAATCAGCCCCGCAATGTCGACGAATCGAACGGTTGCAGGCGTCGTTTTCTTCGACGAATACATTTTTGTCAAAACGTTCAGGCGTTCATCAGGCACGGCGACAATTCCAACGTTCGGTTCAACCGTGCAGAAAGCGTAGTTCGCCACGTCCGCGCCCGCCTTCGTTATTGCATTGAACAACGTAGACTTGCCGACGTTTGGCAAACCGATTATTCCAACTTCAAGACTGCTCATAAAATTTCATCACTCCAAAAATTAACTGCCCGCTTTGAAATTATACAGCGGCGTCAAACGATCTCTAATTTCTACTGTGTCGACGATTAATGATTCGATTTCCTCTGCGTCCTTGTAAGCCATTGGCGATTCGTCGATTGTGGATTCGTTGACGGAAGAAGAAAAAATTCCTTCCATCGATTTAACAAATGCGTCAAGGGAAATTGATTCCTTTGCTTGAGTGCGGCTCATCAATCTGCCTGCACCATGCGGCGCGGAAAAATTCCAATCGGGATTTCCTTTGCCGACGCAAATTAAACTGCCGTCACGCATATTCAGCGGAATTAAAACTTCTTCGTCAGCCTGCGCGGAAATTGCGCCCTTACGCAAAATTTTTGCCGATTGGTCAATGTAATTATGTTTCGTCGTGAAAATTTTCATGCGGTGCATCTTGACGCCGAGCTTGCCCAAAATTATTTCAATTATTGTTTGTCGATTGAGCGCGGCGTAGTTATCAACAATATTCATGTCGTGCAAATAATTTTCCATGTCGACGCCTTCAAGGTACGCCAAATTTTTTGGAATGTCACGATTTTTGTCCTTCAACACTTTAATCGCGGATTCAATTTCGGATTCGCGCCCTTCCTTTTTGAGTTGCTCAATGACATTTCCAACGCCGTACTTGTTCGCCGCCAAATTTTTTGACGCCGTATTTTGCCAGTACTTGCAAACTTGCAAACCCAAATTGCGCGAGCCGGAATGAACAATTAAAAACCATTCGCCCGTTGTCATGGACTTGCCAACTTCGATAAAGTGATTGCCGCCGCCCAAAGTTCCGATTGAATTTAAAATCCGTCGAATGGCGTCCGTGTTTCCGATAACCGCGTTTAAACTGTCAAGCATCAGTTCAACTTTTTTCTTTAAGTTATTCGGTAAAAAATTTGGATCGTGAGTAGCAGTTCCCGCAGGAACATACCGCCGAATAATTTTGTCAAGCGTGTGCAAATCGACTTCGGGAATTTTCACGTAAGCCATGCCGCAAGAGCCGTCGACACCAACAAGATTAGGAACAATTTTATTTTGAATCGTCTGCGTGTAACCGACGACGCAACCGACGCCCGCATGACAATCAGGCATGATTTTTATTTTTGCGTCCGCGAAAGCTTGACAGTTCACCAAAGTTTTAATTTGGTCAATGCAGTTTTGTCCAATGTTATCAGTGAAAACTGTCGCGCTGTTGTATGTTCCTTTAATCTCCATTTAAATTTTTTCCTAGTTTCCAATGCCTAAACCTGCCAGCCACTTGTCAACATCTTGGCGGACACTTTCAGGATTTTCTTGGCAACGCTTGCCGCGAATCCCCAACCCGTCAAGGACAGTTGATCCTTTGGCGTACTGTTGAATTTCTTCCTTGCCGATAAAATATTCGCTTGACGAAGTGCAAAACGGAATTACAGTTTTATCTTTGAAATTGTGATTTTCCATGAACGTGTACATAATCATCGGCATATCGCTCCACCAATTCGGATAGCCAAAGAAAATTACGTCGTAGTCATCAAAATTTTCAACATCGCCGACGATAGCGGGACGAGCGTCCGCCTCTTTTTCAGCCTTCGCAACTTCGGTACACTCTTTGTAATTTTCCGGATAAGGCTTGACAGGTTTAATTTCAAAAGTATCCGCGCCAACTTTTGTAGCGATCATTTCAGCTACGATTTGAGTATTACCCCTTGAAATATTTCCAACTTCGTAATTTTCGCCTGTACGCGAGAAATAAACCACCAAAATTTTTTTGCCGGCGGTGCTTTTTGTCGTGTCATCAGTTTTAGTTGCCGATTGCGCAGAATTATTTTCCTGTTCAACTTTCTGCGCGGAGTTGCCGCAAGCCGTCACAAAAATTATCATGATAAACGACAACGCGGCTATCAAAAATTTGTTTCTCATGAAAAAATTTCCCTCCAAGCTGTAAGCTCTAAGCTCAATGAGTTTTCTTGAGATATTGCAAATCGCCGTACCAATAAGAAGCCGTCGTGCCGCCGTCGATTAAAAAATCTGCGCCGTTGATAAATCTGCCACGACTAGACATCAAAAATTCTGCAAGGTCGCCAACTTCATCAGGAGTACCTGCGCGCCCTGCAGGACTTGCTTTCAACATTTTTCTGTAACCTTCGCCGCGCGGACCTTTCAACTCATCAGCGGCAAGCGGCGTGATAATAATTCCTGGACTGATTGAATTTATCGTCGCGCCACGTTTTCCCCAACGCGTCGCCTCGTACATCACGCGCAAAACATTACAGCGTTTTGAATATTGGTAAGCCTTCAACGTGTCGGAAATTTCTTTGAGGAAAGGCAAATTCAAAAGTTCTTCCGTCGGCGTCGTTGCAAGTTTCGTATTTTGTTCTTCGGAAAGTGCGCCGAGTCTGTGCCCCGATTGCGAAGAAATTACCACGCCCGAGCCGCCGTCAGAAATAATTTTTCCAAACTCCTCAAGCAAAACTGCCGTGCCGTACAAATCCACTTTCAAAATTGCTGAAACCGGTGCTTGCGAAGGAGAAACTCCCGCCGCGTTGATGAGATTGTTTACCGCGCCAAATTTTTGCGCGTGTTCGATTAAATTCAAAATCGATTCACGGCTGGAAATATCTACCGCGACAGTTGACGTTTCAAAGCCGGCGTCTTCAAAAATTTTTGCCGCCGCGTTTGCATTTTCGATTTTCAAATCGCCCAGCACGACGTGTTGTCCTGCGCCAACTCTCCGCGCGATTGCTTGTCCGATTGAACCCGATCCGATTAATACCACAACTTTTTTCATGACAGTCACTCCTACAAACTACAAACTACAAGCTACAAGCTACAAGCTAACTCCTAAATTTTTTCAACGGGCGCGGCAACACTCTTCAAAACTTTCACGCCAACCGACGGATCGGCAAAAGAAATTGTCAAGTAGCCGCCTTCGCACTTCGTGACAGTTCCAATTCCCCACTTCTTGTGCTTGACTTGGTCGCCAATTTTCCAATCGATTTGTGGACGCGGCGGCATTTTAGGCGTGAGCGTTTTCGGCGTCTCAACCAACACACCGCGCGGCAATGAAAAATTTCTTCCGCTCATCGTTCGTCTTGCACTGCTCGGCAAACTGTGAGGAATTTCCGCGCCCGCATTCCGTTCAGAAAAACCGACGATACATTCACGGGGAATTTCTTTGACGAATTGCGAAATTTCCTGTTCATAAACTTTGCCAAAATTTTTACGCTCTTCAGCCGCCGTCAAGTAAAGCCGTTTTTTTGCACGCGTCATCGCCACGTAACAAATTCGCCGCTCCTCTTCAACCTGATCATCTTCCTTGAGCGCATTTGCATGCGGCAAAAGTCCTTCCTCCATGCCGACGATAAACACAACGGGAAATTCCAAACCCTTCGCCGAATGAACAGTCATCATCGAAACGCGCGATTCTTCCTCGTCGACTTGATCCAAATCAGACAAAAGCGCAACGTGATTCAAAAAATTATCCAACGTCGCATCTTCCGTTGAGTTTGCAAAATCCGTCGCGCCATTGACGAACGCGCCAATATTTTCAACGCGCGAAATATTTTCCGGCTTGTTCGCGTCTTCGCCTTCCTTGAGCATGGCAATGTAGCCCGTCTCATCAAGTACCGCGTCGATAAATTCAGGCAAGCCGAGATTTTTTTGCAACTCTCCAAACGCAATTATCATTGCCGCAAATTCTCTAAGCCGTTGACGAATACGCGGAGAAAGTTGCGGAACGTGACGCAAATTTTCTTCGTCCGAAATTGTTTCAAAAATGGAAATGCCTTGCTTTGCGGAAAATTCCATGAGCCGCGCAATATTTATCGGACCAAAACCGCGACGCGGCACGTTAATGATTCGCGTCAAACTCATATTGTCATGCGGATTGACGATTAATCGCAGGTACGCAAGAACATCTTTAATTTCTTTGCGCTCATAAAATTTCAAGCCGCCGACAATGACGTAGGGAATTTCCGCCTGCATAAATTTTTCTTCAATGATTCGCGAGTGCGCATTGGTGCGGTAAAGTATCGCAATATCTCTGTAGGAAAAATTTTCGTTGTTAATCAGTCGATTAATTTCCTTCGCCAAAAATGACGCTTCGGATCTGTCAGACATGCAATGAATAAATTGAACGCGTTCGCCCGCGTCGTTTTCCGTCCAAAGATTTTTTTCAACGCGTCCGGAATTATTTTTTATGACGCCGTTAGCCGCAGATAAAATTTGTTTCGTCGAACGATAATTTTGTTCCAGAATAACTTCTTTGGTGTTCGGATAATCATTGACGAAATTTAAAATGTTGCTCATATCCGCGCCACGCCAGCCGTAAATCGATTGGTCAGCGTCACCGACGACGCAAATATTTTTGTACTTCGCCGCCAAAAGTCTCGTCAACTCGTATTGCGCAACGTTCGTGTCTTGATATTCGTCAATTAAAATGTATTGAAACCTGTCTTGATAGCGTTCCAAAACTTCGGGATGTTCACGGAAAATTTTCACCGTAACCATTATTAAATCGTCGAAGTCCAGCGCGTTATTCTCAATTAATTTTTTCGTGTACAGCGAATAAATGTTGACAAGATTTTTGTCAAAGTTTGAAACTCCGCCCGATGCAGTCAAAACTTTTTCGCGGAACTTTTCGGCGTCCACCAAAGAATTTTTTGCGGCAGAAATTTTTGCGGCGGCGTCAGAAAATCTTTCCTCGTCCAGCCCCAATTCCTGAATGCATGCCCGCAAAACAGCTCGGCTGTCGCCTGCGTCGTAGATGATGTAATTTGAATTGTACTTGCCCGTCACTTCAATTTCTCTGCGAAGAAGTCGCGCGCAAAACGAATGAAATGTGCTAATCCAAACTTTTTTTGCGGGTTCGCCGATAATTTTTTCTGCGCGGGATTTCATTTCGGCGGCGGCTTTGTTCGTGAAAGTTATCGCCAAAATTTTCCAAGCGGCTATGTCGTGAGCAAGCAGGTTTGCAATTCTGTAAGTCAAGACGCGAGTTTTGCCGGACCCCGCGCCCGCCATGACAAGCAACGGACCTTCAACGTGTCTTACTGCTTCAATTTGCGGCGCATTCAACGCACCAAAAATATTTTTGTGGGACTCTTCCCAACTTATTTCGTCCGCACTCAAAATTTATCACTCCTGTTTAGATCGATGGATCGATGGATCGATAGATCGATGGTTGGTTAGTGGGTTAGTTCTAATTTTTCGTCGTTCTCTAAAATTACAAAGTCATTCGTTATGTCCAAAATTTTTTTCCCGCCGACGCTGTCCCCAACTCTCAAAAAAAGCGTCTCGATTTTACCCGAGACAACTTTTTCAATCAACGCCGTTTTAACTTCTCCAAGCGCAATTCCGCGCAGAATAAATTTTTCTTCAGGCGGCTTTGGCGCAGGAATTTCAGCCGGCAACGTTACAACTTCTTCAACTTCATCAGGCGGCAATTTTTTTTCAACCGACGAAATATTTTCTTGCGCGGGAATTTCCGAAGTCGCAGTCTGTGTTTCCTTCTTGGACGGCGCGGTTTTTTTAAAAGGGTCTGCCACGTAAACTTCATTCGCATTCGCGCCAATGACGACTGTCACGTTGTCCGACACCGAAGAATTTTTTTGCGGCACTGAAATATTTTCTTCGACGGATTTTTTTTCTTCGACGGAATTTTTTTCAACTTGTGCAACTTGTTTAGGCTCAAGTTCAATTTCTTCACCGCCGCCTTGAGAATCGGCAATGGCACAAATTACCGCGACAATCAACGCCGCTACAAGCAACCCGAAACGAATTTTATTTTTCCGTATTTCTTCAAGTTGAGCCTTAAAAAATTTTTCCATACGTCAACTGTTGTCGATTGCGGCTTTGACGAAGGCGCGGAAAAGCGGATGCGGATGATTCGGACGCGACTTCAATTCAGGATGAAACTGACAGCCAACAAAGTACGGATGCAAATTTTTATCCAGTTCGACAATCTCAACTAAATTTTCGTCCGGCGAAACTCCCGCGATAACCATGCCGTTTGCTTGAAAAATTTCTCTGAAGTTGTTGTTAAATTCAAATCTGTGGCGGTGGCGTTCTTGAATTTCAGGGAAATTTTTTTCGTCGCCGAAGTACGCGTCGGCAGTGAAGGTTTCCGGCGTGACTTTGCACGGATACGCGCCCAATCTCATTGTGCCGCCTTTGTCCGTCACTTCCAGCTGTGAATCCATCAGCGCGATTACGGGGAAATGTGTTTCAGGATTAAACTCCGTCGAATTTGCGTCACCGAAGTTGCAAACGTTACGAGCAAACTCAATCACGGCGCATTGCATTCCGAGACACAAACCCAAGAAAGGAATTTTATTCACGCGGGCAAAATTTATCGCCTTGATTTTTCCTTCAATGCCCCTGTCACCAAATCCGCCCGGCACTAAAATTCCCTTGCACCCGCTGAAAATTTCTTCAAGGTCAGCGTCAGGCTGTTCAATTTTTTCTGCGTTGATGAACTTGACTTTGACGGCGGCGGAATTATCAATGCCCGCGTGGTGCAACGCCTCAACGACGGAAATGTAAGCGTCGGGAAGTTCAACGTACTTTCCTACGACGGCAATTTTAATTCTTCGTTCAGGATTTTTTATTTTGTAGACCATTCTTTCCCAAACGTCAAGCTTGGGCGGAGACTGCGGCAAGTTAAGTTTTTCCAAAACAATTTTGTCGAGACCTTCGCCGCGCATGATTAACGGCACTTCGTAAATTGTTTCAGCCGTCCGATTTTCAATAACTGCGTCTTCGTCAACATCACAGAAAAGGGCAATTTTCTTTTTCATATCGCGTGAAATTGGGTGTTCAGTACGACAAACTAAAATATCGGGTTGAATACCTATTGCGCGCAGTTCTATGACGCTGTGTTGAGTGGGCTTCGTCTTGAGTTCGCCCGCCGCGCTGATGTACGGCAAAAGAGTCACGTGAATATAAAGCGCGTCGTTCTTGCCGACTTCTTTTTTGACTTGACGAATTGCCTCAAGG
>JAFSXD010000046.1 GCA_017444245.1 Selenomonadaceae bacterium | reverse complement strand
GCAATCTTGGCGGCGAAGCGGACACGGCAATTTTTACAATTTCGTCATTTTTGGGCGAAGGTTACGCGAGTTTGAAAAATACCATGACGAACGCGCTGGCAACGGGCGTTTACCACGTCGATGTAAATCTTGACCACAAATATAATTCAGATGACAGAGGTTTTCTGAACAAAAAAGTTTTCTGCGTAATTTCGCCGGTAAGTTTTTCTTGCGGGAATCTCGTTCCGAACATTTTTAAAAATTCAAATCAAGTGACGTTAATCGGGCGCACGTCCGGCGGCGGCAGTTGCGTCGTCTTGCCGATGACTACGGCTTGCGGTACTAATTTCCAACTTTCCGGTCCGGCGCGGCTTTCTTTCCTCAAGAACGGTTCTTTCTACGACATTGACAGAGGAGCCGAGCCGGATTATCCGCTGATGTTCCCCGAATCTTTTTACAACCGCGCGGAATTGACGAAGTTAATCAACGAAATTAAATAGTGAACAAAATCCGCGTGACAAATTGCCATGAAAAAAGTTTTGATAATTTTAATTCCGATTCTCGTAACCGTTGCCGTTGGTGTCGGCGCGTTCATTTTCTTTACAAATTCTGACGGCAAGTCGAAAAATCCGATAAAAATTATCCGTCAATCGATTGCCAAGCACGACGCGGATAAATTTTACAGTATGGTTGACGTGAACGCTGTCATTGACGACGCCGCCAAAGAAATTTTGTCCGCGCAGATTAATTCGCAGGTGGACGCGCTGGCTTATTCCAATCAAGATTTTGTAACCAAGTACGAAAATTTAAAGCCGGAGTTCACAGCCGCCGCCAAATCTGCAATCGACGAATACATTGCGAAGGGGACGGTTACGTTTCAGCCGCCGTTGACTTCTGCGCAAAAATTTTTGACGGACTCGGCAGTTGCGACTTGCACGATAAAAAGTTTTTCCAAACCCAAATTTGAAGGCGACACGGCTACAGCCAAAGTTGACTTTTACAACGAGGGTTTGAATTTTTATTTTGAATTGGAATTGACGCTTGAAAAAGTTGGAAAGTCATGGAAAGTTACGAGCGTGAAAGGTTTTGAAAATTATCTTGACGGTTTCAATCGCACGATGCGGAAAAAATTGGAGCAACTCAACGCGCCGATTCGTGAAGAGATTAAAGAGACTTTTGATGTGAAAGGTTTCAGCGCAAATATTTCCGAAGGCGACGAGTACGGATTTTCGCAGACGCTTAACATGAAAATACAGGCGAATTTGAAATACGACAAACCAATTTCAAAAATCAGCGGCAACATCATAATCGACGGCAAGGACGGGCGCGAAGGTGTGACGCCGTTTTCTATCGACGTTGAGGGAAGTCCGCAGGGCGTTCAAAATTTTGAAGTGAGCAAAGTTTTAAATCCGTTCGTGCGTGAGGACGCTGACGTTATGCGGCATGGTTTAAAAAAATCTGACTTACACATTGAGATAACGCAGATTGATTTTGCGGACGGCACGACGTTGAAACAGTTGATTAGCTTGTAGCTTCAAGCTTTAAGCTTTAAGCTTTAAGCTAACCTACAAAATTTTCGACAGAAAAAGTTTCGTGCGTTCTTCCTTCGGATTTTCAAAAACTTCTTT
>JAFSXD010000008.1 GCA_017444245.1 Selenomonadaceae bacterium | reverse complement strand
TTTTTAAAATCTGAAAAAGGTATTCATCGACTGGTTAGAATTTCTCCTTTCGATTCCAATGCTCGGCGGCACACTTCTTTTTCGGCTTGCGACATCATGCCGGAGATTGACGACGCCGTTGAAGTCGATATAAACATGGCGGACGTTCGCGTTGACACGTACAGAGCAAGCGGCGCGGGCGGGCAACACATTAACAAAACTTCTTCCGCCGTTCGCATGACGCACATTCCGACGGGAATTGTCGTTCAATGTCAAAATGAGCGTTCGCAAATTCAAAATCGTGAACAGTGCCTTCGTATGTTGCGCGCGAAACTTTTTGAATTGGAACTTGAGAAAAAGGAAGAGGAACGCGCCAAACTTGAAGGCGACCGCATGAAAATTGAGTGGGGCAGTCAAATTCGTTCGTACGTTTTTCAGCCGTACACAATGGTTAAAGATTTGCGCACAAACGAGGAGACGGGCAACGTTCAAGCGGTTATGGACGGCGAAATTGATAATTTTATCCGCGCGTTTTTGGCTTGGCGTGCGAATTTGGGAGTGAAGAGCTAGCATGAAAAAAATTTTTACGCTGACGCTGGCTTTACTCATAACCTGTCAAACTTGCGCACTTGCAAAATCTTTAGGCGAAGTTGACAAGCGCGTTGATGAATTGAAAAAGTTTTATTCGCTTGAAGAACATGTCGAAGGCGGATATTTTTCCGAAGTTTACACGTCACCTTTTGTGCAAAATAATCGTGCGACGGCGGGAAGTATTTATTTTATGCTGGTCAAAAAAGATATTTCGCACTTTCATAAAATCGATTGCGACGAAATTTGGTATTATCAAGAGGGCGGCGGCTTAAAAATCACGCTGATTGACAACGGCGAAGTAAAAGAAGTTTTGCTGGGAAAAGACACGAAAAAAAATCAGCAGTTCATGGCGGTAATTCCTGCCGATACAATTTTTGCGGCTGAAAATATTGACAAGCAAAATTTTACTTTCGTCTCGTGCGTCACAACGCCGAAGTTTAAATACGAATATTTTCAACTCATCACGAAAGACGAATTGAAAAAATTGTATCCGAAGATACCTGAAAAAATTTTGCGGCTGGCGTATGAAAAAATTCCTCAAATTACTGCGGAGGTTTCCAAATGAAAAAAATTTTTGGCGTCTTGTTAGTTTTGGTAATTTTAGTTGCCGTCGCAATGGAATTAATTTTGCCACGAGTTTTTGAAGGCATGCTGAAAGATATGGTTACAAAATCTACGAATGCAACGTCCGTTGAGGTACATTTGGCGTCGTCACCAAATGCAAAACTTGTTGCGGGTTACGTTGGAAAAATTTACGCTACTGCAACTGCCGGCGAAATTGGCAATTTGGAATTTCAAGCGTTGACTTTGGACGGGGAAAAAGTTGTCGTGGACGTTCCGGAGATTTTATTTCCTTCGCAAAATTTGACGGACAAACAGCGTGCAGAAAAAATTTTGAAGTCTGCGGAAAAATTTGAGCTTAGCGGAATTGTTACCGAAGACGGCTTGAAAGAATTTATCGAAAGCAAAGTTGAACATATGGACAACGCGAAAGTAAAAATCACGCCGCAAGAAGTTACCGCCACAGGCAAAGTGAAATTCATGGGCAGAGATGCTGACGTTGACGTTGCAGGCATGTTTATTTTGGACAACGGCGATGTTTACTTCCGCGCGACGAAATTGGATTTCAAAAATACTCTCGTGCGCAATGTTCAGATTGACAGATTTTTGGGCGACGTGAAAGTTTTGGAAAGTTCAACTTTGCCGCTTGGCTTGAAATTTTCTTCTCTGCAAATGCGTGACGGAGATATTTTAATCACGGCTACAAGAAACTAGTTGTTAGTGAATAGTAGTTGACTTAACTTTTCTATCGATCTAACGATCTAACAGAGGGACGCGATGAAAAAATTTATCTACAATCGAATATTAGTTTGGACTATACTGGTGGGGCTTGTCGCGTCGCTTATCATTTGCTGGCAACGATTCAACGTCGAAACAAACAATTCCCAAATTGACATGGTGCTTGACTACGACAGCGTAACGCACCTTGCCGAACAAGAAGGACTTGATTTTTTTGAAGTGCTCCACCGAATGAAAGGCGCGGGAATTACTTCAATCGCCGTTTACGACGCAACTTTTGAAAAATTAAATCGGCAGGGAAAAGTTTACGCACTTCAAGGCAGCGAAATTATCGGACACAATCAAAGCGGTTTGGATGTCGACGAAATTTGGCGGCAAGCGATTGAGGCGGGCTTAATCAACCCTGACAGAGTTTATATCATCGGGCGCAATTTGCAAACTTACGAAGAAGTCAAGAAGGATATAACTTTGCGGCTTGGCACTAATCGCGTGACACCAATCATCATTGGCGATATGGAAATTTTGGAAGTCAAAGACCGCTACGAAATTTTCATGAAAAAGCCTATAACCATGCCAAGTGAAGAACTTGCTATCGTCAAAGACGCAGGGTTAAATATTGTGGCGCGTCCTGCAAATTTTGTTGGTTGCACTCCCGACACAATCCGCGAAGTTTTCAAACGGTTTGACGGCTACCCCGTCGTCGAAATGGTTTTTTCCGGCAATGAAGTTTTGGGCGCGTACGACTACGTTGACGTTACCGCCGAAGAGATGAAAAAACGTAACATAACTTTTGGCATCATAGAAAGTTATTCGCAGTTGCAGTTTTATCCTCAAGCGGGAATGGAACAACTTGCGCGGGATTTGGGCTACGACAGAGTTGCGCGCCTGCATGTAATTCCGCCGTACGACCAAAATAAAATTTCCCTGCATACGGCGATTTATCGTTGGCTTCGCACGGACTACGAAAGAAATATCAGAATAAATCTTTTCCGAATTTACGAGAAACAGGCGGCGGGAATGACGCTTGCCGAAACAAATTTCAAGTACATCAGCGAAACGGCGAAGGATTTAAGAAATGGTGGCTACACTCTTGGAAAAGCGGGAACGTTTGAAGATTATTACCCGAACAGATTTTTGCGTTTCCTCGTCATCATAGGAACGGTTGCGGCAGGAGTTTTGTGCTTGTCGTTAATTTCGCGGGAACTCAACGAGCGGACACGACTTCAGATAACAATTTTTGTAGCGTTGGCAATTTTGGCGGGCGTACCGATTTTAATGGGCGCGGGCGGCAAAGTCCGATTAATCGCGGCACTTGTCAGCGCAAATGTTTTTCCTGCGTTGGCTGTCATTTGGCAACTGGACAGACTTCGTTCAATTCGCGTGAAGGCGCGTTGGCAATCGATACGGAGTAAGAGCGAAGGCGGCTCGGAATATCCGAAAGTTCGCGTTAAGACGGAACTTTCAATCGGACAAGTAATTTGGTTGTCGTTGGCGTCGCTTTTCATTACAAGCCTTGTGTCAATGGCGGGGGCGGCGTACTTGGCGGGCGCGTTGTCGGACGTGATTTACTTCCTTGAATTTGAAATCTTTCGCGGGATAAAATTAACTTTCGTGATGCCGTTAATTTTGGTTGGCGTGGCGTTCTTGCAACGATACAACATCATTGACGAGATGAGAAAAAGTTTTTCTGCCGGCGGACAGTTGAAAGAAATTTTAGAAATGGAAGTCACGGTAAAAAATTTGTTAATGGTGTTCGTTGTAATTTTTGCACTGGCAATTTTGGTAATACGTAGCGGACATTCGACGGGCATGCCGGTTTTGGATTTGGAAGTAAGACTGCGCGAATGGTTGGAGGATACATTTTATGCGCGCCCGCGTTCAAAGGAACTTTTCTTGGGGCATCCTGCTTTTGTGTTGGCGGTAGCGGCATTCTTGAAAAAATTTCCGAAAAAAATTTTGCTGGCGTTGACGATTGTTGCGACAATAGGACAAAGTTCAATGGTGGAAACTTTCGCGCACGTGCACACGCCGATATTTGTATCATTTATGCGCGGCGTTGACGGATTAATTCCAGGTGCAATATTGGGCGTTGTTGCAATTTTGATGGCGTACTACGCGGCTAAATTAAAAGCTAAAAGCTAAAAGCTGAAAGCTAACCCCTAGCAAAAGGCACGGTGTTTCTTATTTGAAGAATATTTTAATTTCCGGCTACTACGGCTCAAAAAACGGAGGCGACGAAGCAATACTTTCGTCAATGCTTGAGATTTTCCGCGAAATTGACGACGATTTAAAATTCACAGTCATTTCACTTAATCCCGAGTACACAAAAAAACGCCACAACGTCGACGCCGTTAAGTGGCTGGATATTTTTTCAATCCTAAGGAAAATTTTTTCGGCGGATCTTTTAATTTCCGGCGGTGGCTCTCTTTTGCAAAACGTGACAAGTCGGCGCAGTTTGTATTACTACTTGGGAATTATTTTTCTTGCAAAACTTTTCGGTTGCAAAGTCATGCTGTACGCTCAAGGAATCGGTCCGATTTACGGCAAAGTTGCTCGTTGGCTCATGAAAATTATCGTCAACCGTGTCAACTTAATTACCGTTCGCGACAAAGGTTCACTCGATGAACTTCAGCGGCTGAAAATTACTCGACCGAAAATTTTTTATACCGCCGACCCCGTGCTTGCAATGAAACCGGTTTCACTTGACATTGGCAAAAAAATTTTGGCGCGATGTTCCGCAATCGATGAGCCGAAAAAAAATCCGCTTATCGGTGTTGCCGTGCGAAATTGGATTGATTGGGGAAATTGTCGGCGTGAACTTGCTACGGCTTTTGATAAATTGATTGAAACGGTTGGCGCAAAAATTATTTTTATTCCTTTGCATTTCCCCGAAGACGTTAGGGCGGCGCGTTCAATCGTTCAGCAAATGAAAAATTCTTGCACTGTCCTTGAGGAAGAATTTACGACGGCGGAATTTTTAAGCCTTGTCGGTTGCACAGATGTTTTAATCGGCATTCGACTTCACGCGCTGATTTTTGCGGGCGTCATGAGTGTGCCGATGATTGGCATTTCGTATGATCCGAAGATAGACAGATTTTTGGATTTGATTGACGAAAAGCCGTTGGGGAATCTTCAAGATGTGACGGCGCAAAAAGTTTTTGATGAGACCGTAAAAAAAATTGATGAAGGAAAAATTTTTAAACCGGAGCTTGAAAATCTTAAGGCGGAGTTGCGCGACCTTGCCGTAAAAAATGCGCGACTTGCCTTTGAACTGGTTAGCAGTAAGTAGGAAATTATCCCTGCTCACTAAGGAGGATGCGTTTGACGAAAAAAATTGAACTTGCTGACGCCGAAGAATGGCGGGCAATTTTGGGCGACCGTGAAGAATTTTTGCAAGCGATTAATTCAAAGTTTCAGTGCAAAATCGTGAGTCGAGGAAATTTCATTGAGCTCAACGGTGACGATACGGAGGTTACACTTGCAGAAAAAGTTTTCCTTGAACTACAAAAACTTTTTCACGGCGGAAGTGTCGTCACGATGAATGACGTTGCCGCCGCAATTAAATTTGTGAAATCAAATCGCGCAGAGGAATTTCAAAAAATTTTTGGCGAAACGATTATCGTGACGGCGAAGGGTACGCACATTCACGCAAAAAGTAGCGGGCAACAAAATTATATCGACACGATTCGGCGGCACGTCATAACTTTTGGCGTCGGTCCTGCAGGCACGGGAAAAACTTTTTTGGCGGTGGCAATGGCGGCGTATTATCTGCGCGTCCGTGAAGTGAAAAAAATTATTTTGACGCGCCCCGCAGTCGAGGCAGGCGAACGTTTGGGATTTTTGCCGGGCGATATGCAGGAAAAAGTTGATCCGTACTTGCGCCCGCTTTATGACGCATTGCAGGAAATTTTCGGCTTGGACATGTATCAAAAATTTTTTTCGCGTGGCGTGATTGAAATTGCTCCGTTGGCGTATATGCGCGGGAGAACTTTAAGCGACGCATTTATAATTTTGGACGAGGCGCAGAATACCACAAGCCCGCAAATGAAAA
>JAFSXD010000045.1 GCA_017444245.1 Selenomonadaceae bacterium | reverse complement strand
GCTATGATAATATTGCGGCGAAAATTAAGTAGAGGTGATTTTAATGGGGAAAATTGCAGTCGTCTTTTGGAGCGGCACAGGAAACACTGAAGCAATGGCAGAAGCAGTTGTCAACGGCGTAAAAAGCGTGACTGACGATGTAGATTTGTTCCAAGTCGACGAATTTTCGGTTGATAAAATGTCTGCTTATGACGGATTCCTTTTCGGTTGCCCGGCAATGGGCGATGAAGTTTTGGAAGAGGATTCATTTGAGCCGTTCTTTGCCAAAGCGGAGGAAACACTTGACGGCGTGCCGGTCGGCTTGTTCGGTTCTTACGGCTGGGGCGGCGGCGCATGGATGGAAGCTTGGGTAGATCGCACGAAAGAAGCCGGCGCAAAACTCATTGGCAGTGTCACTGCTGAAAATTCTCCTGACGACGAAGCCATTGCTAATTGCGAAAAACTTGGTAAAGATTTGGCGAACGCAGTCTAAAAATTTTCTCTTGACGAAATATTAATAAATCTCCGTTCACTTTCGAGCGGAGATTTTTTGATTAATTGGATCGATGGATCGATAGGAGTTTGGAGATATGGAAAACGAAAACATTTTAATTGAAACAAAACGCCTTCGCATTCGCCGCGCAGATTTGCATGACTTACAATTCATAATGGATATTCAACGCGTGCCGGAAAATTTAAAGTTCATTGTCCCGTTCGACGAAAAATTTCATGAAAAAATTTTAAGCGGGACTTGCGCCGATAAAATGGACGTTATAGTTGAGGAACGCGACGGGAAAAATCCTGTCGGCTACTTCCTGCTTAGTGAACTGGACAACCCGCATAACAAAGTTGAATTTACTCAAGGCATCATTACGAAAAAAAATTGCGGTTACGGACGCGAATCATTTAAGGCGTTGTTGCAATGGAGTTTCATGACAAAAAAATTTCATCGTGTCTTCCTTGACTGCAAAGAGTATAATACAGTTGCTCTTCATCTTTACGAGAGTTTGGGATTTAAACGCGAAGGAATTATGCGTGACGTAATTTGCACGGGCGGCGTCTACGAAAATCTTGTTTTACTCGGCATTCTTGAAAACGAATTTGAAATTTAGTTTATAATTTTCATTACGGGAGGAAAATTTTTTGGAGAATTTAAAGGCACTCGCCAACATGGACATTATCACTTTGGCGCAGTATTTGGCAGTTCCTGTTTTGATTTTGATGGTCGCATTGTCTATTGGCGTGGCGATAAACAAAATCTTGACGGAAAAAGTTTCGCGTAGAATCAAGCGTGAAGAATCTGACATCAGGGAGATTTTTTTTCGCGCAATGCAAGGCGTTCCTATTTCGCTGTGTCTGGTTATCGGTTTATACTGGGTCGTCAACACGAGTAAACTACCCGACAGCTTGATACAAATTTTGTCGTACTTGATTTTCACCAGCATTATGTTCACGATAACGCGCGTGATTGAGCGTACCGTTTCCGGTTTCATCAACGTAAAATTTTCTTCATCCGGCGACGTATCGCAATCGACGCTGGTTAGTACGATTTTGAAAGTTGTCATCTACGCATCGGGTATCTTGATTGTCCTGCAATATTACGGAATTTCAGTTGCGCCGATTTTGGCGGCAATGGGCGGCGGCGTCATGGCGGTAGCTCTCGGCTTGCAGGAAACTCTTGCGAATATTTTTGCGGGCTTGCAAATTCTTTTATCGAAACAAATTAAAGTTAACGACGTAATAAAAATTGGCGCGAATGAAGGGCGCGTCGTTGACATCAACTGGCGATTCACAACGATTATGCCCGCCAATGAAGGAAATGTTATCGTCATACCGAATAAAGATATTGCCGGTTCGACAAGCACAAATTATTCTCGTCCGCGTGAAGATATTGTTATCGTCGTTCCGATTGGTGTATCTTACAACAGCGATTTGGAATTGGTGGAGAAAGTGACGGTTGAAATTGCCACGAGAATTATGGAAGAGTTCGACGACTATAAACCGATGCGCGGCGACGACGGCGTTGACAGAAATCCTCTTGCGCCTGTCGTGCGCTATCAAGAATTTGGGGACTCGTCGATTAACTTCAACGCAGTTTTGCATGCGAAACGTTTTGTGAATCAGTACATCATCAAACATGAATTTATTAAGGCGATAACGGCGCGATACCGTGAAGAGGGAATCGATATTCCGTTCCCGATTCGCACGGTCTTGATGCCGGACAAATAGGAGAGGAGGAAATTTTTATGGTTGTTGACGGAGTTAAAATTAACGTCGTCGGTCTTGATGACTTGACGGCGGAGGAAGCGCAAAAGTATGTTGACTACGTGAAAGAGCGCGTTGATAATCCGCTGAAAAGTATCGATATCAAACTTTGCGACGACGGCAAGCTTGACTTGAATTACACTTTGCAGGGCGAAAAATTTGAACGTATCAGACGTATCACCGGATATTGTGCGACACGTTTGCATATGAAAAGTATGCACGTCTCCTAATAAGAGGACGGCAGAACTTTACACCTGAACAGTGGAATGAAGGAGTAACGTCCCGAAACGCTGTCACTGAGACTACGGCAGGCAAATAGTTAGCAAGAAATGAATTGTCTGAAGCCCGTTAAAGTCGGCAGAGAGTTGCCCAAACAATAAAGTCAAACTTAGTTGTGGAAAACTGCTTAGAGGTAAGCGGCGCAACCTATATGTCGGGTGTCAAGTCCTATGGTGAGAATGTCAAGTAGACAGCTTGACTGACGAACTTGCGAATGGAATCGTCTATAGTGATATGAAATAGAAATGTTTCAGTGCCGCAGAAAGCGGTGTCTGTGAGGATGAGTATCACGGTAACTAAGAAAATCCTTGCGTCGTTACAGGCGACGGCTAGCAGACAGGCGAAAAGCAAGCACCTAAGGGATTTAAAGATAGGGTGTAAGGAACGTGGAAAGCAGTTCACGTGGAGACACTTGCAGTCAATGAGACGGTTTATGGCAACATAATTTGGAACTGTGAGAGTAGGGGCATAGTACCGTTGAAGTTATGGAAACATAACGGAGGGATAGCCCCAAGTCAAACTAAGGATAAAGATATATGAAATTTCAGTAGGCAACAGCCAAAAGCATAGCTTCGAGTAAGACAAAGAAAATCACTTCTTAAGGGGGTGATGCCTATGCCACATCCGAAGCGAAGGAAACCTAAGGTAAGTGATATTCGTTACAGTGAATACTACGACTTGCAAAAGACCTTCGACAGACTTTACAGACAAAGTCAGGAAGGAAACAACTTCTACGGACTGATGAACATAATATCTTCAAGTGAAAACATAATGCTAGCTGTCAGAACAATAAGAAGTAATGCAGGAAGTAGGACACCGGGAACGGACGGACGCACAATGAAAAACCTGTTGAAAATGGACAGGGAGAAATTCATAGTGCTGATTCAAAAGCAAATGGCAAACTACAAACCGCACTGCGTGAGGCGAGTAGAAATACCAAAAGCAAACGGAGGAAAGAGACCATTAGGAATACCGACGATAGTAGATAGAGTAATTCAGCAATGTGTGAAACAGGTGCTTGAACCAATATGCGAAGCAAAATTCTACTACCACTCATACGGATTCAGACCGGACAGAAGTGCAGAAAATGCGATAGCACGTTGTATGCAACTAATGCAAAATGCAAATATGCACTATGTAGTGGACGTAGATATAAAAGGATTCTTTGACAACGTATGGCATAGTAAGCTGATAAGGCAACTGTGGAATATGGGAATCAGAGATAAGAAACTGCTAAGCATAGTACGGACAATGTTAAAAGCACCAATCCAACTGCCAAATGGTGAAATTGAAATACCAACGAAGGGGACACCACAAGGCGGAATATTATCACCACTGCTTGCAAACGTAGTACTGAACGAATTAGACCAATGGATAAGTTCGCAATGGGAAACATTCCCAATGCACAATCCATATAAACCATACTATAGGAAAAACGGGAGCAAGGATAATTCGGCACAATACGCCAGACTACGAAAGACGAGTAAGCTAAAGAACATATTCATTGTGAGGTACGCAGACGACTTCAAAATCTTCTGTAGAAATATAAACGACGCAAACAAGACATATTACGCAGTAACAAAATGGCTTAAGGAGAGGTTACACCTTGAAATAAGTCAGGAGAAGTCAAAGATAATAAATCTTCATAATAAATATTCAGAATTTCTAGGATTTAAGCTGAAAGTACATAAGAAAAGTAAAGCGGAGAAGGTAAAATGGACGGTAGTATCACACATTAGCGATAAAGTTAAAGAAAAAGCAATCCAAGACATAAACGCGGCATTCAAGAAATTGCTTGATACAGGCAACGAAATGAAACAGTATCAAGCAATAACGAAATATAACGCGCTGATAATGGGACTGCACAACTACTATCACTTGGCAACAATGGTATCCGAAGACTTCAACAATATTGAATGGAAGATAGGACGGAAAGTCAAGCACCAACTGAAAAGACAAGGAGCGACTAAAAGTCTTAAGGGTAGAGGCAAAGACGGCAAGGTTAAAGACGAAATAGAAAAGCGATACGGCAAATCAAAAAGAGTCTGGTATTTGAGAGGACACATAATAGTACCTGTAGGATACGTAAGAACACATAATGCCTTATCGCGAGACAGAGCAATTAACCGTTACACGGAGGAAGGACGCAAAAAGAGACACAATAACCTTGAAATGGATTTACGAATTATGCTGTGGCTAATGAGAAATCCAACAATAGGAAGTAGTGTCGAATATGCGGATAACCGAATTGCTATCTACTCAGCCCAAAAAGGAAAATGTGCGGTAACGGGAACAGAATTAAAAATCGGAGAAATACACTGCCACCACATAAAACCACGAAGTAAAGGCGGCACAGACAACTACAGAAACCTAATCCTGATAACCGAACCCGTACATAAACTGATTCACGCAACAAGAGAATACACCATTCAAAGGTATATGGAAGTCATCAACCCGAATGCAAAACAAATGCTTAAGATAAACGAACTTAGGACAGAGGCAGGACTGAAAAGTATAGCCTAACAGTAAAACAAAAATCGTATAAGAATGTGTAAACTGAAATTGAAACTATATAAATCCTTAGTTGATGGAACGCCGTATGAGGGGAAACTCTCACGTACGGTGTGGAGTGGGGGAAAACTTGGAGATAAATTCAAAGAGTTACCTATCACTATTGACGGGTGACGTTGCAAGCTGGAACAACTCAAAACGTTCCGAAGAATCCGAAAGAGTTAAGCACAACGTCTTGGCGTGAAGTTAGATCGATGGATCGATGGATCGATAGATCGATGAATCGCCGGTAAAAAAAATTTCCCTCACCAACTTTTTGGCGGGGGATTTTTTATTGACGGAGGAAAATTTTTCTCAAATTTCTTTTCGCAACAGGTACAGAAAAAACGGCGCGCCCAATGCCGCCATTAAGATACCCACAGGCAATTCGATTGGCGCAAAAATTATCCGCGCGAAAGTGTCACTGAACACGACGACCGCCGCCCCCAGAAATGCCGTCGCAGGCAACAAAAATCTGTAGTCCGAACCGATTAATAATCTTGCCGTGTGCGGAATTATCAGCCCGACAAAACCAAGCAGTCCCGCCACGCAGACAGCCGACGCCGCCAACAACGCCGCAAGTGCCGTTAAAATTGTTCTAGTCAAGTGGACGCGCAGACCCAACCCCGTCGCCACTTCGTCGCCAAGTTGTAAAATATTTAAGTGACGCGCCGCCAAAAAAGTTAAAACCGTGCCGAAAATTGTGTATGGATACAAAATTTGTACGTGCGCCCAAGACCGCGCAGAAAATCCGCCGACCATCCACATCAATGCGCCGTGAACTTTTTCACTGTGAAAAATCAGCAACGCAGAAATTCCCGCGCCCAAAAATGCGCTGACTGCCACGCCCGCTAAAATTATCCGTATCGGCTTGATTCCATTTTTCCATGCCAAAATGTAAATCATGACGGCGGCTAGCATTGCGCCAAAAAACGCCGCAGGTGTCACAAGTGCGCCCGCGTCATCGAAAATCAACATGACAAAAATTCCGAACAAGCCCGCCCCTGAAGAAATTCCGATTATGTGCGGGTCTGCCAAAGGATTTTTCATGACCGCTTGAAGTATCGCGCCCGATAACGCTAAATTTATTCCAACCAACATTGCGGCGATTGTTCGCGGCAGACGAATGTTTTCAAGAATTTGCCGTCGCGTTTCGTCAAGTAAACTTTCCCCAAAAAAATTTTGAACGACTTCCGCCGCAGTAATTTCAACTGAACCGTTCGTCAAGCTGAAAAAAAATCCCGCAACTGCGAAGACGGCAAAAAATATTATTCGCGAAATTTTCATGTCAAGAAATTTTCAACGCGGCTAAAAGTTCTTCGTGGTTGACTGCGTAAGTTCCAACCTTCGCCACGACGACGCCCGCCGCAACGTTCGCAATTTGCGCCGCCAACGCCGAATCCAGCCCGCCCGCAAGTGCCATTGTGAAAACCGCAATGACTGTGTCGCCCGCGCCGGATACGTCAAAAACTTCTTGCGCATGCGCCCGAATGTGCGAAACTTTTTCGTCTTCAACCAAACTTAAACCCGACGCCGACCGCGTAACTACCAGCCCGCTCAAATCAAATTCATCAATCACACGCCGCGCAGATTTTTCAACGGCATCATCAACGTTAGAAATTTTTTTTGGCAAGACGGCGTTCAATTCCTTCAAATTCGGCGTGATGAAATTTGCTCCGCGATATTTTGACCAATCGTCGCCCTTCGGATCTACCGTCACGATTTTTTTCAGCCGCCGACATTTACTGATAATCTTGCGGCAAACTTCCTCCGTACAAATTCCCTTGCCGTAATCCGAAATTATTATCGCGTCAAAATTTTTCAAGCAGTCAAGTACATTCGCCAAAAAATTTTTCGCGTCTTGCCCGACAATTTCCGCAGTGTCTTCAAAGTCTAGCCGCAACATTTGCTGATGCCCGCTGATGATTCGGATTTTAGTTGTGGTAGGTTTATCTGCGCGAAGAATTTTTGAGCCGTCGACGCCGCACAAATTCAATTTCTCCAAAAAAACGTCGCCATGATTTTCCTTGCCGATTTGAGTAATCAGCGAAGTGTGACAGCCGAGCAAAGATAAATTATGCGCAACATTCGCGGCACCGCCCAACGTCTCCTTAACCTTCGTGACATGGTTAATCGGCACGGGTGCTTCAGGAGAAATTCGAGTGACTTCGCCGAAATAGTATTTGTCAAGCATTGCGTCCCCGACGACTAAAATTTTACAATTCATCGCGCTGTTGGACAAAAAATTTTTTAATTCTCGATTCAAAAGTTATCCTCCAAATTCCTACGAAGTTTTTTTTCTGAAAAGATTTTTTGCCGCCGCCTTAATCCAACTGCCATGCCAAACGAGATGAACGACTACGCAAATTGCCATGACGTAACCCGTGTACGTGTGAGCCAACCGAACAAAATATCTGACTTCGCGCCCGCCGGAAATAAGATGAAAATCCATAACAATCCCTGTTACAATACAAATTAAACTGCTGATGAAAAGTACAACGTCCAACAAAAAATTTTTCTTCATTCGTTCCGCCTCCAAGTTTCATGAAATTTTACCACAAAAATTTTCTTCACGCACTAACTAACCAACGATCTATCGATCCATCGATCTATCGATCTAATTATGACTATATTCTGAAATCAAATTTTTTCTGAAATTTTTGGAAGGAATTTTTCATAGCGTGTAGAAATTGCTAAACCAGAAGTAATTCGGCGTCGCTACAAAAAGCGCGTGAAAATTTGGTTCAGGGGGGAATCTCTATGAGAAAGACAGAATGCTTGGGAATGATTCTGGCAGGCGGACAGGGCAGTCGTCTTAAAGCTTTGACAAAGACGGTGGCAAAACCGGCAGTACCGTTTGGCGGAAAATATCACATTATCGACTTTCCAATTTCAAACTGCGTGAACTCGGGCATTACTAAAGTTGGCGTGCTTACACAATACAAACCTTTTGAATTGCATAACTATCTTGGCGCAGGCTCGGCGTGGGATCTCGATCGCATCGGCGGAGGCATTTTCATTCTGCCGCCATACGCGCGTGAAAAAGGTGCTGACTGGTACAGCGGCACTGCAGACGCCATTTATCAAAATCTTAACTTCATCGACCTCAACGACCCCGATTATGTTTTGATTCTTTCCGGCGACCACATTTATACAATGGATTACTCTTGGATGCTCGAATCGCACAAGGCGAACAACGCAGATGTCACAATCGGCGTCTTTGAAGTTCCGCTGGCAGAGGCTCCGCGTTTCGGAATTATGGTTACCGACAAAGAGACCGGCAGAATTACCGAGTTCCAAGAAAAACCGAAAGAACCAAAATCAACTTTGGCGTCGATGGGAATTTATATTTTCTCGAAACCATTCCTCAAAAAATATCTTGAAGAAGACGGCGTAAACGAAAATTCAACTCATGACTTCGGCAACGACCTCATTCCGAAAATGCTCAACGACGGCGCACGCTTGTTCTCCTACGCTTTCGACGGATACTGGAAAGATGTCGGAACTATCGAAAGTCTCTGGCAGGCAAACATGGACTTGTTGCAGGATCAACCTCCGTTTGAACTCAACGGCGATTGGAAAATTTATTCTTCAAATCCTTCAATGCCTCCGCATTACATTGGCGCAGAAGGCGGCGCGAAACAATCAATGATTGCAGAGGGCGCGCAGATTCTCGGACAAGTTGAGCACTCCGTAATTTTCGGCGGCGTTCGCATTGGCAAAGGCGCGAAAGTCACTAACTCGGTGGTCTTCCCGTTCACGAAGATTGAAGACGGCGCGGTTGTCGACCATGCTATTCTTGCTCAAGATGTCACGATTAAAGCCAACGCCAAAGTCGAAGGCAAAGAAGGCGAAATTACCGTTATCGCTGAAGGCGAAGTCGTAGGCTAGATCGATAGTAGTTAGATCGATAGATCGATAGTAGCCGGATCGATAATTCCATCGATCCATCGATCCAACGATCCATCGATCCAAAACTAAAATGGAGGTGCTGAATAAATGAAAACAGTAGTGGGTATCGTAAACCTGCAAGAAAGTAACGAATTACTTAGAGAGTTGGCGGCAACCCGCGCAGTAGAAGCCCTGCCCTTCGCAGGACGCTATCGCGTTGTCGACTTCTCCCTTTCAAACATGATAAATTCAGGCGTCAACAGTGTCGGACTTATGCTCCCCGATTATTCCCGCGCAGTGCTCGATCACATTCGCTCCGGCAAAGATTGGGATTTGGCTCGTCGCCGTGACGGCTTGACATACTTGCCCGCCGCATTGCCGACGAATGACGCTCGCAAAGGCGATTTGAAAGATATTTACGCCAACCTTGACTTCGCAGAACTTAGCGATAAAAAATATGTTCTCTTCGTCAACGGCAGCTACGTCTACAATATCGATTTCCAAAAAGTTTTGGACTTCCACAAAGACAGCGGCGCGGATATCACAATGATTTACGAAGTTGTCGACGAAGATAAAGAAGGACACACCGTCACGATTGAAACCACATCCAACGGCGTCGTCACGGATTTGGCTGAATCCAACGGCGTCAAAAAAGGCGCAAAGGCTGTAATGAGTGCTTACCTCATGCCGGTGCCGACTTTCGCCTACATCGTGCGCACAACTTATGAGCGCGGCGGTCAAGACTTCCTGATTGACGGCATTATTCGTCATGCAAGCGAACACAAAATCAGCGCGTACGAACACGACGGCTATGTTGCAAGAATTAATTCGACGGCGGCTTATTACAAAGCAAACCGCGATTGTCTCAAGCCGGAAGTTTGGGAAGAACTTTTCATGCAGGCGGATCGTCCAATCTCCACGAAAGTTAAAGATGAAGTTCCCGTTCAATACAAAGCAACGGCGGAAGTTAAAAATTCCCTTATCGCAAACGGTTGCGAAATTCGCGGCACAGTCGAAAATTCTATCCTCTTCAGAGGAGTCAAAGTCGGCAAGGGTGCGATAGTCAAAGATGCCATTCTTATGCAACGTTGCGATATTCAAGAAGGCGCACGCGTGGAAAGCATTATCTGCGACAAAAACGTTATCATCACGAAAAATCGCTGGCTTAAGGGCGCGGAGAACTTCCCGTATATCGTGACAAAGAACGCAAGAATTTAAAATCAGAAACAAGGTGTTAGTCATAGTCACAGCACGTTTTGATTTTTTCAACGACCTTTAGAATACACGGCGAATTTTTGCGTCGAGATAAAATGAGTAGTGATTAATGCAAACTGCTAAAAATTTCCTAAGCATTACGCATTACGCATTACGCATTTCAAATCGCTCGGCTTAAAAATTCGCCGTTTCTGCGGTTAAATGTAGAGATTTTTTCATTGGAGGTGTCTGCCTATGAGCAAATCAGACAAAAAAAGTACACACAGCAAGGAATTTGAAAAGCTGAAAGAAAATCTGAAAAATCGTTTCATCAGCTCCGCACACATCATGTTTGGGCGCGACATCACGGAGTTGCCGCTCAATGACATTTACAAAACTGTTGCGGCAGTTGCCAAACAACTTATTTCAGAGTATTGGATTCAGACGAATAAAGCTTACATGGACAGGCAAGTTAAGCAAGTCTACTATTTCTCTATTGAATTTTTGATTGGGCGTCTTCTGAAATCGAATTTAATCAATCTTGGTATTGACGAGGCGTTTAAAGAAGTCATGGAAGATTTGGATTTAAATCTTGATGACGCAATCGAAGAGGAAATGGACGTTGGACTTGGCAACGGCGGCTTGGGGCGTCTTGCTGCGTGCTTTATTGACTCTATGGCGGCTCACCGTTTGCCGGGACATGGTTGTTGCATTCGCTACCAGTACGGACTTTTTGAACAAAAAATTATTCAAGGAAACCAAGTAGAAATTCCCGATAACTGGTTGCGTGACGGCTTCGCATGGGAGTATCGCAAACCCGACAAAGCAATCAATGTTAAGTTCAATGGCAACGCCTACATGAAAAAGCAGCCCGACGGGTCGCTGAAACTGGTGCACGAGGACGCAATGGTTGTTATGGCGGTGCCTTATGATGTGCCGATTGTCGGGTACCATAACAAAACGGTCAATACTCTTCGTCTTTGGAACTCCGAAGTTAACCGCGACTTTTCCGATTACGGCATGCTTACTCATGAGCAAATGCGCCAAAAACAAGAATATCGCAACTTCGTCGAATCCATTACCCAATACCTTTACCCCGACGATTCCTCTAACGAAGGTCGTCGTATGCGCCTTATCCAAGAATACTTCCTTGTTTCTGCCGGCGTTCAATCTATCGTTCGCCACTACCTGCGCACGGGCATGAACATTCACGAATTCGACAAAAAAATTGCTATCCACATCAATGACACTCATCCTGCGCTTTGTGTTGCCGAACTTATGCGCATTCTTGTTGACGAACAGGGTCTCGAATGGAATGACGCGTGGATTATTACCCGCAACACGTGTGCATATACCAACCACACGATTATGCCTGAAGCTCTGGAACGTTGGGGCGTCGATATGTTCAAATCTCTCCTTCCCCGCATTTACATGATTATCGACGAAATTAACCGTCGTCATTGCGAATACATTACCGCGCGTTACCCCAACAATGTCGACAAACTCCGCGCAATGTCTATCATTGAGAACGGCGAAATTCATATGGCGCGACTTGCAATCGTGGGTTCTCACTCTGTTAACGGCGTCGCCCGTATCCATACCGATATCCTCAAGAGTACCACACTTCACGACTTCTATGAATACTGGCCACGAATGTTTAACAACAAGACCAACGGAATTACACATAGGCGTTGGCTTATGGGTGCTAATCCGGAGCTTGCAGACCTCATCGACGCAACCATTAATTCCCGCATTTGGCATCGTCACCCTGAGCAACTTGACCTGTTCAACGAGGCGGTTGACAACCCCCGTGTCCTTCGTGCTCTTGGCGAAATCAAGCACCTGCGCAAAATTCGCCTTGCTGAATACATCAAATCTCACAACCGCATTGACGTTGACCCCAACACCATTTTTGACATTCAAGTTAAGCGCATCCACTCCTACAAACGCCAACTTATGAACATCCTTCACATTATCTGGCAGTTCCACAAACTCCAATCCGACCCGTCGTACAATCCGCCCCCCACCACTTACTTTTTTGGCGGCAAGGCTGCTCCCGGCTACTTCATTGCCAAAGAGACCATCCGTCTCATTCTTGCCGTTGCCAAAAAAATCAACAACGACCCCGTCATTTCTTCCAAGCTCAAAGTCGTATTCATTGAGAATTTTGGCGTTTCCATTGGCGAGATTGTTTATCCTGCCGCCGACGTTTCCGAGCGAATTTCCACTGCTTCCAAAGAAGCTTCCGGCACCGGCAACATGAAATTCATGATGAACGGCGCTATCACTCTTGGCACTCTTGACGGCGCTAACGTTGAAATCCGTGAAGCTGTTGGCGACGACAACATTGTTATCTTTGGGCTCAAGGCCGGTGAGGTCCTTCGTTTCTACGAAACCGGCACCTACTCTGCTTGGCAACAGTTCAACGACAACCCCAACGTCCGCCTCGTCATTGACAAACTCACCGACGGCTCTTTTGGCAATTTCCATTCCCTCCGTGACTACCTCCTTCAGGGCAACGACGAATTCTTCATCCTCAAGGACTTCAACTCCTACATCGACGCTCATTCCGAAATCTACGCCCGCTACTCCGACAATTTGGCTTGGCTCAAATCTGCCGCCATTAATATCGCCAACTCTGCCCGTTTCTCTTCTGACAGAACTATTGACGAATACGCGGACGAAATTTGGGGTATTGAACCCTGCAAGATTCAGTGATTAGATCGTTAGAGAGCTTGAAGCTTAAAGCTTAAAGCTTAAAGCTAGAAACTAGAAAAGGAGCGTGAAAAAGTGAAGACAACAGAATTGAACGAGTACAACCTGTACTTGTTTCATCAAGGCACAAACTATTACACCTACGAAATGCTCGGTGCACACTTCATCGAACACGAAGGCAAACAAGGCGTTCGTTTCGCTGTTTGGGCAAAAAATGCAAAATCCGTGAGCGTGGTAGGCGAATTCAATAACTGGGATACGCGCGTACACAAAATGAGCCGCCTTGAGGACGGAGAGACGTGGTGTATCTTCATTGAAGGACTCAAAGAAGGAATGACGTACAAGTATGCGATCGAGCCGCAATGGGGCGGACCGCACATCTTGAAAGCAGATCCGTATGGGTTCTACGCGGAAAAGAAACCGGCGACGGCGTCACGACTTTATAATCTTGAAGGATACGAGTGGCAAGACGTCGAATATATGGAGTGGAAGAAAAAAGAGGCGTCGTACACGAAGCCGATGTTGATATACGAGGTGCATGCGGGGTCGTGGCAGAGGAAAGCACGCGGCGACAGCGACAAAGAAGACGTGTACCTTAGCTATCGAGAGCTGGCGGACAGGCTGATAGCGTACGTGAAGAAGATGAACTACACGCACATCGAATTTATGCCGCTGACAGAACATCCGTTTGACGGTAGCTGGGGATATCAGACGACAGGATATTATGCGCCGACGAGCCGATACGGAGAGCCGAACGATTTGCGGTACTTTGTGGAGACGGCGCACAAGAATGGAATCGGCGTGATAATGGACTGGGTACCGGGACATTTCTGCAAGAATGATGAAGGGTTGCGGGAATTTGACGGGACGAATTTGTACGAATCGGACAACAAACAACTTTCAGAGAATCGCGGCTGGGGCACGATAAATTTTGACTACGGACGTACGGAAGTACAAAGTTTCTTAATTTCAAATGCGCTGTACTGGTTCGACGAATACCACATCGACGGGTTGAGGATAGACGGCGTGGCAAACATGCTGTACCTGAACTTTGGACGCGAAGAAGGGGAATGGACGCCGAATAAGTACGGCGACACGGGCAACCTTGAGGCAATCGAATTTATCAAGAAGTTGAATGAGACGATATTCAAGTATCACCCCAACGCGCTGATGATGGCGGAGGAATCAACAGACTGGCCCTTAATTTCAAAGCCGGTGTACATGGGCGGAATGGGATTCAACTACAAATGGAATATGGGTTGGATGAACGACATGCTGAAGTATGTTTCGCTTGACCCAATTTATCGCAAGTGGAATCACGACAAAGTAACGTTTTCGTTTATGTACGCGTTCAGCGAAAACTTTATCTTGCCGCTTTCGCATGATGAAGTGGTACACGGCAAGTGCTCATTGATTGAGAAAATGCCGGGCGACTACTGGCAGAAATTTGCGGGGCTTAGAGGATTTTTCGGCTACTGGATGGCGCATCCCGGCAAAAAACTTTTGTTCATGGGCGGCGAGTACGGACAATTTATCGAATGGAACGAGAACGATTCGCTTGATTGGCATTTGGTGGAGCAATACGAAAAGCATACGCAAATGCAACACTACAGCGCGGCACTGAATAAATTCTATTGCGACAACAAGGCGTTCTGGCAAGTGGACTTCGACTGGAACGGTTTCCAGTGGATTGACTGCAACGACAATGAAAACAGCGTCGTGAGTTTTATCCGCAAGGCGAAGGACGAGAGCGATTACATTATCGCAATTTGCAATTTCACGCCGGAAGTGCGGGTAGGCTACAGAATCGGCGTTCCGGATAAAGGCGCGTACGTCGAGGTATTTAACTCTGACCTTGAAGAATACGGCGGCAGTGGCGTGAAAAATGAGGGCGACCTTTTGACGCAGGACGTAGCGTGGCACAACCGCGCACAGTCCATTGAAGTTAGAGTGCCGCCGCTTGCAACCATTTATCTTAAATATGTCGCACCGAAAGGTTAGAGAGATCGATAGATCGCCAGATCGCTAGATCGCTTAAAGCTAGAAACTACAAGCTAGTTAGTTAGATCGCCAGATCGCTAGTTAGTTAGAGAGCTTGAAGCTTAAAGCTTAAAGCTTAAAGCTAGAAACTACAAGCTAACAACGGAGGTAAAAATATGAAAGTATTGTATGTAGCGGCGGAAGCTGCCCCGTTTGTAAAAACCGGCGGATTGGCAGACGTAGCAGGCTCACTGCCGCACGCATTGAAAGCGCAGGGCGTCGACGTTAGAGTTATAATGCCAAAATTCAGACAAATCAGCGAAGAGTACCGCAACCAAATGGAGCACGTCTATGACGGCACAATAAATGTAAGTTGGCGGACAAAATTTGTGGGAATCGACAAGTACGAATACAAAGGCTTGACGTTCTACTTCGTCGACAACGAGGAATATTTTTATCGCGACGGCGTGTACGGCTACGACGACGACGCGGAGAGATTCAGCTTTTTTTCGCGGGCGATACTGAACTGCTTGCCGGCGATAGACTTTTTCCCGGACGTGATAAATGCGAACGATTGGCACGCGGGATTGGTACCGGTGCTGTTGAAGTTGGAACATCAAGGCGACGAGCGTTACGAAAAAATCAAGACGCTGTACACGATCCACAACCTGAAATATCAAGGGGTCTTCCCGAAAGACGTGATGGGCGACGTGTTGGGATTGGATTGGAAGTACTTCAACAACGGAGATCTGGAATTTTATGACGCGGTCAACTTCATGAAGGGCGGCATAATTTACGCAGATTATGTGTCGACGGTATCAAAGACGTACGCGCAGGAAATTCAATACGAATATTTTGGAGAACATCTTGACGGGCTTTTGAGAAGTCGGCAAAATGATTTGTATGGAATCGTGAACGGCATTGACTACGAGACGTACAATCCGGCGACCGATCCCAATATTTTCGTGAACTACGACAATTTGGATGCATTGACGGCGTTTGACAAGAAATGTGAAAACAAAGTAAAGTTGCAAGAAATTTTGGGGTTGCCGCAAGACCGCAAAAAGCCGATGGTTTCGATGGTTACGCGTCTTGTGGCGGCAAAAGGTTTGGACTTAGTCGTTAGAATGATGGACGAACTTCTGCAACACGAAGATTTTCAATTTGTTCTTTTGGGGACGGGCGACAGAGTGTATGAAGATTGGTTCAAAGGGTTGGCGTGGAGATTCCCGCAAAAAGTTTCAGCGAACATTCGTTTCAACTACCAGCTTGCGCAGAGGATTTACGCGGCGAGTGACATTTTCCTTATGCCGAGTAATTATGAACCGTGCGGCATTGGGCAGCTGGTAGCGATGCGATATGGCGCGGCACCTGTCGTCAGGGAAACGGGAGGCTTGAAAGATACAGTTATCCAATATGACAAGTACGAAGGCAGAGGCAACGGATTCGTCTTCTCCAACTACAACGCCCACGAGATGATGTATGCCCTCAAGCGCGCCCTCAGCACCTACGGCAATTTTGAAGTGTGGTTGAAGATTTTGTCCAACGCAATGAACAGCGACTACAGCTGGACTGAATCCGCGAAAGAATATATTGACCTTTACACAAAATTGATGAATAAATAGATCGATGGATCGATAGATCGATAGATCAATGGAAAAATTTTTCTATCGATCTAGCAACTATCGATCTAGCGATCTAAACAACCGTCTGCAAAGGCGGTATTTTTTTTGCAAAAAAAAACTTGCGGAAACTTTTTCCACAAGTACATTTACAGCTATGAGAAAAAATTTTTTTCATTGCGCATTATCCTAATCTTCCAACCAATGCATGGCATGCTTAACCGCCTTGCGCCAACCTTTATAAAGTTTATCGGACTCAAATTTTTTCATTTCCGGATTAAACCGCGTCTCAAGTTGCCAACTGTTTTTCAAATCGTCCTTGCTGTTCCAAACACCGACGGCAAGCCCCGCAAGATACGCCGCACCCAACGCCGTCGTCTCAATAATTTGCGGACGATCCACAGGAACACCGAGAATGTCCGCTTGAAATTGCAACAAAAGATTATTCGCAGATGCGCCGCCGTCAACTTTGAGCGCAGTGAGTTTGTTGCCTGAATCAGCCTCCATTGCCTCAAGTACATCACGCGTTTGGTAAGCAAGCGAATCCAAAGTTGCACGCACGAGATGAGCTTTCGTCGTTCCGCGCGTTATGCCGATAATCATTCCGCGTGCATTCATATCCCAATACGGCGCACCAAGACCTACGAACGCCGGCACAAAGTAAACGCCTTCCGAACTTTTAACTTTCTTTGCGACCCATTCCGAATCCGACGCGGAATCCACTGCGCGGAGACCGTCACGCAACCATTGAATGGCAGAACCGGCAACGAAAATTGAACCTTCCAACGCGTATTCAACTTTTCCGTCGAGCCCCCAAGCTATTGTCGTAACGAGACCGTTTTTAGATTTGTGAATCCCCGTCCCCGTGTTCATCAGCATAAAACAACCTGTGCCGTAAGTATTTTTCGCAGTGCCGGGCTCAAAACAATTTTGTCCGAAAAGTGCCGACTGTTGATCTCCTGCGGCACCTGAAACGGGAATGGCTGCGCCTAAAATCATGGGAACTGCTTCACCGTAAACGCAAGAAGAAGGTTTGACTTCCGGCAAAATTGCTTGTGGAACGTCCAAGTACTTCAAAAGTTTTTCGTCCCATTCCAGAGTATTTATGTTGTAAAGCATTGTGCGCGAGGCGTTTGAATAATCCGTGACGTGAACTTTTCCGCCCGTCAATTTCCAAATCAACCAAGTATCAATCGTGCCAAAGAGAAGTTCGCCGTTTTCCGCCTTCTCACGTGCGCCGTCGACGTTGTCAAGCAACCATTTTATTTTTGTCGCGGAGAAATAAGCGTCGATTTGCAAACCGGTTTTGTCTTTAAATTCTTCCGTAAGACCTTTTTTCTTAAGTTCCTCCGCAATGGACGCGGTCTGCCGTGATTGCCAAACGATAGCGTTGTAAATCGGGCGTCCGGTTTTCTTGTCCCAAATGAGCGTCGTTTCGCGCTGATTGGTTATACCGATTGCCGCGATGTCGTTTGCGGTAAGTTCCGCCTGTTCCATTGCTTCCTTCATGACGGCGTGCATTGTACTCCAAATTTCTTCGGCGTCATGTTCAACCCAGCCGGGCTTTGGAAAATATTGCGTGAACTCGCGCTGTGCAATGCCGACAATTTGCGAATTTTTGTCGAAAATTATTGCGCGATTGCTGGTAGTTCCGGCGTCAAGAGCCATTACATAATTTTTCGCCATAAATAAAAACTCCTCGATTGGATCGATAGATCGATGGATCGATAGATCAATGGAAAAATTTTTCTATCGATCTGGCAACTATCGATCTATCGATCTAAAAATAAACTCTTGCCAAAATTTCAAGCGGATGAACGGGCTGAATTTTCGTAGCGTGATTAATTTGCATTCTGCACGTCCCGCAATCCGAAATAATTTCGTCAAAATCTTT
>JAFSXD010000044.1 GCA_017444245.1 Selenomonadaceae bacterium | reverse complement strand
GATGGATCGATAGATCGATGGATCGATAGATCGATAGAAAAATTTTCTAAAAGCTAATCAGAGGCTAAGAACATGACAAAGGTTAAAGTCGATTTAGGTATCGACACTTACGAAATTTTCATTGACAAAAATATTTTATCCGACGTTGCAAAATTTATTTCCGCGTCAAACTTCACGAAAAAAATTTTAATCGTCACGGACAGCAACGTTGAAAAATTTATCGACAAGTTGACTGCGCCAATGACGGACGCAAAAATTAATTTCGACGTGGCGATAATTCCTGCAGGCGAAACTTCAAAAAATCTTCGCGTGGCAGAAAAAATTTTCACGCGCGCCATTGAGTTGGGACTCGACAGAAAATCGCCGATAATCGCGTTTGGTGGCGGCGTCGTGGGCGATTTAACGGGATTCGTCGCGGCAACTTACCTGCGCGGAGTTCCATTCATTCAAGTGCCGACGACGTTACTTTCTCAAGTCGACTCAAGCGTTGGCGGCAAGACCGGCGTCAATCACGCGCTGGGAAAAAATTTAATCGGCGCGTTTTACCAACCCAAAGCCGTCTTCATTGACATCGACACGCTGGAAACTTTGCCGAATCGCGAAATTAAATCCGGTCTCGGCGAAATTGTCAAATACGGAATAATCAGCGACGGAGAACTTTTCAAATTTCTTGAGGAGAACGCAGAAAAAATTTTGGCGCGTGACGTTGACGCCTTGACGCATTTAATTAAACGTTCCTGCGAAATTAAAGCGGAAGTCGTCAGCCAAGATGAAAAAGAAAACGGACTGCGACGCATTTTAAATTTCGGTCACACAATCGGACACGCCATCGAAAAAGTCACCGCCTACGAAAAATATCGTCACGGTGAAGCGGTTGCTATCGGCATGGTCGGCGCGGCAATGTTGAGTTGTTCGCTCGGCAAAATTACTTCGCAAGACGTTGCCCGCTTAAAAAATTTACTGGAGCGATTGCAACTTGAAATTAAATGTGACGCTTGCGAAGTTGACGAACTTTTTCACGCCCTGCAACGTGACAAAAAAAGTATCGGCGGAAAAATTAATTGGATTCTAATGGACGACTTCGGCAAAGTCAGCGTCACAAATTCAATCCCCGACGAAAAAGTAAAACAAATTTTGCGTCAAATCCAAATCTAAAAATTTTGTACGGAAAATTTTCATTTATCAGTGTCGAATAATTTGATTTGGAAATTTGCAAAAACTTTCTATGAAAATAACTTGAAAAAACTCTTTACAAATCAATTATTGCTGTGGTAGAATAGCCCAACAAATGAATGAGGAATTGTTCAGCTAGCCGAACGGAAATTCTTTAATGACAAATAGTTTAGAAAAAAAATTGAATGACGAATGAAAAAAAATTGATTGTAGGAGGTGACGCGCGGCTTGACACAGAGCGAATCGAAAAAAATTTGCCGCGCAACGTTATGATTGTTTCAGATTGGATTAAGAAGATTACTGATATACTGATGCCTATCGAAGAGCCAAACGACGAAGAGTACGTAGAAACGAAAAAGGTTGAGGCTAAGGCTAACGAAAGCAAAGTTCAGCCGGAAATTAAGGAAGTCAAGAGGGCGGCGGCAGGCGGCGGTGGTTACGCGAAAGTTACCACTGCAGAAAACGGAACGATGTCCGTCGGCGGCAAACGTTATGTAGCTTACGAAACACCCGCCGTTCCGAAAACAGATTCCGATGATCAACCAAGTTTGAAAGTTGTTCGTTCGCCGGAGTTTTCCGTAAAAATTTATCACTCAATAAACGGTAGCCAAGTCTGCGCGGTCGCTGATGATATTTTGAGCAGAAAAGCCGCCGTCGTGAATTATGAACAACTCGACGAAGCAGAACAGCGCAGAATTTGCGATTTCATCAATGGCGTTTGCTACGCGTCGGACGGATCTGTTCGCATGATCTCCGATAAAATTTTCTTGTACGCTCCTTCGGGAATTAATTCAGAAGATATTGCAATGGCGGCGTCGTCAGTTTACGCGGGCGGACAAAGATAACTTTTCGACGCAAAAATTTTTTCGTGACAAAACTTTTCTCTTAGTGACATAAAAACCGGAATGTTTTATAATGTATACGCTTAATCAACGGGTGCTCGATTGGGCATCCGTTTTGTTTTAGTGAAGAATAAAAATTTTTCTACTCACTACTCCTTACAGAAAGGTTGGTTGAATGTGGCGACGAATGAAACAAAAATATCCGCGTGTTACATCGTGAAAAACGAATCGAAAAATTTGCGGCGGTCGTTGAACAGTCTGCACGAAGTCGACGAAATTATTGTCGTCGATACCGGTTCGGAAGATGACACGTTGGAAGTTGCAAAAGAATTTGGCGCAAAAATTTTTCACGAAACTTGGCAGGAAGATTTTTCCGCGCCAAGAAATGTTGCACTTAGCCACGCGACGGGCGACTGGATCGTTTTCCTTGACGCGGACGAGTACTTCACGGACAAGACGGCTAATAATCTGCGTATCGTCATTGAAAAATTCGACAAGACAAAAGTCAACGGACTGCTGATTTACATCGTCAACGTCGACGAAGACAAAGAAGATACCGTCATTGATACGACTTTCACTCTTAGAATTTTCCGCAACTTGAAAGGTTTGAAGTACGTCGGGAAAATTCATGAGAACTTGAAATTAAACGGCTTTGAGTTCCCAAAAGTCATGGCGTTGCCCGTAAAATTTTTGACGATAAATCACACGGGCTATTCTTCGTCGATAAACAAGGCGAAGGCGGAACGCAATTTGAAAATAATTTTGGCGGAAATGGAAACGACGGATTCGCCACAAGCTTTTTACGGTCACCTTGCGCAATGTTATTACGGGCTGGACGATTTCAATAACGCGGAAAAATTTGCGAAGATGGACATTGAATCGGGCGTCGTGCAAAGTACTTTCGCGAGCCGTTCGTACAGAATTTTGCTTAGCGTCCTTTCAAGCAACACGGACAGAAATTCGGAGAAGAAGGAAGTTTTGGAAAAGACCGTTGAAAAATTTCCTGACATACCGGAATTTTGCGCGGAGCTTGCGGAGATGTACGCCGCGCAGAGTGATTACAAAAAAGCTGTGGAATTGATGAAACGGGCTCTTGACAACTACGAAAATTACGACGGCATTGAGCCGTTTCACTTCGACAACAAACTTGCGGAGGTTGCGCGTCAACATCTTTATCAGTGGCAGATATTTTTGATTTAGTTGAAAAATTTTGAGGGAACATCATGGCAAATTTGATAGCGTATTATTCGCGTAAGGGCGAAAATTATTTCAGCGGCACGATTAAGAGCGTGGCGAAGGGCAACACGGAAATTGTTGCTGAAGCGATTCAAAAAAAAGTTGGCGGCGATTTGTTCGAGATTGAAACCGAAAAAAATTATCCCGCAGATTACACTGAATGCACTGTCGTTGCGAAAGAAGAGTTGAGGAGCAAGGCGCGTCCGGATTTAAAAAAATATCTTGACGACATTTCGGCTTACGACACAATTTATATCGGCTATCCATGCTGGTGGGGATTGCCTCCAATGGCGGTGTTCACGTTCCTTGAGCATTACGATTTCAGCGGCAAAAAAATTATTACGTTCACGACTCACGAAGGTAGCGGCTTTGGCGGGAGTATCAGCCAAATTCAAAAATCTTGTCCCAACAGCAAAGTCGTCAAAGGAATTGCGATTCATGGTTCGGACGCAAAAAATTGTGAAAAAGAAGTGGATCGATGGATCGATAGATCGATAGATCGATAGAAAAATTTTCTTAAAGCTACCAGCTACCAGCTACAAGCTACCAGCTACAAGCTACCAGCTACCAGAGGTGATAACATGGACTTGACAAGAAGACGCTTTGTGAAAATGGCGGGTATCGCAGCAGTAAGCGCGGGATTTTTCGGATTGGCGGGACTTACTTCAGGTTGCGGCGAAGCAAAATCTTCAGCCGTGAATAAATCTGCGGACGTGGCAGAAAAAATTGTCGGCGAAAAATCCAAAGTCTACTTCACAAAAAATATTGACGTGAATCATTTGATTCAACTCTACGACAAAGTCAGCGAAAATATTTCCGGCAAAGTGGCAATTAAACTTCACAGCGGCGAGCCGCACGGACCGAATATAATTCCTCCGTCAATGGTTCAGCCCTTCCAAGCGCACATTCCAAATTCAACGATAATTGAGGCGAACACGGCTTACGGCTCTGCAAGGAGATCTACGGCGGCTCATCGAAAAACTTTGCAAACGAACGGCTGGGACTTCAGTACGGTTGACATCATCGACGAGGACGGCGACGTAGATTTTCCCGTAAACGGCGGCTTGCACTTGAAAAAAGTTGCGGTGGGCAGTCATCTTGCAAATTATGATTCGCTGGTTGTTTTGACGCATTTCAAAGGGCACGCAATGGGCGGCTACGGCGGCAGTCTGAAAAATATTGCTATAGGTTGTGCGTCGGGCGCGCAGGGCAAATTGGAAGTTCACGGCGTCAAAGATTACGGCAAGTGGGTTCTCGGCGAACTTTTCATGGAATTAATGGCGGACAGCGGCAAGGCAATTTGCGATCACTTCGGCAACAAAATTACTTTCGTCAACGTTCTGCGCCGAATGTCAGTCGATTGTGACTGCGCGGGAACTTCTGCCGCCGAACCGACAATGGCGGACATCGGAATTTTGGCGTCGACGGATATTTTAGCGATTGACCAAGCGTCGATTGATTTGGTTTACTCGGCACCGGACAGCAAAGATTTGCGCGAAAGAATCGAAAGCCGCGAAGGTTTGCGCCAACTTTCTGCAATGGACGAATTGAAAATGGGTAATAGAAGTTACGAGCTGATTACCCTTTAAACTTTGACAAAGGCGGTGGAAATTTTGTACACGAAAAAAATTTATTTCAGTGGCGGTGACTTCAACGAACTAAAAAAAATTTTCGCCGACCTTGCAGGAGTTATCAAAGTCACTTTCGGAACAATCTGCGCGTCGAACGTCGTAAGTTACGCCAATCCTGAACCGCACAACGTGGAAAATATTTTTGGCGTCGAAGTTGAATTTAATCCAAAGAAAAATGATATCTCAACGCTGATTGACAAACTTTTTTCTGTCGTCAGCCCGTATCAAGAAAATAACGCCGGCGTTTACTACACAATGGCGGAGGACGCGCCGCAAGTCGAACTGCACATGAATTTTATCGCGAATCGTGGAAAGGAACTTGCCGCATCCAACGCCGCAATTACGATTAACGACCCGAATAGTAATCCCAAACGCGCAAGAAAATGTTTCGCCGTCGCGGGAAGATTGAGCAGTTTTGACGCAGAAAAATTTTTTTGAAAACGAATTTAATTCCTTTGCATGAGTAGACGCCGCAACATCTATTGACTTATCAAGTTGAAATTGCTAAACTATTTCGACTTGAAAGCGGCGTTTATTTTTTTGTGTCGCGTGGATATTTTTAGTGGGGGGGAGTCTTCCAAATTATGAAACTCAAAAAAATCTTTAGTTTTGTTGCAATGGGTGCGCTTGCAGGTACTCTTTTCACGGGTTGCGGAGACAAAGCGCAAAACGACACCGACAACATCAGAATTGGCATGATCACGACTTTGAATGCCAGCGAACAAAAAATTGACGAAATTTTAACGCTCGTAGAGCAAAGATCCAACATAAATTTGATTAAACACACGACGACTTTTTATAAAAATCTTCCTTCATTGCAAATGGGCTTGGAATCCGGCAGCGTCGATGAGATTAGTACTTACGAATGCGTCGCAAATTATTTAGAGACTCGCGATCCGAAATTTGTAACGGTGGAAAATCACGGCAGGAACATTTCCGATTCTTTTTGTTTCGCCATTCGCAAGGACAACGATTTGCTTAAAAATTCTCTGAACAAAGCTTTGGATACGCTCAAGAAAAACGGCACGCTTGACAAACTGGTTAAGGAGTACATAACCGACGTGACGGACAAAGAACCGCCGGCAGTTGACATGCCGCACTTTGACGGCGCAGAAACAATCAAAGTTGCCGTGACGGGAGATTTGCCGCCGCTCGATTTAGTTTTGGCTGACGGAAGCCCCGCAGGTTTCAACACGGCTCTGCTCGCGGAAATTGCTAAACAACTTCAACGCAATATAGAAATCATAGACATTGACGGTGACGCGCGCGCCGCCGCCCTTAGTTCCGATCGTGCCGACGTGGTTTTCTGGGCAATTCTCCCCGTAGATCAGGAAGTACCCAGCGATATTGACACGCCGCAAGGAGCTGTTCTTTCCGACCCGTACTTCACGGATAAAATTGTTCACATCAGAATTAAAAAATAATTTTTCTCGACTTCAAAGGATAGTGATAACTTGAGAAAATTTTTTGCGATTTTTTCGGCGTTGTTAATATTCAGTTTTGTTTTGGCGGGTTGTGGAGAAAATCCAATTCCAAAAACAAAACAGATTGGCATGATTCGCCACATGAACGCAAGCGAAGAAGAGTTTAACAACTTCGCAAAGAAAGTTTCTGAAACGTTCTCGTTGCAACTTTCCTCCTACGATCCGATTTTCTACGACAACTTAAATGCTCTGCTCATGGCTCTGGATTCAGGAAATGTTTCCGTCATCAGTACCTACGATTGCGTCGCGCGTTACCTCGTCGCTCAAAATCCCAAGTACGAGATTTTAGTGAACGATACTTTGGAATTTATCGACGCGTTTTGTTTTGCGATGCGCGAAAGTGACGCCGCATTGAAAGGCGACGTCGACAACTTCATTGAAGAAATTAAAGCCGACGGAACTTTGGATAAACTTACAAAGACGTACATTTTGGGCACGGAAAAAAATCCTTCGCCTGTGGAAATTCCCCACATCGACGGCGCGGACACAATCAAAGTTGCAATGACGGGCGATTTGCCGCCGCTTGATTTGGTTTTGGCTGACGGACAAGCCGCAGGATTCAATACCGCGCTTATTGCAGAGATGAGTAAACGGCTCAAAAAAAATATTCAGATTGTTCACGTTGAAAGCGGTGCGCGTGCCTCTGCACTTTCAAGCGGACGAGTTGACTTGATTTTTTGGGCGATTATCCCGATAAGTGACATTATTCCCGGCGACTCTGATAAACCTAAAGGCACAATGCTTTCCTCGCCGTACTACAGAGGGCGAATCGTTCACGTCGCGTTGAAAAAGTAAAATGCTTGAGACACTTGAAATAATTTTTATAAGAGACGGCGCGTGGCTGACAATTCTCAAAGGACTTTGGGCGACAGTGCAAATTTCCGCGCTGTCGCTTTTATTTGGAACATTATTAGGCGCAATAATTTGTAGCCTTCGCTTGAGTAATTTCAAGCCCGCCGAGTTGTGCGCAAAAATTTACGTGGAAATAATTCGCGGCTCGCCCGTGCTGATGTTACTGATGCTTTTGTTTTACGGCGTCTTCGCGCGGACGGATTTTTCTCCGTTGACAATCGCCGTGATAACTTTTTCACTTCACACCGCCGCTTACGTCGCTGAACTTTTGCGCTCAACTTTCAGGACGATCGACAAAGGACAAGTTGAAGCTGCGCGGACGTTGGGATTTTCCAAATGGCAAGCATTTCGACTAATCGCCTTGCCGCAAATAATTTTTATCGCAAAACCCGTTTATCAATCGATAACAATAAATTTGATTCAATGGACGAGCGTCGTCGGCTACGTTTCGATTACGGACTTGACGCGCGTCATTAACAACACTGCGGCACGAACCATGCAACCGATGATTACGATAATCGGCGGAATAATTTTGTACTTGGCTCTGTCGAATTTAGTCAACGTAATTTTTTCATGGTCGAACAAAAAAGATTTGAACGGGGAGGCGAAAACCGATGAGCGTCATTGAAGTTCGCGGACTCCATAAATCTTTTGGTGACTTGAAAGTTTTAAACGGCGTTGATTTTTCCGTTGAAGAAGGCGAACGCGTCGTAATTATCGGCGGCTCCGGTTGCGGCAAAAGTGTTTTTCTTCGTTGCATTGAACTTTTGGAAACGCCGGACGCAGGAAAAATTTTTGTCAACGGGCAGGAAATTACCGCGCCCGATTGCAACATTGATGAAATTCGTCGCGGCATGGGCATGGTCTACCAAAAATTTAATTTGTTCACTTACATGAACGTCATGGAAAATCTCTGCATTGCGCCGATGAAACTTTTGGGTATGACGAAAATTGAAGCCGAAAAAAAAGCTACGGAACTTCTCACGCAGGTTGGACTTGTGTCTAAGGCGAAAGTTTATCCCGGCGTCTTGTCCGGCGGGCAACAACAACGCATTGCCATTTGTCGCAGTTTGATGATGGATCCGAAAGTAATTTTATTTGACGAGCCGACGAGCGCACTTGATCCCACAATGGTTAGCGAAGTTTTAGCCGTCATTCGCATGTTGGCGAAAAGAAAGTTGACGATGATAATTGTCACGCACGAAATGAATTTTGCTCAAGAAGTTGCGAACAGAATTTTATTTTTTGCTGACGGCGGAATTTATGAGCAGGGAACGCCCGAAGAAATTTTAGAGCATCCAAAACGTGAAAAGACTATCGCGTTCATTCAGCGTCAAAAATATTTCCGCTACGAAATTTTGAGTCGCGATTTTGATTTGCTGGAAATGCAAGGGCGCATTTGGAATTTTGCCGAAAAATACGGCGTTAATACGAGTAATGCCCACAAGTTGCAACTTTGTTGTGAAGAAACGATTTATACCATGATGTCCGGTTGCTATGACATTGAGGACGAAATTTCCATGACCGTTGATATAACGTACACCGAAACGGATAAAACGTCGCAACTTAATCTTACTTGCACGGGAAAAAATTACAATCCTTTCAATCTTGACGATGAAGAAGATGAAAGCTTGGAAGAAAATTTGAGCGTGATGATTTTGAAGAAGGCGGCGAAAGATTTTTCTTACACTTACGAAGACGGACTGAACAAAATCACATTGAAACTTAGGTTTTAGCTGGTAGCTGGTAGCTGGTAGGTTTTAGCAAACTAAGGAGGAAAAAAATTTGCCTGTTATGGATTATTTGGAGCGCAACGCCGAGCTTTACGGTGATGAAGTTGCGCTGGTTGAATTGAATCCCGCCGAACCGGACGGACGCCGCATGAGCTGGAAAGAATTTAGTTTGATTGAATCAAATCGTTTTCAGCCGTACCGCAGAGAAATTACATGGCGCGTCTTCGACGAAAAGGCGAACCGTTGCGCAAATTTTTTGCTGGAACGCGGCGTCAAGAAAGGCGACAAAGTTGCAATTATCATGTACAACTGCCTTGATTGGTTGCCAATTTATTTTGGAATTTTAAAGACGGGCGCGATCGCTGTGCCTTTCAATTTCCGTTACACTGCCGAAGAAATTTTGTACTGCGCGGAGCTTGCCGAAGTCGACGTAATTATTTTTGGTCCGGAATTTATCGGGCGCATTGAAACTTACGCGGAAAGATTTTCTCAGGGCAGACTTTTAATTTTCGTTGGGGACAACTGTCCGACTTTCGCCGAAAGTTATCACATGCTCGTTGAAAATTGTCCCAGCACCAAGCCGAATGTAGAAAAAATTACGGACGAAGATTTTGGCGCGATTTATTTTTCCTCCGGCACGACGGGATTTCCCAAAGCGATTTTGCACAAGCATCAAAGTTTGACGCAAGCCGCGCAAATGGAACAGAAACATCATTTGACGGGGCGCAACGATTGCTTTTTGTGCATACCGCCGCTTTACCATACGGGCGCAAAATTTCACTGGATGGGAAGTTTAGTTGCAGGCAGCCGCGCAGTTTTGTTGAAGGGAACTAAGCCGGAAATAATTTTGGACGCCGTGTCGAAGGAGCATTGCACAATAGTTTGGTTACTTGTTCCTTGGGCGCAAGATATTGTTGACGCAATAGAACGCGGCGACGTGAAACTTGAAAATTACGAGCTTGCTCAATGGCGGCTTATGCACATTGGCGCGCAACCCGTTCCGCCGAGTTTGATTAAGCGTTGGAAAAAATATTTTCCGAATCATGATTACGACACAAATTACGGACTTTCCGAATCGACGGGACCCGGTTGCGTTCATTTGGGAATTGAAAATATTTCAAAGGTCGGCGCGATTGGTATTCCCGGCTATCGTTGGGAATGTAAAATTGTCGACGAAGGCGGCGCGGAAGTTCCTCAAGGCGAAGTTGGCGAACTCTGCGTAAAAGGTCCGGGCGTCATGACTTGCTATTACAATGACGAAAAAGCGACGGCGGAAGTTTTGAAAGACGGCTGGCTTTTGACGGGCGACATGGCGTACAAAGACGAAGAAGGATTTTATTTTCTCGTCGACAGAAAGAAAGACGTTATTGTTAGCGGCGGAGAAAATATTTATCCCGTGCAAATTGAAGACTTCCTTCACAAGTTCGACAAAGTCAAAGACGTTGCGGTTATCGGCTTGCCTGACAGGCGGCTTGGCGAAATTAGCGCGGCGATTGTCGAAATTAAAGAGGGCATGACTTGTACCGAAGATGAGGTAAATAATTTTTGTCTGGAGTTGCCGCGTTACAAACGTCCGAAGAAAATTATTTTTGCAGAAATTCCGCGCAATGCTACCGGCAAAATTGAAAAACCTACTCTTCGCAAACGTTACGGCGCGGATAAACTCGTTGCACAAGAAACTAGGGGATAGCTTGTAGCTTAAAGCTTAAAGCTTAAAGCTTATCCTAATCTTTGTCGCCTAAAATATCTCGAATGGCGGCAATTTCTTGAGCGGTAAAAAGTCCTGCGGGAGATTCGCGAATAGTAATTTCATTGATTCTTTTGTTAATGGTCGGCAAATCGGTTACGCCTTCGGGAATGGCGGCTTGACGAGCCAACGAAATAGTTCTTGCCTGCGCGTCGGCGTAGGCTTTCGTTTTTTCAATGACGCGCCGCAAAAGTTCTTGACACTCTTCGTCAAGTTCCGGCGGCACAGTCAACGCGTGAATGTGTCGTTGTTCTTGAATCGTCTCCCGTTCCAAATCAATCATCTGTTGATAAGTCGGGTACTCATAAATTTCCGCCGCCTTCAGCGTTTCAACCAAGCTGTAATATCTTTGCCAATTTCGGTCAAGGCTGTTGATGTCCTTTTGATATTCCGCGTACCAATCGCCGAAAATTTTTTGGCGCATCTGCAATTCTTCAATCTGCGCGCGCGTCAAAACTTCCCTGCTGTAGCGATTTTGAATGAACGCACTCACGACAAAGACCATTACCATGACGACGCAGAGGTAGGGGAAAATTTTTTTGTTCGGCAAAAATTTATACAGCGCAATTAATGCGACAATGCCGATGATAAAAATTCCGCTAAGCATGATGTTTACTCCTTGCCAGCTTCAAGCTTTTAGCTTTAAGCTTCAAGCTATTCTATCAGAAAGTTTGAGAAAAATACATGAAAATTAATTTGGTAACCGTCGGCAAACTGAAAGAAAAATTTTTAGTCGAAGGCGTCAACGAATATTTGAAACGAATAAAAAATTTTTCCCGCGTCGACGTGAAAGAAATTTCCGAATGCCGCTCCGTCGAAGAAGAAGGAAAAAAACTTTTGGCGCAAGTCCCGCGCGATTCTTTCTTGATAGTGTTGGACGTGGCGGGAAATGAATTTAGTTCCGAAGAATTGGCGCAAAAAATTTCCGAACTGACATTGCGCGGCGTTGCGGATATAACTTTTTTAATCGGCGGTGCGTTCGGTTTGAGCGACGAAGTGCGGCGGGCGGCGAATTTGCGGTTGAGTTTATCCCGCATGACTTTCACTCATCAAATGGCGCGGCTGATAATCGTTGAGCAAATTTATCGTGCCTTCAAAATAAATCGCGGCGAGCCGTACCATTACTGAAACTTTTTCTGTGGACAAAACACGCAATTTGTAGTACAGTAACTAATAAAATTTTTCTACAACCTACCAGCTACAACCTACAAGCTACAAGCTACAAGCTACAAGCTAACCTGAAAGGAGCGTCTGACATGGAAGTAAAAAGATTAAACGTACCAAAAGGCTCATCAAGAGTTTCTTTCCGAAATGCTCCGTCGGAACAAAGCCGAAGTTCGCGCAGAACTCTACGGACGAGGGCAACGACTCCGCAGAGTAGCACTCAAAGTTCGGCGTACCAAATTAATTTTGCGCACAGAAATTTCTTCATTGAAGAAGATTTTAACGACATCACGATTGAGGAATTGGCAAAGTACATGGAGCGCGACGAAGATTTTGTAGAGGCGGCGACTGTCGAAGAGGAAAAACCGAAGGCGGCGGCTCAACAACCCGCGCAGGAATTTCCTGTCAATCAGCGAAAAGCGGCGGCGGCGGACGCCTACAACTGGTTTGCTACGCTTTAGATCGATGGAACGATGGATCGATGGATCGATAGTTTTTAGTCACTAAAAATGATTCAACTTGAAAATGTCACAAAATCTTTTGGCGAACGTACAATTTTTACGGACGTCACTTTCAAAATTCAAGACGGCGAAAAACTCGGCATTGTCGGCAAAAACGGTGCAGGTAAGTCGACGCTGCTAAAAATCATGATTGGCGTCGAAGATTTTGACGCGGGAAAAATTACCGGCATTCACGCTGAAGATATCGGCTACTCCGAACAAATGCCTACCTTCACAAAAAAAACTTTGCTGGAAGAAATGATTGGCGAAGGCGTCGAAGAATTTCAGGCGCGAAAAATTTTGTACGGTCTCGGTTTCACTGAATCTGAACTTGCAAAAAATCCCACGCATTTCAGCGGCGGCGAAATGGGAAAAATTTCTTTGGCGCGTTCCCTCTTGAACGAACCGCGCATTTTGATTCTTGACGAGCCGACAAATCATCTCGATATTTACGCGATAGAATTTCTTGAAGACTTCATAAAAAATTATCGCGGCACGGTAATTGCAGTCACGCACGACAGACACTTCCTTCAAAATTGCGTGACAAAAATTCTTGACTTGGAGAACGGCAAGGCAACGCTTTACGCGGGCAATTACGAAAAATTTGTTCAGCTGAAAAGTGAACGGCGCGCGTACGAATGGAAAGCCTACGAAAAACAGCAGGAAGAAATTGCCAAGCTTGAAGAATTTGTTCGGCGCAACAAAGTCCGCGCGTCAACGGCAAGACGGGCGCGAAGTCGTCAAGCCGCCCTTGACCGCATTGAACGTTTGGAAAAGCCGCCGTCGGACGAATTTGTAAAAGTCAAACTCGGCGACGCGACGGAGTCCGCCAACAAAGTTTTGATTCTCGACAAAATAAATTTCAAAGGCATCATCAATAATTTTTCTTTGGAGATTGTCAAAGGCGAAAAAGTCGGGCTCATCGGCAAAAACGGCGTCGGCAAATCCACGTTGCTGAAAATTATCGTCGGCGAATTGAAACCGGATTCAGGCGAAATTAAAATTGGTAACCGCGTGAAAATCGGCTACCTTTCGCAGGGGCACGAAGACTTGAACGAAAATTTTACGCCGATTGAAGAATTGGTAAATGAATTTGGTTTGACGTTGGAGAGAGCCCGCGCGGAATTGGCACGTTTGGATTTGGGCGCGCAGATTGTAGAAAAGAAAATCGCAGAACTTTCCGGCGGAGAAAAAACTCGTGTTGCATTGGCAAAATTAATTTTGACGGGCGCAAATTTTTTGTTGCTTGACGAGCCGACAAACCATTTAGATTTGACTGCGCGGGAGGCGATTGAATCGGCGTTGAAAATTTTCGACGGGACAATTTTAATCGTCACGCACGACCGCTACTTACTCGATTCGGTTACAGAAAAAGTTATTGAGTTTGTCCCGCGTGAAGTTGCGCCGGTGCGTCAAGAAAAATCTGTCGTTGAAAAAAATAAATCGTCTGCGAAAAATGAAATTCCCGCCGCCAAACAAAAATCCGAATTGAAATTTAAATCCGAAAGTCAACTTGAGAAGTTGGAAGCGAAAATAAAAATGGCGGAAATGGAATTGAAAATGATTGAGCGCGAAATAAATTCCGCAGTCGACCCCGCGCAGTTGGCGAAGTTGGCGGCGGAACATGAACTGAAACTCAAGGAACTCGACGAACTTTATCAATCAATCCTTGAATGACTGCTCATCACAAACTAAAAAACGGACAATCAAATTTGACTGCCCGTCTTTTTTTTTGCCGAAAACTAAAAGCCAACAGCTACAAGCTACAAGCTACCAACTACCAGCTAACAGTTCCCTACTCTTCAGAATTATATCTATTGCGTCTGTAACCGGAATTATCCGAATCGCGTTTTGCACGGTTAATGGAAAGGGAAATGCGCTTGCGTTTTTGATCCACGCGCATGATTTTCACTCTGACAACGTCGCCTTCTTGAACAGCCTCATCCGCACTTTCGATACGACGATCGCTGAGCTCGCCCATAGGAATCAAACCGTCAAAGCCGGGCTCAATTTCCATGAACGCGCCAAATTTCGCCAGCTTAACGATTTTGCCTTCGATGTAATCGCCTTCAACATATTTTTCCGCCTTGTCAAGCCAAGGATCGCGTTGGGTGTTCTTGACTGAAAGGGAAATTCTATGCGCTTCGGGGTCTACATTTTTAACGTACACATCGATAACGTCGCCGACTTTGAGAACGTCCGAAGGTTGAGAGACGCGCTCCCAAGAAAGATCGGAAATGTGTGCCAAGCCGTCAACTCCGCCGATGTCGATAAATGCGCCGTAATCCACGAGTCTCTTGACAGTGCCTTTGAGAATTTGTCCTGCCTCAATCGTGTCAAAAACTTCACGCTGTTTGCTTTCGCGTTCTTTTTCCAAAACTTGGCGGCGCGAAAGCACCAAACGCTGGGTGTTTCTGTTAATTTCAATGGGCAAAACTTCAACCGTCTGATCAACGTATACAGAAAGGTCTTTCACATAATGAAGTTCCATCTGTGAAGCCGGAATAAAGCCGCGCAGTCCCTTTACAGAGGCGACGAGACCTCCTTTAACCACCTGCGTGATTTTAGCTTCGATTGTTTCGCCGCGTTCCTTGATTGCCTCCATGTCTCTCCAAACGGACATACGATCCGCCTTGATTTTCGAGAGAGAGCCGCCATTTTCTCCACCAAGCGATACAATGAAAACGTCGATTTTGTCACCGACTTTCACAACATCCTCTGCAGATTCCGGTTCAGGATAAGCAAGCTCCTTAAGCGGTATGGGCAATTCCTGTTTGTAACCGATGTCGACCAAGACTTCATTGCGGTTGACTTGCACCACAAGACCTTCGACAATTTCATGCTCCTTAAGGTTGTTCATATCGCCTGCTGCTTCGAGCAAACTCCCCATGTCCTCTACGTTTTTAATATCGTCTGACACTTCTCTGTAACCCTGCTACTGAGATTTCGGAAAATGTAAAACTCCAGCTGTTTATACTACACTTTCCGCTAAAAAAAACTTCGTCACTCGCATTACTTTTTCGTCCCACTCGTGACCCATTAAACCATCGGCTGTACTCGCTGACGTACCGCCGAACTCATCCGCGTAGCTTTTCCTTTCCTTGTTTTTACGAAAAAAAATAATTTCTGTCTTCTGTCTTCGGCAGTACCTTAACTTTTCGATAAGGCTTTTTGGGCGTCAAAATCTTTCAGTGACTTTTCCACATCCTTTATGATCCAATCCGGCGTAGATGCGCCCGCCGTCACACCAACCCTAAGGCTTTTCGTGTCTTTTCCGGCGTCACTAAACCAATTTGGGGAAATTTCTTGTGCGGTTTCAATATGATAAGTTTTGCATTTTTTTTCGCAGAGCTTTGAAAGTTTCGTGGTGTTTGCGCTGTTTCGTCCGCCGACAACTATCATCACATCAACTTTTTCAGCCAGCTCCATTGCCGCCTTCTGCCTTTGATCCGTCGCCGTACAAATCGTTCGTAAAATTTTTATGTCGTTTGACTTGCTCAAAAGTTTCAAGACGATTTTTTCAAAATGCGTGCCTGATACTGTCGTTTGTGATACAATTCCCAAGCGTGGAATTTGCGGTAAACTTTCTGCCTCCGCTTCGGTCTCAACAATCGCCGTATTCCTCTCCGCCCATTCGAGAATGCTTTTGACTTCGGGATGATTTTTTTCGCCCACTATGACAACGTCATAACCTGATTGCACTAACTCCCTAGCCGCCATTTGCGCCCTCTTCACGTGCGGACAAGTCGCGTCGACTATATTCAACCCTTTGGCTTTAATTTCTTCGTAGACTTTCGGTCCGACGCCGTGCGAACGTATTATTACCGTGCCTTCATGAATCGCGTCCAAATCTTCCGCCGAGTCAACTCCCTCCGCCCTAAGTTTTTCAACCATCTGCGGATTGTGAATTATCGGACCCAACGTACAACATTTGCCGTTCGCGTTTTCTCTGGCGATTTTTATTGCCCGCTTGACGCCGTAACAAAATCCAAAGTAATTTGCCAAAAAAACTTCCAAATTGCCACCTTCAAAAAAAATCCCAATGTACCGCGTATTTTATACGAATTTTCTAATATGGGCAAGTTTTTTTTACAAAATTTTTTTGCGCGGCAAAATTCTTTTGTCTTATGCCAAACCGAAAAATTTTGAATAAAAAAATTCTGCCGGCGGTGTATAATAAATTTTGTTTAGGTCTGGGGAAAATTTATTGACTACGGAGAAAAAATTTTTATGGAAACTGTCAACGTTGAAGGCGTGATTTTGAACACAACGAATTTTGGAAATTCCAATCGCGTCGTAACGATTTACACGAAAGAACTGGGCAAGCTTGAAGTCAATGCGTACAGCTGCAGGAAGGCGCGAAGTCCGCTTTCCGGCGCAATTCAAATGTTCAATCACATCTGCGCGGAAATTTCTCAAGGTCCACACGTCGACACGATTCGTGACGCCGAAGTAATAAATTTTTTTCCGAACTTGACGGCGGACATCGACAGGTTGAGTTACGCCTCAATTTTTTTTGAAGTCGTGAACAAAATGACTTTGCCAAAAATTTGCGAGGTTGAGGTTTATAATTTACTTGTTGAATCTTTGCCGATTTTGGACAAAAAAAATCCGCAAGTTGCCGCGTTAATTTCAATCACGAAATTCATGGAACTTACTGGGTTTCAGCTGAACTTTGAAAGTTGCGTTCGTTGCGGGAAAAAAATTTTAGGGACGGCGTCGTTGTGTTTGGACGAAGGCGGCGCGGTTTGCGAAAATTGCACTCATGGCGCGGTGAAAGGTTACAGCTATTCGGAAAATTTGCGTGCGACTTTTGAAAATTTTTTGCATTACGATTTTCAAACGACGAAGGAAATTAATTTCAGTTCGCGCCAAATTCAAACGGCAGAAAAAATTTTGTTCCGGCACGTGCAAAATATTTTGGGGCAAGAGTTGCGCTCAATAAATTTTTTGCGTCAACTTCAACCTTGAATAAATTAGTCGCATGAGTTAAAATTTCAACAGGAAAATTTTTTTGGGGAGGCGTTTTTTTGATTCATATCGTAATTGATTTGGAAATGAATCCTGTTTCGCGCAGTCTACGGGAAGTGAGGAAATTTATCCTCGATGAAGTCATTGAATTTGGTGCGGTGAAACTCGACGAAAATTATCAGCTGATTGGCGAATTTCAATCTTACGTTAAGCCGGAGTTTTGTGAAATTAATAAACACATAACGCAGTTGACGGGCATCACAAATGAAATGGTTGCAGACAAAAACGGTTTTGTTGAAGAGTTCAAAAAATTTTTTGACTGGATCGGCACGTGGGACATGACGCTTTATTCTTGGAGTCCTTCTGACATTAAACAGTTGAAGTCGGAGTGCGCGTACAAATTTCCTTCGTTCGACAGAGTGAGAATGGCTAATCAGTGGATTGACATTCAAAAAGAATTTGACGACAAAATTGGTCTGCACAGCAACTTGGCACTTAAGCATGCAATCGGCGCAATGGATCGCAATTTTGAAGGAACTCAACACACCGCATTAGCTGACGCGAAAAATACGGCGGAAATTCTTGCGCTGATGCAAGACGATGAAGCTTTTCAGCGGACAATGCAACCGGTAATCGATTTGCTTAAGCCGAAGGAAGCCGCAAACTCAATCGGAGATCTATTCCCCGAGCTGATGAACATGAAATTTGATTAGGGAAAATTTTTTTCGTAAGCCGTTTAACTTGGACGGCTTTTTTTTATTCTCTACAAGCTACCAGCTACAAGCTACAAGCTAACTCACAACCGATAAAGTATTTCCCATTGCGTGAGCCAAATTCAAGCGGTAACGCGCCACGTCGTAAAGCGCACTGACATGATTTTTTTTCGCCGTCGCCAAAGAATTTTCCGAATCCAAAATGTCAAGGAAAATTCCTTCGCCGGCGTTGTATTTTTCTGTGGCAATGTAGCGTTCCTCTTCGGCAAGTTCAACGGCTTTTTGAGTTGTGCGCAGACGAATCACGGCGATTTTCAAATTTTTGTACGCGCTGATAACATCTTCGTGAATGGCTTGGGTGTCGGCTTGCATGGCTAAATGAAGTCGTTCCAATTCAATTTCTGCGGCTTGAATTTGCGAACGAGTTTTGCCGCCGTCAAAAATATTCCACGACGCTGAAACTCCAATGGATGCGTCGGGCGTGGGATGCCACGAATCACGAGCGGCAGAAAATCCTGTGCCGGCTTGGGCGGAGACGGTTGGAAGTTTTGCGGCGCGGGCAATTTCAATTTGAATTTCTCCCTGCTCAATCTTCAGCGCGTCAACTTTCAAGTCTTGACGATTTTCTTCAGCCATTGCCAAAAAATTTTCTAAGTCGACGAGTTCAAGGGAAGTGTTCACGTCGTCCAATTCCAAATTTGTGACAGCGTTGATTGACATGAGCGTTGCCAATTTGACCATGCTAACTTCGTAATCGGCGTAAGATTTTGCGGTAGTTTGTCCTGCGTTGGTCGTTTCGACTTGTGCACGAAGTAAATCAATTTTCGCCTTCGCTCCGGCGTCGTAAAGCAAAGCGATGTTGTGTTCGTGTTCGGCTAAATTTTCTTCGCTCTGCAGATTTACTTTTGCCGTCGCCAAATTTTCCAGCGCGTCGACGTAAGCTATTGCCACGTTGTAAATCAAATCGTCCTGCGCCTTTTGAAAATCCAGCCATGCCGTTTGAATGTCAATTTCCGCCGATTTAATCTGCGCGTCGGTTCGGTGTCCGTTGTACAGCGTGAGACTTGCCGAGATTCGCCCGCTGAAAGTTTCCGAATGAACATTGCCTTCAGTTTTTGAAACGTTCAAGCTGCTGCTTGAGTCGACGGAAATACCTTTTTCACTCTTTGCAATTTTCAAATTCTCTTCGGCGATTTCGATACTGCGTGCGGTTCGTTGCAACGAAGGATTATTTTGCAGAGCTATCTCCGCCGCTTCGCGTAGGCTCAAGGCGTTGGCGGATATTGGCATTATCAGCGACAGAATCAGTGCCGCCAGAAATTTTTTCATTGGAATTCTCCTTAGTCAAGGAATTTGTTTTTGCCATGCTTATCACGTCGTCAACGTTGACTGCTGTTTCGTCGGAAGATTTTTTTTCTGCAATGATGTTTTCAGTGGTTGGTTTTTCAAGAGAAATTTTTTCCGTTTCAGATTTTTGTTCAGGTTGTGTAATTGGTTGAGAAGTTTTAGGTTTTGGTTTAGGTTCTGCGGAAACTTCGTCGAGTGTTGCGGAGAACGCCGCCTGTGCTTTGCGAAATTCGCGCAGACCTTTGCCAACTGCTCTTCCGACTTCAGGTAGTTTGCCCGGTCCGAAGATGACAAGTCCCGCTATTAAAATTATGAGTAATTCTCCTGCGCCTATGCCAAACATTTTTTTCACTCCGTTTTAGCTGTTAGCTTGTAGCTTCTAGCTTTTAGAAAATTTTCTATCGATCCATCGATCCATCGATCTATCGATCTAACAAACTTTTTCCGCGACTAAGCAACGCCGTCCGATTTATTTTTGCGTCCAATACTTCAACGTTCAAACCAAATTCATCACGCAAAACTTTCAAAACTTCCGAAGGCTTAACCGTCCCGTCCAACTTTATCTTCACGCCGAATTTTATTTTCAAGCCGCCTTCAACTTGCGTAACTTTCACCGATTCAGCCATGAGATTTTTTATTTCAATTTCACGAGATTTTTTCGGCGTCACTCTTTGGAAAAAAATTTCCCGCGCAGAATTAAATTTCTTCGCCGCCTCAACTGCAACGTCAAAATCTCCGTCGAATGGCACAAAAATTTCATAGCGCGAAAAATCTACCAACGCCGTCAACGCGGGAGTTTTGGAAGAAATTTTTCTGATTCTGACAATCTTTGCACCGTTAGGCAACTGCGCATTCAACTTTTCCATGACTTCCGCCGATTCGACGTTCGCGGCAAGGACAAAGTCAACGTACTCTGAATTACTCGTCACGCCGACGCCCAACGCCGTAGCAAACGAAACTTTCAAATGCGGATTGAATCCCTCCGAATACGACGCAGGAAGTTTTGAGCGAAGTAACGCGCTCATGAAAACGTTCATATATTCCAAGTGCGAAAGGAACGCAACTTCCTCGCCTTTTTCAATTTGTGCACGATAATTTGTCGGCTGAACTTTCAACGTCGACGATTGAAATTTTTCCGGCAAGTTGAAAGATGAAACTTGTGAATTGTAATCAATCACGTTGACGCCCAATTTCATGCAAACTCCGCAACCCGTGCAAGAAGTTCTGCGACAATCCCGCGTAGTTTGTGCGGCTTGAGATTTTTCCAGTTCAGAAATCAAAAAGTTTTTGCTGACGGCGGGCGAAGTGTGCTCCCAAGCAAGCGGCTCGTAAATATTTCTTTCGCGCTCGTTGAAATATTTTGCGTCGATTTTGCAATCCTCAAAAGCCCGTTGCCATGCGTCGAAGTTAAATAAATCTGACCAGCCGTCAAATTTTGCGCCATACTTCCATGCCGTCTCTATAACTTTTGCAAGCCGCCTGTCGCCGCGCGCAATGACTCCTTCCAAGATTGAAACTTTTGCGTTGTGGTAATTGTAGGTAATTGCTCTGTCGCGAATTAAATTTTTCAAAAACTGTTGACGCCGTTCAAATTCTTCAAGTGAAATTTGTCCGAACCATTGAAACGGCGTAAAAGGTTTTGGCACGAAACATGAAACGCTCAACGTAACTTTCACGTCGCGGCGGTGCGTAATCTCCCGATATAAATTTGCAACTTTTTGCGCAAGGTCGGCAATGCCCGCAATGTCTTCGTCCGTCTCCGTAGGCAGTCCCATCATGAAATAAAGCTTGACGCTCTTCCAACCTTTTTGAAAAGCCGCCGCGCATGCGTCCAACAAATTTTCTTCCGTGACATTTTTGTTAATCACGTCGCGCAATCGTTGAGTGCCTGCCTCCGGCGCGAAAGTCAATCCGCTTTTCCGCACGGCTTGAAGTTTTTCCGCAAGCTCAATCGAAAAGCTGTCAATCCTCAATGACGGCAAGGAAAAATTTACGCGCTCATTGACAAAATCCTTTTGCAACTCGTCAACCAAATGATTCAAGCAGGAATAGTCCGCCGAACTCAACGAAGTTAAAGACATTTCGTCGTAGCCTGTGGAATCAATCAGCCGCCGCGCAGTTTCAAGCAAAACTTTTTCCGAACGTTCACGCACGGGACGATAACACATTCCCGCTTGGCAAAATCGACAGCCACGAGTACAGCCGCGAAAAAGTTCCAACACCGCGCGATTGTGAACGATGTCGATGAACGGCACGATAGGATTTTTCACGAAAAAAACGTCGTCAAGATTTTTAACGACGCGCTTGTAAATTTTTTTTTGAGCGACGCTGTCCAAAATTTTCATGCCGATGAAATTTTCTCCGTCGTAAATCGGCTGATAAAAACTCGGCACATAAATTCCGTTGACGCCGGCAATTTTTTTGAGAAAACCTTTTCGTCCGCCAACCTTACCGGAATTTTTCCACGCGATAAAATTTTCGGCAACTTCACTCAAAATTTCTTCGCCTTCACCGATAACGAAAAAGTCAAAAAAATCTGCGACAGGCTCGACGTTGTAGACGCAAGGACCTCCGCCAATCACGAACGGTTCATCTTCTGCGCGGTCGACGGCGTGAAGGGAAATTCCCGCCAAATCCAACATATTGAGTACGTTCGTGAAAATCATTTCGTATTGCAAGGACAATCCGAAGAAATCAAAATCCTTGACGGCGCGTCTTGACTCAAGCGCGAAGAGCGGAATTTTTTTTTCGCGCATTTCCCTTTCCATGTCAATCCAAACGGAATAAACTCTGTCGCAAAGTGTATCGTCGCGCCCGTTCATTATTCCGTACAAAATCGACAAACCTAAATTTGACATGCCGACTTCGTAAACGTCAGGCAAGGCAAGAACCATTCGGCAAGAAACGTCGTCCCAATTTTTTTGAACGCTGCCAAATTCTCCGCCCGTGTATCGCACCGGCTTTGTGACTTTTTGTAAAATTTCGTAAGGCAAATTGATTTGCAAAAAATTTCTCTCCTTTTGAGCTTAAAGCTTAAAGCTTAAAGCTTAAACGCAGTATAAGCTACAAATAAATTTTCGTCAACAGTTCAAGCAACGTTGACTCTTTCGCAAATTCCAAATTCATTTGACGAAAAATTTTCAATCTGATATATTTGTTTTGGGTCGATAGATCGATGGTTGTAGTAGAAAATTTCTATCGATCTATCGATCTAGCAACTATCGATCTAAAAGGAGGTCGCGCAATGGGGACGGAAAAAGTTCAGTACGAAGGAAACAAAGAAAATGCGATTGGCACTGTCGTTTTGCGTGACGGCATCACGTCGATTGAAGACGAACAGTTCAAAGGTTGCAAGGAACTGGAAAAAATTATTCTGCCGAAAAGTTTAACGTCGATTGGCAAAAATGCTTTTTCTGATTGCGAAAGTTTGAAAGAAATAATTTTGCCCGAAGGTGTGTTGTCAATCAGCGACGGAACTTTTTTCAGTTGCACGAGCTTGGAAAAAATAATTTTGCCCGCCTATCTAAGTTCGATTGGTGCGGGCGCATTTTGTAATTGCAGGAGCTTAACGGAAATTGAATTGCCAAAAAAAATTTCGACGATTGGCGATTATGCCTTTTCGCATTGCAAGAAGTTGGAGAAAATAATTTTGCCGAGCTTTTTGACATCGTTGGGCGATTATGCTTTTTCAAATTGCAAACGACTTGAGAAAGTAATTTTGCCTGCCGCTTTGACTTCCGTCAGCGACTACGATTTTTTTTATTGTGCACGATTGGAGACGGTAATTTTTTCGGACAGCTTGACGACAATCGGCGAGGGCGCGTTCAAAGACTGCAAGAGTTTGGAAAAAATTTATTTTCCGGAAAGTTTGACGACAATCGGCGAAGGCGCGTTCATGGGTTGTACTGCCTTGAAGGAAATTTTTTATTACGAGAAGAGCGAAGAAGTTTTGAAAAAATATTTTGGCGGCAAATTTCACGGGCTCAAGAAAACCGTCATTTACGATTAGCGAGGTGTCAACATGAATTTGCAGGAACGCTACGAAAATTTGAAATCAAAAGTTGTGGAGCGGCGCGAAGAATTTTTGTCGCTCATGGATTTTGTCGAGAAGGAGACGGCGTACTTGACTGCGCCCGCGTCGACGAAATTTCATCTTTGCCACGAAGGCGGCTTGCTTGAACACAGCGTGAACGTCGCAGAAACTTTGTTGAAGTTGAAAGAAACACTTGCGCCGGAAATTTCTGATGAAAGTTGCGTGATTGTCGCCCTTCTCCACGATTTGGGCAAGGCGGGAGTTCCGAACAATCCGCAGTACATAAAACTTGAGCCGAGTGAAAAACAAAAAGCTTACGGGCTGAAACCAAATCTGCCGTACAAATTTAATTCGGACATGGTTTATTTGAGCGTGCCGATTAGAAGTTTGTACTTGATTGGCGGGAAAATTTCTTTGACGGAGGAAGAGACGCAGGCGATTGTTTATCACGACGGGCAATACGTTGAAGATAATCGGAGTGTGGCGATGAAAGAAGAAAAGTTGACGTTGCTTTTGCAGTGCGCTGACCTTTGGAGTTGCCGCGTCATTGAAAAGTAAAATTCAAACTGCGTTGCTATTGTTAACGAAGTTTTTTTATCATATAATTAGCTACCAACTACAAGCTACAAGCTACAAGCTAACAGCTACAAGCTAACAAGGGAAGTGATGAGATGCCTGCACCGGAAAATGAAACTCTAGAAGAAGAATCTTCAACTATAGGCTCGTTCATACAAAGATACAGCGACGTATTAATTGCAGTGACGCTCGTCATGATTGTAATCATGATGATTATTCCGTTGCCGACTGCGTTGTTGGACGTTTTAATTTGTTTCAACATAACCGTTGCACTTGTCGTAATAATGAGCGCGATTTACAACGAAGAGGCGTTGGACTTATCGGTTTTCCCTTCGTTGCTTTTGGTGACGACGCTGTTTCGACTAGCGTTGAATATTTCTTCGACGCGATTAATTTTGATAAACGGTTACGCGGGCGAAGTCATTACGGCTTTTGGAAATTTCGTCGTCGGCGGAAATCCCGTCGTCGGCTTTATTATGTTCATCAT
>JAFSXD010000043.1 GCA_017444245.1 Selenomonadaceae bacterium | reverse complement strand
GTTATATGCCGGAGCCGGATTTGCCGCCGATTGTCACGACTGACGAAGAAATTGAGGCGTTCAAAAAATCTTTGCCGGAACTTCCCGACGCACGCCGTGAACGTCTCACAAAAAATTTGGGATTGTCCGAATACGACGCAGGAATTATCACTAGTTCGCGGGCAATGGCTGAATACTTCGACGCGGTTTTAAGTTACGGCGCGGACGCAAAATCTGCCGCCAACTGGATTATGAGCGATCTTTCAAAAAATCTCAACTCGGAAAATTTGACGATTGAAAATTCCCCCGTCGACGCAAAACGTCTTGCCGAAATGATTTTGATGATTGCCAAAGGAACGATCTCCGGAAAAATTGCCAAAACGGTTTTTGCGGAAATGTGGAAGTCTGCCGATTCGCCGGAAAAAATTGTTAAGGACAAAGGGCTTGTGCAAATCACTGACACGAGCGCGATTGAAGGCGTCGTCGCTGAAGTCATTGCGAAAAATCCCAAAGCCGTTGAGGAATATCGCGCGGGCAAGAAAAAAGCTATCGGCGCACTCGTCGGACAAGTCATGAAGTTGACGAAGGGCAAAGCCAATCCCCAACTCGTCAATCAGTTGCTGGAAAACAAGCTTGAAGCTTAAAGCTTGAAGCTTAAAACTTGCAAAAAAAATTCCGTCCACGTCGGACGGTTTTTTTGTCTTAAAAATTTCCTTTCAATCTGTTGTGAAGTTTGCAGAGCATTTCGCAATTATCAATCGTCGTTGCGCCGCCTTTGCTCCACGCCGTGACATGATCCGCTTCCATTTCGCTCAACTTCCAAATTTTTGTCGCGTTCGATTTATTTTCCAGCACGCACATCGGACAGTTTGAAATATTTTTTTCTTTTGCCGCTTTCGTTTGCCGCGCGTAAGCGGTCTTTTTTATTGCGTCGCCGAAAAATCTCACGTGCAAATTTTTTGTTTCCGCGTTCCCGTTGCCGAGAAATTCCAAAACGTATTCATAAATTCCGCTTTTATTTTTTACGCAGATGTCTTCATAAAGTTTTTGCACTTCGGCTGAAACTTTCGCCACGTCAAAATTTTTTTCATGGTACGTCTCATAAAGTCTGCCCCAATCCAATCCTTTCATGTCCGACGTGCAGTTCGGAAAAATTTTTTCCACCCACGCAAAAATTTCTTCAACGTAACTCCATAACTCCGCGCAGTTCTCAACTTTATTTTTCTTCTGCGCGTCCATGTATTTTTCCAAACTTTCCAGCCCGTCGCGCGCCGCTATCCATTTCAACGCCGTTTCCAAATAATTTTGCCGAATCGCCGAGCCCGCAAAATATTTTCCGTACTTTGAAAACGCCGGACAACCTCTCTTGCTGAAATAAATTTTCGCGTCCGACAGCCACGCACACGCCCAGATTGCATTGCGCGTTTCCTGCGCCGTCAATTTTTCGCCCGCAATGTTTATCGTTTGGAACCAATCTAATTTTTCTTCGTCGTCGCCTTCGCAAATGTAAATCATCAGCGGATATTCCAAAAATCTTTCGCGAACCGCCTTAGGCAAATTCACAAAGCTTTGGTCGTCTTCCAGCGTAAATTCTCCCGCAACGTATTTGCAAATTGCAATCGTTCGTTGTTGCCCGTCGAGAAGTTCAAAATTTCCGTCATCGCTCCTAACCCAATACATCACATTCAGCGGAAAAGATTTTCTCACTGTGTCAATCACTGCGTCGCGTTGCTTGTCGCTGTAAATAAATTCGCGCTGAAACGGCGGGCGTATGTTCAACTTGCCACCGTAACCCACGCAACCATTTTCTGCGTCATCTGCGTAACCTGCTGCAACTTCGCGAATCGGAATGTACTTCAACTCAATTTTCATGTCTTCACCGCCGCCGAATTAAAATCCTGTTGTAAATTTTTTTGCCGTCAATAATTGTATAACATTCGTAACCAATCCAACGCGCAGAATTTGCTATTCCCAAAATTTCAAATTGCTCGGGATTGTATTTGTCCAAAAAAGTTATCGGCACGCCCATGACGCCGTCGTAGTCTTTGGGAATTTCTGCAGTCTTTGAAACTTCTATTGCGTCGTAATTGTCGTAATGCGGATATTTTTCGGGATGTTCCGCGTACGAAAAAACCAACGGCAAAAATTCATGGCGTTTCTTTACGTCCAAATTTGTAAACCAGTGCATATTTCCAAAGCTACGCCATTTTTGCCCGTGTTCGTCAATCCAGAATCTTGTAGCGCGTTCTTCGTAATAGTCGGGCACTCTAAAAATCGGATCTCTCTTAAACCCGTAACCAAGCCACATTTTATTTTGCATAATCAGTGAAAAAATTTCTTTGTAAGTGACGGCGTTTTGGTTGCCGATGATGATAAATTTTTTGTTGAATTGGAAAAGTTGTTTGACGTATTCGCGAAAAAGGCTGAAGGGGGGATTGGTAACGACGATATCGGCTTGCTGTAGGAGTTCGACACATTCGGCGGAGCGAAAATCGCCTGCGGGGAATTTTGAGTCGCCGTTGAGTTGAGTGAGGATATTTTTTGTATTGGTGAGGAGAAATTCCAAATCGCTCATGGAAAAACCTTTTTCGTCGTCGTGAGGGACTTCAGAAATTTCGACTTTGATAGCGTGTTTTTTCTTATCGAAGTCAGGGATTTGGTTGGGAGTGCCCTCAAAATTCAAAACGGTTTGAAAAACTGGAGAGCCGACAAAATTCGTAGCGATTAACTTTTTCAAGCCGAGAAAGTTAAATTTTTCTGCGAAGTACTGAAAAAATTTGCTTTCGTAGGGATCGTCGCAGTTGCAGAAAATAATTTTGTCGCGGAAAAAATGCGTGTAGTTTTTTAGTTCGTTTTCGATATCAGATTTTTGGGTATAAAATTCGTCGTTCTTCGCCTTAGCGGCTGAATTTAAATTTCTGTTGCCTGCCATTGAGTTCCTCCAAAAAATTATCTTGTGCGGAAAATTTCTACGGCGGCTTCTTTGTAAGTCATCGGCAGGGGCGCGTTGGGTTTGTGCAAAATTATTTTGACGGCGTCGACTTTATCAAACTCCGACAAAATTTTTGACGCCAACTCTTCAGCGACGGTTTCAATCAATCTGCGCGGAGTGCCGCCGACAATTTTTTCCGTCAACAAAATTATTTTCGGATAATCGACGGTATCGTTGATGTCGTCAGAGCGTCCGGAGATTGACAAATCTAAATTTAATTCAACGTCGACGAAAAATTTTTGTCCAAGCTTTTGTTCCTCGACACTGCACCCGTGATAACCGAAAACTTCAATGCCTGTTAATGTCATTTTATCTTTCACTTTGAAACTCCTTTTAGATCGCTAGATCGCCAGATAGCCAGATCGCCAGATTTAAAAAGATGTAAGCAATCGGCAATCTGCTCACTGTCTCACCGGCGATCTTTCTTACTGACAATCCAAAATCCTATCCGCCATTCTGCACATTTTGGAAATTAATTTTACGTTGTGAACGCGCACAATATCAATTCCCTGCGCCGCCGCCAAAACGCACGCCGCCCCCGTTGCCTCGTCTCGTTCGTTCACGTCAAGCCCCGTAGCGTAGCCGATAACACTTTTTCTGCTGACGCCCAGCAACAACGGAACTTCGCCGACAAAATTTTTCAGCTCAAATAAATTTCGTAGCAAAATTAAATTTTCCTCTTGAGTTTTGCAAAAACCGATTCCAACATCAAAAATTATTTGCGAAGTGTCAAAATCAAAATCTCTGCAACGCTTAATCGTGTCGACGAAAAATTTTTTCACGTCGTCAACAACGCCGCCTTGAAATTTTCGATTGTGCATCGCAACCACAGGCGCAGAAAATTTTTTCGCAACGCAAATCATTTCGTCACTTGCCAGCCCGTGAACGTCGTTAATGATTTCCGCGCCGAGTTCCAGAGCAACGGCGGCAACTTCCGGCTTGTACGTGTCCACAGAAATTGGCACGCCAAAATTTTTTATCGCGGGAATAATTTTTTCAAGGCGGGCAATTTCCTCTTCGGCAGTTATCGGCGTGAAATTCGGGCGCGTCGACTCCGCGCCAACGTCAATTATATCTGCGCCGTCGTCAACCATTTTTGCCGCGTGACTTGCCGCCGCCGCGTGGGAATAAAAAAAACCGCCGTCCGAAAATGAATCAGGCGTAACGTTCAAAATTCCCATTACCAAAGTTTTTTTGCCAAATTCTAATTTTCGTCCGCGCAGTTTAATAAATTTCGTACTCAAATTTTTTCCTACTCTTAGAAGAAGAAGCTTACACGCCCGAAGAAAGTTTTTGTTGTCTCTTTGGTGTCAAGCGTCTTGCCATGAAAATAACTTGCCTCTGTGTAAGTGTTCTTGAACGGCGACCAAGTCACGCCGAAGTTGACGCCTTTTTTATTTGAAGTCATGCCGTACACGTCATAAGTCGGGGAGAATGAAACGTTGTTGCCGGCATAACGATAAGCCAAGTAAAGCCCCCACGAGCCGGGCTGATTGCGATCCGCGCCCTTGTAACCAAGTTCTACGTTGTAACCTTTATTAAATTCGTCGGCGGAACTGTTTTTCGCATATTCGGCGTCAAGGCTGAAGTCACCAAAATTATATCCCGCGCCAACTGAAAAAATTCTTGCCTTGTCCTTGTCGCCGTAACCTATCGCGCTGGAAAATTCGTTTGATTTAAAATGACGATAGCCCACGCCGAAATTAAAACGTTCATCATCATCGTAAAGCAACTCTGCACCGAGATAGTTTGCCGAATCGTCGATATCCATGTAGCTGTGGTTGAGATTCCAACGCCCGCCTTCAAGTTTCACTTTGAATTTATCGCCGTAAGTAATTTGTCCGCCGCTGAAAAAGTCATCCATAACCAGCCCGCTGTCAACCGTGCTGAAGAAAGGCATTTTGCCCAGCTTGATGTTGAATTTGTCGTAATTGCCCTCCGCGAAAATGTACGTTAAAGCCATGTCGCCGCTGGTGTCGCTGTCCATGTTTACCGAGCCGGTAAGACGAGCTTTCGCCGTCCAGTTTTCGCTAATCTCCGCCGTCGGGAAAAGTCTGTACTGTAATTGGTTACGGCTTGTCTTTTCATCGTCGCCGTTTTTAACTTCGGTTCTGTTGTTCCAGTAGCGGTAACGAACTTCACCAGTCCATTTAACTTTGTCTGCATGCTTTTCGAGTTCTTCGACGCGAACGCCAAGACTATCGAGCTCCGCGCGGAACTCCGTCATGAGATTTAAAAGATCGTCCAAATCTTTACGCGTCACAGTTGCACCGTTGCTAAGTTTGAAAGGGACAACCGTACCGTCAACCACACGACGAACGCCGCTGTTGTCAACGAACGTCCATTGATGCCCGCGCAGTTGAACGTTGAACGGACCGGATTCGCCTTCGATACGCGCAAGAGTTTTCGCAATCATCTGCGCCATTTCGTAGCGGGTAATGCTCCTGCCGCCAAGAAATTTTCCGTTCAAGCTTGCATCCGAATTGTCGTAACCGGTAATGATGCCCGCTTCAGCAAGACCGAGAACCGCGTTGTACGCCCAATGATGATCGTTGACATCGCTGAAAGGATTTTGTGCCGCAAATGAAGTTGAAGTTGCGCCTAAGACGAGTGCCGAAGTCAGAGCCGAAACAATTACTTTTTTCAAAATTTCTACCTCCGTGACCGTTGCCGAAAATTTTTTTGAAAACCTTCGACGAAAAAAATCTTTGTAACCTAAGCGAATCGTTGACGCTTACGCACAAAAAATGTTACCATACAAAAGTTAATTTTTCAATCAAAAAATCTTCAACCTACTTTCTTCATACTGCTCACCATTCAAGGAGGAAAAAAATTTGCCGACTCCCACGCAAGAACAAGTAATAGAATTCTGCCATGAAAATAAAATTTTGGATTTCTTAGGCGTCGAGGTTGTGCCGACTGCCGACGGTTGCGCGCGCCTTGAACTTGAAGTCAAAGAATGTCACTCCAACCCCTACGGAATTTTGCACGGCGGAGTACTCACGACAATGGCTGATACGGCAATGGGCGCGGCTTGCCTGATGAGAAATAAAAAAGTGGTAACCGTTTCAATCACGCTGGAATTTATGCACCCCGTGCCGATGTCGACGCGAATCATTACCGACGCAAAAATTTTGAATGAAGGTCGCCACATCTTTACCTGCGAATGCGCAATGGTTGACGCCAACCAAAAAGTTTTCGCGAAGGCGCACGCCGTATTCTTCGCCATTTCAAAACTCATTGATTAAGGAAATGCTGTCCTGCTTTTGGACGGCGTTTTTTAATTTACTAACTATCTGGCGATCTAACTATCTGGCGATCTAACTATGAAAATTCTATGGATAATTTTCAGATTTTCCGACGAAAAATTATTCTTTCAAAGGAAATTTCCTGATGTTTTTTCGGACAAGTGAAAAAAATATTTTGGGCAATTTCTTGACTTTTTATAACTCAAGATGAAACCAATCTGAAAAATTTTTCCAAAAAAGTTGAAAAAAATGCTTGACAGGTAAAAATTGATGTATTACAATGCGCACATCTTGAAGGTCACGCGACGAAGTCAGATCAGAGGAAACGTGGAAACTCCGACAAAGAACTTTGAAGCAGAGCCTGACGGATAAAAAAATTCAAAGTTGTTTTTCATAGTCGTTTCTAGAGGAGGAAATGCGAAATGAAAAAGTCAGTAGTTTCTGCTTTGGCTGCAGCCGTTATTCTCGGCACAGCAACAACGCCCACTTATGCGGCACAAAACCCTTTCAGCGATGTTAACGATCACCACTGGGCGTACAACGCGGTTCTCGGTCTTGCTGAAGCCGGTATCGTCACAGGTTACGACAACTCGGATGCAAGCTTGAACGGCAAATTCTTGGGCGGACGCAACATCACCCGTTATGAAATGGCTCAGATGATTGCAAAGACTCTTGCTCGTATCGAAGGCGAATCCAGCCCGTTCAACGTTCAACTTCGCGGACATCAGTGGACATTCGTTGATAACAGCGGCGTTCGTCGTGTGGTTGACGGCACGGTTGTTCCTTTCAAACTTAGCAACGGCGCAACGGTTACTGCCAATGAACTCAATCAGTTGAGAGATCTCGTCGAAGAATTCCAGGTCGAACTTGACAGTCTCGGACTTCGTGTAGCGGAACTCGAAAAACACGCTGACAAAGTAAAATGGAACGGCAAAATTGAGTACACCTACCACAACCTGAAATATGATGATCGCGACAAGACCACCAGCAACGGTTACGTCTTCCGTCTTGAGCCGATAGCTGAAATCAATGATCACTGGACAGCGCGTGCACGTCTCGATGCAAACGGCGACATGAACGACGACACGACTCAAGATGTTTTCCTGAAGAGAATTTATGCGCAAGGCGATTATGACAGATTCAGCGTCAAACTCGGTCGTTTCGGTCTTTACACTCCTGAAGAAGGTATCGTCAATGATAGCGTTATCTCCGGCGGCGAATTGACTTTCGGTACTAAATGGAAAGCAATTCTTACCGGTGGACGTATCGGCGGCGGCGACGAGCCTGAATACGGTGCAGAAAACGAAACCAAATTCATCGGACTCAATGTTCAGTACGATGATCCCGGCGACAAAGGCTTGTTTGGTGGCTTGGCTTACTACTACGCTAAAGACCACGACTTCGCAAACTATTTCTACAGCGATGATGGAGATGCTGAAAAAGCAAACGTTATCGGCGCAAACATCGGCTATCGTTTCAACGACATGTTCTATGTGAAAGCGGCGGCTGCAAGAAACTCCAAAGCTGACAACGAGAAAGACGGTTGGGACGTTCTCCTTCGCTACGGCAAGTACGGCGATTATGCTGAAAAAGGTGACTGGGCTGTCTGGGCCGGTTACTCCAAATTCGGTTACAACGTAGCTATCGCAACCAATCAGAGTGATGACATCCAAACCGGAACGAAAGGCTGGCACATCGGCGCGGCTTACGCTCCCTTCAAGAACGTTGGTATCCTTCTCCGCTATGCACACGGTAAAGACATCACCGGCGGCGACAAGTACAAGAAAATCTTTGCACGTGCAGAGTTCTTCTTCTAAGCCGACAGTATACAGCGTCTGACGACGAACAGGAAACAAACTCTTGTAAATCAGAAAAGATAAATCCTAAATAGAACTTAAAACTTGTGTCTTCGAGAAATCGAAGACTTTTTTTTATTCAGTTGCCGAAAAAAATGAGCAGGGAAGAAAAAAATTTCCCCCTACTCATGAAGAAGATACGAAGTTTTCATGTGATTGTAGCCCGCTTCGGTTACAATCCTTCCGCGCGGAGTCCGCATGATAAATCCCAGTTGCAACAAGTACGGTTCGTAAATATCTTCTATCGTTTCGCGCGTTTCGCTGATCGACGCGGCGATTGTTTCAAGACCAACGGGACCGCCACGAAATTTATTTATCATTGCGTCCAACATTCGCCTATCGGTGTGATCCAATCCCGCGCTGTCCACTTCCAACGCTTGCAGTGCGCGGTCGGCAACTTCCTTTGAAATTTTTTCATTCCCTTCAACTTCTGCGAAGTCACGAACTCTTTTCAAAAGTCTGTTGGCAATTCGCGGCGTCCCACGAGAACGACGAGCAATTTCATTCGCGCCGTCTTCATCAATGATTATGTGAAGAATCTGCGCGGCACGGACAATGATTTCCAAAAGCGCGTCGACTGAATAATATTCCAAGCGAGAAATTACGCCGAATCTGTCACGCAACGGCGGCGATAAAGCCCCTGCCTTCGTCGTCGCGCCAATCAAAGTGAACGGCGCAATGTCCAGCCGAATACTGCGCGCGCTTGGTCCTTTGCCGATAATTATATCAAGCGCAAAATCTTCCATTGCAGAATACAAAATTTCTTCTACTTGTCGACTAAGGCGGTGTATCTCGTCGATAAACAAAACGTCGCGCGGTTGCAAGTTCGTCAACAACGCGGCAAGGTCTCCTGAACGCTCTATCGCAGGTCCGGAAGTCGGGCGGAAATTTACTCCCAATTCGTTGGCGATTATCCCCGCCAGCGTCGTCTTGCCAAGACCGGGAGGACCGTAAAGCAAAACATGATCCAACGCCTCACGACGCGACAGAGCCGCCTTGACGAAGACGGATAAATTTTGTTTGGCTTTGTCCTGCCCGATGTATTCCGCCAATCTGCGCGGGCGCAAACTGTATTGCCAATCGTCGGCAAGCTGTTCGTCTGTAGCAATTATTCTTTCGTCCATCAATCAATCACCAAAAAATTTTTCTTCGACTTTGTGACCGGCTAAGTAACTTGCTGCGTCCATTTTTTTTGAATTTGGGGCTTGCAACTCAATTACCTCAAGCGTGCCGTCGCCTGTGCCTGCGAAAAATTTTTTCCCGTCAATTTTAATTTCTCCTGCGGCAAGATTTAAATTTGTCGACAAAATTTTTGTGCGGAGAATTTTGAAATTTTTTCCCGCAAGCGTCGTGAATGCGTTGCCGTACAATCCGCGTGCCAAGTTGTGAATTTCCCGCGCAGATTTTTTCCAATCGATTCTGCCGGTTTCCTTCGTGAGCATCGGCGCGTAATTTGAAAGTGAATCATCTTGCTTGACGGGTTTAATCGCGGAAAAATTTTTCAACGTCTCGATTAAAAGTTTTGCCCCTTCGACGCTCAAAATTTCTTTCAGCTCGGGCGAAGTCATCTCTTCGGAAATTTCAACGGTGGAAGTCAACAACATGTCGCCCGTGTCCAGTCCGGCGTCCATTTTCATCGTGGTTATTCCCGTGAATTTTTCGCCGTTGATAATCGCCCACTCGATAGGCGCGGCACCGCGATATTTCGGAAGTAATGAGCCGTGAACGTTGACGCAAGCGATTTTCGGCAAATCCAAAATTTTTTGCGGCAAAATTTTTCCGTACGCGACGACAACGATAAAGTCCGCGTTAAATTCTGCAAGTTGATTAAAAATTTCTTCCGTGCGCAAATTTTTTGGTTGAAGTACGGGAATTTTTTTTTCTTCGGCAAAAATTTTTACCGGCGGCGGCTGAAGTTTGTGTCCGCGTCCTTTTGGTTTATCCGGTTGAGTGACGACGCACAAAACTTCTGCCGATTCCGTCAAGGCTTTTAAACTCGGCACGGCAAATTCCGGCGTCCCCATAAAAATTATTCGCAATGAAAGCACTCCTTTTTAGCTGGTAGCTGGTAGCTGGTAGAAAAAATTTTTTCCGACCAGTGATTTTTATTTTACCATATAGCGGAACATTTTGGATAAAAATAATCCGTACGAAAAATTTTGTCGACGTAAAGCGGTAATTGTGATAAAATCTGCGCAGGAGGAGATTGTATGCGCGAACCGGATTCACAAACAAACGATGCCGCGTCGGAGGCGCGAAGAAGAAGAGTTGTTGCCAGAAACAGACTGTCCACGTTTCTGAAAATTCTTTTTGGACTCATAATTTTTTTTATCGTGACAGCTGTAGGAGTGGCAATAGGATTTTTTACGGCGAACATAAACACAAAACCAAATATCACTGAAGATATTATACCGCCCGCCTCGTCACAAATTTACGATTCTCTCGGCAACGAAATTGCAAACATTCACGCGGTGGAAAATCGCATGCCCGTGAAAATTGAGCAAGTTCCCGCAAATTTGCAGAACGCTTTCATTGCCATTGAAGACAATCGATTTTATGAACACAACGGCATTGACCCAAAAGGATTGGCGCGCGCGCTCTACGCAAATTTGATGAAACAAGAAATTGCAGAGGGTGGCTCGACGATTACTCAACAACTTGCAAAGAATGCATACTTGACGCAGGAGCGAACTTTCAAACGCAAAATTCAAGAAATTTTTTTGGCATTGCAAATTGAAAAGCAATACACCAAGCAAGAAATTTTGGAAATGTACATGAACCAAATTTATTTTGGTCAAGGCGCGTACGGTGTTCAAGCGGCGGCGCGGGTTTACTTCGACAAAAGCGTTGAAGAACTTAATTTAGCCGAATGCGCGTTGCTTGCGGGCTTGCCGAAAAGTCCGAATTACTATTCGCCGTTCAACAACATGCAGGCGGCGTTGGATCGTCGAAACGTCGTTTTGGATCAAATGGTTAAGTACCATTACATCCGCGCAGACGAAGCACGCGAGGCAAAAAATTTTGAATTGGTTTTCGCCCAGCCGAATCGTCCCGAAGAATTGAACGACGCAAGATATTTTATCAATTACGTTACGAACTTCATTGCTGACAAGTACGGACCTGATGCGCTGTACAAGGAAGGTTTGAAAATTTACACGACGATTGATTTGGACGTTCAGCGCATGGCGGAACAAGCGTTGCTTACTTACTTGCCGAATGATTACACGGACGCAAGCGGGGTTGTTCAGCCGCAAGGCGCGATTGTGGCGATTGATCCGAAGACAGGTTACGTCAAGGCAATGGTCGGCGGGCGCGGTTCGGATCAATTTAACCGTGCGTACATGGCGGAACGTCAACCGGGCTCGGCATTTAAACCTTTCGTCTTCGTTGCGGCGTTGGAAAATAATTTCACGCCAAACACCGTGATTGAAGACAGCCCCGTTACGATTGACGGTTGGTCGCCGCGAAATGACAGCGGACGTTTTTCCGGAAGTGTCACGATGAGAACTGTCGCAACTTTTTCAATGAACGTGCCGACGGTAAAAATTGCAATGGCTTTGGGAATGTATCAAGCGATAAATTACGCGTACGAAATGGGAATTTCAACTTTCGTACTTGAAGGCGATGTTAACGACAACAATTATTCTACGGCTCTGGGCGGTCTTACTCGCGGTGTGACGCCGCTTGAACTTACGAACGCATACTGCACCTTCGCGAACAACGGAGTTTTCATGCCACACATTGTCATTACAAAAATTTTGGATCGCAACGGAAATATTTTGGAAGAGAATGTTCCGACGGGCAAGCAGGTTATTTCTCCCGAAAGTGCGTCGAACTTGACGAGCATGCTTGAGGACGTAATTAAGCGCGGCACCGGTCGTTCAGCGAATATTGGGCGTCCTGCCGCAGGAAAAACGGGTACAACGAGCGATTATCATGACGCATGGTTTGTCGGCTACACTCCCGATTTAGTCGCCGGCGTTTGGGTTGGCAACGACGATAACACTCCGACGGATGGAATTATGGGCGGCGGCATTCCGGCAATGATTTGGAGCATGTTCATGCAAAATGCCCTGCTTAATACTCCCGTTCATGACTTTGACCAAATTGTTGTTGATCAGCGCGGCTCTGCCGTTGAAAGTATTGGCGGCGGAACTCAAGGCGACGACGGAAGTCAAAATCAGTATTACGACGACTCCAACAACGGTAATTACAATGAAAACTACGAAAATTATAATCCGCCTTCCGGAGAAACTTACCACGACGGCGGCAACCCCGACAATCCGCGCACAGAATATTTTCCGGATGACACGGGGTATAATCCCGGTTTTCACGATCCTTACCGCGATTACGATAACAGCGGCGGGAGTAACGAAGGTGACGTAGTTTACGATCCTTCACGTGAAGCGGCAGTCGAGTTGCCTTATGAGTCTGAACCCGTTCAGAATGATTATCCGCCTTCTCCAAACGATAGCGGCGACAAGGAAAGGAATTAGGAATTTAGATCGCCGGATAGACAGTTAGACAGTTGACCAACGATCTAGCGATCTAATCCCTAACCGGATTTAGTGAATAGGAAGTAGAAATTTTTTGAGCACATCGATTTTAAAACTCGCGCCGGCGTGCAAAAATTATATTTGGGGCGGGCGGCGTTTAATTGAAGATTTTAACATAAACTTCGACGGCAAAACTTTGGCTGAAGCGTGGGTTCTTGCCGCGCACAAAGACGGCGCATCAATCATCACGAACGGCGATTATGCGGGAAAAAATTTTTGTGAATATCTCGGCGAAGTCGGCGGCGACGTTTTGGGGGAGAATTGCCGCAATTTCAAGGACTTTCCAATTTTGATAAAGTTCATTGACGCGCAGGACAATTTATCAATTCAAGTTCATCCTTCCGATGATTACGCGCTGAAAGTTGAAGGGCAACTCGGCAAGCACGAAATGTGGTACATTTTGGACGCCGCCCCCAACTCTTTCATTTATCACGGACTGAATCGTACGGTTTCAAAAAAAGAATTTGCCGAACGAATTAAAGCGGGAACTTTGACGGAGATTTTGCGAAAAGTTTACGTTAAGCGCGGCGATTGCGTTTTCATTCCCGCAGGCACGATTCATTCTGTCGGCGCGGGAGTTCTTCTCGCGGAAATTCAGCAAAATTCCAATGTGTCCTACAGGATTTTCGATTACGGACGAGTCGACGCGAACGGCAAGGCGCGGCAGTTGCACATTGACAAGGCGGTTGACGTGGCTAATCTTTCGCCGATTAAGCAGGACGAAAAAAAATATCCGCACCTCGTCACATGCGATTATTTCACCGTCGACAAAATTAATTTGAACGGGAAATTTTTTTCGCGGCTTGAAGGCACGGTAACTGCCGAATCTTTTTTGAGCATACTGATTTTGGACGGGCAAGGAAAAATTTCTGTCGACGAAGAGGAATTAAGTTTTAGGCGCGGCGATTCTTTTTTCATCCCCGCAAATTCGCGTAAATGGGCTATAACGGGCTTTGTCGACGCTTTGGCAACTACGGTAAGGCTCGGACGTTAAACGGGCTTTAAATCGGATAATTAACTGGAGTTCAAAAAATTGTTCGGTAGAAAAACTGTTATATCGACGCGTTTTTGGTCAGTGTTCGTGGCGTCGATATTTGCGATTATCAATTCGTACATTTTGATTTTGACGGACAGCGTTGTTGCTGGTCAATTCGTGGGCGACGACGCCGTAGCCGCAATGACGCTGGTTTTTCCAATTTTCACATTGATATTGTTCGTGGCGTACTTGGTCGCGGACGGGCTCGTAATGATGGCGTCATACGCGCAGGGCAGAAGTGACAGGGCGGAAGTTGACAGGCTTTTTAGTTTGGGGATAATTTTAGCCGTCGGTTGCAGTTTAATACTTTTCACGGCACTTTTTTTTCTGCGCGAACAAATTTTAGATTCTTGGGAAGTTTCTCCGAATTTAAGATTTTTTGCGGGTGAATATTACAGCGGATTAATTTTTTGGATTCTGTTTCAACTTGTCAGCGTCTTCAACTACACAATATTTTTTTCTGAAGGAATGGAGCGGGCTTGCTTAGTTGCCTCAAGCGTTTCGTTTATCATCAACGTGATTTTGGATATTGTCCTTTGCCAAAATTTCGGCGTGCGCGGTGTCGGACTTGCCACGACTTTGGGAACTTTAACAAGCGTTTTAATACAGATTTATTATTTGACGGGCGGGCGAAGTCAACTTCATTTCACTTGGTATTGGAATTTGAAAAAAATTTGGCGCGGCGTCGTCTACAGTTTTTATCACTCGATGGATACGCTTTTCATTTCGATTTTGCCGATAATCTTTTCGATGTACGTCATTAACTATTTCGGCGATGAAAAGCTGATAATCGTGACGGTCGTGATAAATTTGTTAACGTTGGTGATTACGGTTTTCACGGGAGTAATTGACTGTTTACAGCCGATGATTTGCCAATACCACGCGGAAAATAATTTGCACAGCGTAATAAAAACGATGCGGCTGGGAATGGCGGTAACGGTTGCGCTTGGTTTAATCATAATTTTTGTCGGAATGATTTTTGCAGATTTTTTGCCGTTAATGTTCGGCGTGACGGACTCCAACCTTGCCGAAGAGGCGGCGGAGGCAATGAGATATTTGCTTCCGTTCATAATTTTTTTGGGTCTTGTAATGATTTTGGGGCATTACTACATTTACATTGGGGAATTGAATTACGGCGCAGTCGTGAAAATATTTCTGCTGTTAATCTTGCCATTAGCGGGAATGTTTTTAAGCGGACTTTTTGCGCTGAACATTTTGGGAAAATATTCCATAAATATTTTTTGGCTGGGTATAGGCGTTTCATTTTTGGTGACATACCTTGTAAATTATTTTTACTTGAGACGGCGCAACGGTTTGCTGATGGTTGACAAAAAAATTTTGGATCGTCAACTTTCCTATGACGTGAATGCAACTTCAGATGAAATTATGGCGTTGACGCGGCAAATTGATGACGAATTAAAACGGCGCGGCGTCACTGACAAAATCCGAAATAAAATTGTTTTGTGCGTCGAAGAATTTGGAATGCACGCGGTTGAACGGGTTGAACGTGCCGACAAAAAAATTTTTCAGCTGGAATTTTCAATTTTCCTTGAAGACAAAATCACTGTGATAATTCGCGACAACGGAAAAACTTACGACGTTGTGAAAACCGCGCAGGAGAAAAATTTTAACTTCAGAGAATTTTTCATTGAGGGCGTGACGGCGCAATTTGCTCAGCGCAAATATAATTTCGGCGGCGATGAAAACCGCATGACTTTGCAATTTTAAGTGGAGAGTAGAAAAAATTTTTTAGTGGAGTTGTGAGAATATGGAAGACAAGTACATTGACAGAATTATAAATGACGCATTGAGGACGCGCGGTTATTATCCTCTGCGCCCGATGCAACTTTGGATGGTGGATTCGCAATTTTACAAAATTCATTCCACGATGCTGAATCAAGGTGCGTTGTACAAACTTGCACCGGAAATTGATTTAAATCGCTTTGCGCAGGCGTTAAACGACACGCTGAATAACTACGATGTTTTTCGTTGCCGCATGGTTTTTCATCCGGAAACAGACGATATTTGCCAACGTTTCGACGGGGAAATTGTTCCCGTGACTGTGGAAAAAATTTCTGACGAAGAGTTGGAGCAACGCAAAAAAACTTTGATGAGACCGTACGAGTTGATGAATAAACCTCTGTACAGACTTTACATTTTTGAGACACCGACGGCGAAATATTTTTACTTTGACTTTTACCACACGATTATGGACGGTACGTCAATCATAGTTCTTTTTGTCGGCGAAGTAAATTCACGCTACAAGGGCAAAAAAATTACGCGCGTTCCGCTGAATTACGCCGATTATATTTTGGAAGATATGAAAGTTTCGACAGAAGAATTTGAAGCGGGCAGTAAGCATTGGATGAGCGTTTTAAATAAAATTGAACTGGAAAAACATTTTCTTCCGATGGATTTAATCAATATGAACGAAATAGAAGCGAAGAGCGAATTTCTCGATTGGCGACAAGGATGCACTATTATCCCGATAAAAAATGTCACGCGAGAATATTTTTTGGAGAGCAAACGCAAAGACCATATTTTCTTTTTCGCGGCGACGATGCTTGCCATTGCGAAATCTACCGGCTCAAAAAATGCGATAATGGATTGGATTCACAACGGGCGATACGACACGCAGGAACGCCGCTTGATGGGCGCAATGCTTGAACAATTTCCGATCTGTTGCGAATTTGAAGACGGCATGACTATTGACGAGTTGCTTGACAATTTGGAAAAAGAATTGACGGACTGCGTAAGGTATCGCAAAAGTTTGAGTACTGCTTATAACAGCGGTAAGGACGTGTGCTCGACGTTTGTATTTCAGAAAAAAATTCGCAGTACGATGAGAAATTTGACTGTCTGCGGTTATCCCGCCGAAGCGATTGAACTTCCGCCAAATGAATGGTCCGTCACGGAAAATTCTTTGGACGTTCAAGTAAATCTTAACGACGACGACACTTACGATATTGAATATTCCTACGATTCCGGTCTGTATTCCGAAGACGCGATTAAAAAATTTGCCGCCTCCATCGACGAAATTATTTTGCAGTTGTGCGAAGACAAAGTTTTGGTTTCTGAAATTTTGAAATAGCTTGGAGCTTAGAGACCGAACGTCGACAAAAATTTTTTTCGTGCAACGTCAGCATTTTTCTTGACGGCGTCTTCAAAAATTTTTCTGTCGTCAATCAATGCGTCGTTGGCGTCCTTGAATTTGCCGTAAATATCCTGCGCGATGACGTTAAAAAATCCGAAGTTGTCCAGAATCATTTTGAGC
>JAFSXD010000042.1 GCA_017444245.1 Selenomonadaceae bacterium | reverse complement strand
TCCAGCGTTTCAACTTTTGAATCATTCGGCAAGCCCGCAGAAAAAATTAATTCATTAATCGTCTGCGGACCGAATCCTTGACACTCATTCATAATATCCTTGTCAATTAGCGCAGACGGAGCTGATATTATCCTGCAGATAATTTCCGAAATATCTTTCGCGAAAATATCAAGTTTATCCTGCGCGGGCGGCAACTGATAAATTTGATTGGGCAAAACTGTACGAACGCGGCTTGAGTTCGTGCCGATTTTTTTCAGCGCGTCGACAATTTTTTCTTCGCTGACCAAAATAATGTTGCTGTACTTGCCGATAAGTTCGATAGACAGCGTGACGGTTTGAATCATTCCGCCTGCGCCGATTGTGTCAACGTCGAGAAAAATAATTCTGTCGAGTTCATGCTGGCGAATGTCGACGACGCGCCCGTTTTCAAGATTTTTGCGAAGAACCATGCAAAAAGTTGGCGGTTCAGGTAAATTTTCAAGAGAATTTTTTACGACGTGAACGGAAGGATTTTGCGGCGCGACAGAAATTTTCAGCAGATAAGTTTTGCCGGGCTGACGAATTGTGATTGTGAAATTAACTTTGTTATGTTGAGTGATTTTATCGATGCGCCCGCCGACGAGTAAATTTTTCAATTCAAAAGTCAACGGACGCATGGAAAAGCCGTCTAAGTTCATAAATTTTCCTCCAAAGACAAAAAAATAAGGAATAGAACGAATTCCATTCCCTATTCTCTACTTCCTAAATTATTTCCTACCAAGTTGTAAACGCATAATTTGCTGAACCAATTCGATAGCACCGCGCCCTATTCCGGTTTCACGAGCAATTTCTTCAACGGTCATACCCGCGAGCAACATGCTTTTGATGATTGCAGTTTCGTTAGCTTGAGCGGAAGAATTTTGCGTTGGCGTTGCGGCTTGCGGGGCGGGTCTGGCTTGACGTTTTGGCGGCGAATAAGTTCCGGCAAGATTTTGATTTTCCGAATTGGTTTGCGGCTGTTCTTGAACGGGACGATTGGAAGCGCGGCTGATTGCGTCGAGTGCGGCGCGCCGAACGTCTGTTGACTGTGTCGTAGAAATTCCCGTTTGAATCGGTTTAGCTTGTGCTACGGGTTGAGGTGCGGCAGTTCCGCCTTTCATTGCCGACAAACGCTCTGCCAAAAGTCGCGAACGTCTTTCGAGTGAACTCAACGATACGCCGGATTGTTGCTGTTGAGCGGCGGCAGTCCCCACTTGAACGGGCGGCGCGTTCACCATGCGAACTTGACGAGAGGATTTTTGCGAAAGATGAACCGCACTTTGATCATTTTGTTTCGGCAACGGCGAACGACCTGCGCCAATGGATTGCGCCAAAACTTTTGCGAACTCTTCGGAATTTTCCGCAGGCGTTTGCTGAAGTGGCGAAACTCCCTTAGCGGCTTGCGGTGTCTTCAAAACGATTGACGGCACGAGAGGATTTTGGCGCGGATTCAAAGGTTGAGGAGGCATTTGCTGACGCGCCATTCCTTGTTGCAGGGCGGGTTGAGCTTGCATCATCGGATTCAAAACCTGCGACGCCATCATTTGCGAAACGGTTTGCATTGGCATGTTAATCGCCGCATTGATTTTGCGTTCAACCAAATCCATTTGCTGCTGCATCAAGCCTATATCGTCAACCGCGTCATCCAATCTTGCAAGCAAGTCTTTAATTTCTGTCGACTGTCCTTCACTTTTTTTCAAAAGTTTTTTCAGCTCGGATACGCGCCCTTCAAGTTGCGTACGGTTTCTTTCGGAGTGATCCAAAAGATTTTCCAAACTGGACGCCTGCTCCTGCATTCTTCCAATAATTTCGTTAGCGGTGTTTTCAAGGTCTTGCTTGAACTTATTGGTTGACTCTTCAATTTCTTGCTGATCCATTTCATTGTTTCGTCGTCGCCTTGAGTTTAGCCAGACTATGAAAATTATTCCCGCGCCGACTGCTATCAGCACGATCATCAAATCGGTAATCAATAACTTCACCTTAACTTTTAATGAGCAAGACGCAATGACGCGCCCGCCCGCGCCGGATGCAATTTAAGCGGGCTGTTTGCTTTTTGTTACTTTTTCTTTTACGCCAAAAAGAAAAGTAATTCAACCAACTCTAATTTTTTACCAAGCCGGAATTAATCAAAACATTTGAATTACTATCAACTAACAACTAGCGATCTAACAATCTAACGATCTATATAGAGAAGTCCAAGTACCGCCCACGTTTTGGATCGACGGCGAAAGATTCTTCCTCCTCCTCTTCTTTTTGCGGCGCGGCATTGTAATAATATCCGCCTCCACGACTGCGACGATCGGGATCATCCTTTATAACTCCGCCTTCCGAATCGTCTTTGTTGCGCACTTGAGATTGTTTCAGCTCGTCATCTTTTTTCTGGCGATCCGTGTCAATATCCTGTTGCAGTGCAATGGCATTATTTAAATTTTGATGCACTTGGCTGACATTACTTGAATTTGCAAACGACATTTGTACGCCTACCGGTGCAAAATCCATTTAAATCACTTCCTTTTTGTGAAACAGAGATTAGGGAACGAGAACCGAAAATTTTTTCAATCAAAACGGTCCGACCGTAACATGATCGTCTTCCAAGTACATCGTGCAATGTTTGAAAGTTTCTTCGATATGCCGCGTCTTCTCGTTGATTGAAAGCCGCACGCCCGGATAAATCGCATCGTCAACGCGAATCCTGCCGTATTTCATATTATCGAGAAGTTCACGCAGTTCCTTAATCCGTTTCTCATCACGCTTCAACTGCCCCGCTATCGGAAATTGGGAACGCGTCAACGCATTAATTTGGTCAACGCGACTTTGCGGCAAAGTGTTAATGTCAATCTTCGACAAAGTGTTCAGCGTCTGGGTAATTTGCAAAAGTTTCATCTTGCCTTCTTTGTACTTTTTGCAAAGCTCATGGTATTCTTGATTGAGGTAAGGATCAATGCCGACTGAAACTCTGGTAACGACGCTTGAAGTGTTTCCGATTTTCTTTGCAAAAACTTCTTCGCCCGCGACGGCAAGTCCGCCGGTAATTTGTCCCTGCGCCCCCTCAAGAATAATTTTTCTACTGGCTCTAATCGTTGAATGCAAAGCAAATTTTGATATGGTTATATCGCCGCCCGCATCAATTACCGCGTTCTCCACGAAAGTTATGTGAACGTCTTCAGTGGCTTGAATTTTTCCGCGTTCAGCTCCGGTGAGTCCGCCGCCGACAAAAACGTTTCGCCCGCTGACTTCGCCGCCGTTGACGTTGCCTTTTATTTCAATATCGCCCGTTGCCTTGACGAAAAATCCTTGTTGAACGTCGCCTGTGACTAAAACCGTGCCGTCAAAATCAATGTTGCCCGTCGCCATACCGACTGAACTTTTTATTTCCAAGCGCGGGTCGACGCTGATTTTGTTGCCCGTGTCTACAATTTGTCCGTTAATCGTCGCTACAAGTTGATTTTCGCCGATAACCTTAGTATTTTTTCCCTGCGGTATTGGAATCGGACGACCATTCTGCGCGGGAACAGGTTCGCCGTAAATATTTTTTCCAGGAGTTCCCTTCGTCTGCGGAATCCTAATCGCAAGAGTTTCATTAGCTTTTACGAGAACGAAGAGATTTAAATTCCTGTAATCGGCGCGATCATATTCATCAACGACGGGGCGTCCTTGTTCACTTAAATCAAATTTCCTGTCGATATAAGCATTGGCACCGGTTATGGGCGGTTGTCCTTGCGCGGCGACGAAAGGTCTCCAGCTCGTGCAAGCAATTCTTATTTCCTCTTCGTCAATTCCGTTAACAATTTTTGCGGCTTTAATCGCGTCCATAACCATTTCAAAGGTAGGAATTTTTGTTCCCTGCTTGGTGTCGTACCTGACGGTAGCTTTCATCTTGTCACGGCTAACGTCAATTACAATTCGTGCGTAATTCTCCTGAACGCCGTCAAATCCCGCGAATGAAGAAGACTCATTCGCCTGTTCTAATTTTTCTGCGTCGATTTTCACGGGATCGGCAATTTTTTGAGCTCTACCGGAAGCTTCGCGAAAAGTTCGCGCCAACATTGCAACATCGTAATTTAAAATGCCGAGTTCCCTCAATAATTGGCGCATATCTGAAAGCTCAAAAAGGAGAGAATCTGCCGTGTTGGGGTATATCGTCAAATATACTCCGTCTTCCTTAAATTCATACAGATAGCCAGATTCTGGTCCGCCTAACTTTGAATAGTTGCCCGTATCCCCCACCTTGACCCACCTCTCTTAAAGAAATTTACGGAAAGTTTTCGTATCGTGATATTGTACTTTGGATTTATAACATCAAATTTTCTTTGGAACGCGCCAAGTACCCACGCATTCTGAAAATTGCTTTTGTATGCAGTTGAGAAATTCTCGCCTCGCTCAAGTGCAAGATTAAACTGATTTCTTTCAGCGTCAATTCTTCGTAGTAGTACAGCGAAACGACAATTTTTTCTTTCTCCGGAAGGCGGTCAATGGCACGTGCAAGGGTGTCTTTCAGTTCTAAAAATTCCGCCGTATTTGAAGGATTTGTGTCAATGTTTTCGGCAGAATCGGTCTTTATGTATTCCTCAAGAGGAATGACAGTTGCCGCGTTGCATTGACTTACCAAAGTTTGCAATTCTTCAATCGTTATGCCGAGTGCCGCCGCAATTTCTTTGTCCGTCGCACTCCTGCCCAATTCAGATTCAAGTTGATAAACCGTCTGTTCGTAACGCCGAATTTTTTGGCGCATGGTTACGGGTATCCAATCTTTGGAACGAAGATAATCGAGCATTGAGCCGCGAATTCTCACGCCCGCATAAGTTTCAAACTTTACATTTCTTTCTATGTCAAATCTGTCTATGGCGTCAAGGAGACCGAAAAAACCGCTACTCAAAAGGTCATCTCTATCTAAATGTGGCGGCAGACTTACGGCAAGCCTGCCACAGACGATTCTTACGAGTGGCAAATAAATTTCCGCTAATTTATTTCTGATAGCCACAGATTTATTTACTTTGTACTGTTTCCATAATTCCGTAGTGTCAATTTTTTTTTCGTTGCTCTCCATAGTCGTCACCACGCTTTTAATCGTTACACCACTTGCTATTTACTATGCACTACTTACTACTTACTACTTCAGGATTGAGCGGCTTAAATCCGACTTGTTCAGCCGGCTGTTCAACGGGTTGAGGATTGGCAACGGCGGGATTTTCTGTAGCGTTTCCTTCAACCGGTTTGTCGTTCGCCGCAGTTTGAGATTCGTCGAATTTCTTTTTCTTTTTTTCGTAATACCAATCGAAAACCATAAGTATAAAGTAAGTTGCCGCGCAAGCCATGACGAGTGCGTAAAACGTACGCAGGAACAAAGTACCCATCCGAACGACGCCGCTAAAGAGTCCGGCAACGAAAACTATCACGGAGCAGATTATACTAACTATGAATGCCGTAAACATTATTGAAGCATTAGTCAAGGTAACCACCTTCCAGCTGTTAGCTTTTGCTGTTAGCTTTTAGCTGTTAGCTTTCAGTATAACTAACGATCTATCGATCTATCGATCCATCGATCTAAATATCTTTTTCTCCGCGATCAATAGTTTTCACTTTGTAAACGCCCGTGTTAAGATCAATTTGCACTGTCCGCCCGTAATTGCCGCCCGTATCCTCCGCGATAACTTTAATACCGTTTCTCCTTAGAATTTGCTTGACTGCCTCCGCATTGCGCGAACCGACACGCATAATGTCAGTTGCATTGGCAAAGGCGAACATCTGCGCGCCGCCGGCAAGTTTTGCAACAAGACGGCTTTTCGAGGCACCAAGCGCAATAACCTCATTCAACATGAGCGGTATACCCGTATCAGCGAATTTTGCGGGGTTATCGCTGGCTCTTGCCTGTGTGCTGTCCGGCAACATAATGTGGAGCAACCCGCCAACTTTCTTTTGTGGATCGTACAACGAAACCCCAATGCATGAACCCAAGCCGTAACTTATCAAGGTAGACGGACTGCGACCGACCTTGTAGTCAGCCATGCCGACTTTTATAAGGTCTGCCATGTCTATTCAACTCCCACTGCCTTAATCAAAGTGCCGAGTGAACCGGGATCAGGCACTAAGAAAAAGTGTCCGTTGATTCCGTCATCCTCCGCTAAAAATTCTGTTTCGATAACCATTGCCTGATCTCCCATTTGTCCGAGCTGAACCAAGACAATATTTAAAATTGCGCCCGCCATGTCCATCGCAAGTGCAGGTATTGACGGCAACATTGAAATATGCGTAAAGTTGAAGAATGCGTTCAAGTACGCGCCGGAAAGAATGTTGCCGATTTCCATGAGTGCCGATTCGTCCATGAAGTCCAATTTTTTCGTCGTGCCGTGTTCTCTGCCCATAAGAGTATCGACGAGATAAAACGCGCTTTTTTGCGGCATGAGAAAAAGAATGTTGCTTGGAGCTTTGCCGTAAACACTTAAGAAAATGCCAACAACTATTGTGTCAGGACCGCCGACCAAATCGGGGACGCTTTCAATGGGAACGAGCGCAACTTTCGGTACATTCATATCAATTCTTTTATTTATGATTTGTGACAGAGCAGTAGCCGAATTGCCCGCGCCAATGTTGCCGATTTCTCTGAGCGCGTCCATTTGTATTGGCGTCAAGTCAAATTCATCAACCATAAAGAGATCCTCCGTTTTAGCTTTCAGCTTTCAGCTTAGAAAAAATTTTTTCATTGCGCATTACGAATTACGCATTAAACGTTGCGGCTACCGGCAAAATCAGCCCGGCAACCCTACAATTTCTTCCAAGTTCAGCATGATAACAAGACGCCCGTCCATGTTTCCTATACCGCTTAAAAATTTTCCAATATCTTTTTCGGTGATAGCTTTTTTTGCGTCAACCAACTTTGTGGGGATTGTCAAAACTTCCGTCACTGCGTCGACAAGCATTCCAACGGGAAGGTCGCCGACTTTTACCGTGACTATTCTTGTTTTATCGGTGTAGGGCGTCTGTTCCAACCCCAGACGTTTTTTAAGGTCGATAACGGGAAGGACACTGCCGCGCAGATTGATTACGCCTTTGATGTAGCTTGCGGAAAAAGGCACTCGCGTAATATCGACGAGGTTGCGAATTTCCTGCACTTGAAAAATATTCACGCCGTATTCTTCGTCGCGCAATTTAAAAGCAACTACCTGCATTCCGGCATCTGTTGCGCCTTCGTCGCCGAGATCATTTGTCACTTTATCTTTTGCCATAAACTTATTAGCCCCCTTAAGATTAGCTTGTAGCTGTTAGCTGTTAGCTTGTAGCTTGTAGCTGTTAGCTTGTAGCTTGTAGCTTGTAGCTACTAATTCAACATCGTAGCAACGTCGAGAATCAGCGCAATTCGCCCGTCGCCAAGTACCGTTGCGCCTGAAAACATCTTCACGCCCATGAACAAATTACCCAGCGTCTTTATAACGATTTCCTGTTGCCCAATAAGTTTATCAACGACGATACCCGCCTTTGATTCGCCCGCGTGTACGACTACAACGAAGAGTTCATCCGAATCTTTGACGTGCGGCACAAATAAAGTTTGTTCCATGCGAATTATGGGAATAATTTCACCGCGCAAGACGATAACTTCACGATTTTGAACAGTTTTAATTTCGTCGGGCTGAATGTTAATCGTGCTGTCGATTGAACCGAGCGGCACGGCGTAAACTTCTTCTTGAACTTTAACAAGCATTGCTTGAATAATCGCCAAAGTCAGCGGCAGTTTAATTTTGAAGATTGAACCTTCATTGACATGCGTTTCAACGTCGACGTGTCCGCTGAGTGATTCAATTTTACTGCGCACAACGTCCATACCGACGCC
>JAFSXD010000041.1 GCA_017444245.1 Selenomonadaceae bacterium | reverse complement strand
GGAGTGTTACACAAACGTCGGTAGCTTTAGCGAAGACGGACACGTTGAAACAGTAAGACAGAACCGCGAGGTCTGTCCAATTCATCTTGACATAGACACAAAGGCCGCTTGTCTATATGTGACTATGTTTTAAGTAGCAGTTTAAGCGTATCAGTTAGTAGAGCGATAACCTAATTACATGGAATTATTTTGAAAAATGGATTTAGCTCACAAATAAATTTCGATTGGGGGCAATTTTTATGACAACCGTAACGAGTGCGGGAAATGTGTCAATCGCGGGCACATCAAGTGCTGATTGGATTGTTGCAAGTGGCAATGGAGTAACTATTTCAGCGTCTTCAGGCGATGATTATGTAATAAGTCGCGGGTCAGGAAGTTTTATTTATGGCGGCAATGACAACGACACTTTAATTTTACTTCCGGAAAGCAGCACGGGATCGGTTGCCGGCGGCACACGTACAACAAGAACGCCAACGCCGACAACGACGGATATCGAAGTACATGGCAACGCGGGCAATGACGATATCATTGTCGTTCACGACAACGCCGTTGTTTATGGCGACGCGGGCGATGATTATTTAACCGTAAAACTTTATGACAATGCAAGCGACGCGCTTTATTCACTTCAACACGTGACATTGACGGGCGGCGACGGGCGCGACACTTTTTCTTTCAACAGTTCCTTGCCGTCCGAACTTGAAAATATGACGACGATAACGGGTTCGCGAATCGAAGCAGTCATAACGGATTTTTCTTCGTCTGCGCATTTTTGTTACGACTCAAAAGTTGACGTTTTCGATTATTCAATCTTGACGGACGCGCAGGGAAATTACACCGATATAGTTTTGGAGGACTCCGCCAATCGTCTCCGCGTGACATTGCAGGGCGTCACGAACATTGAAAACGTGGTTTATGCGACGGCAGTTCGATTTGTCGACGATACTTTAGAAACCGCGTACTTGGGACAAGTAATTTCAAATTACACAGAGGATATGTCTGCAATTCCTGCGGGCATCACTTACGATAATTACACGGTGTACGTGTCCGATTCTTACGCCAGAAATGTTTGGCTTATGGGGACGGACGAAGTGAATCAAGTTTCGACTTACAGAAATATCAGTGCCAAAACTCTTGACGCGCGCAGTTCCACGAGAAAGCGCACGTTGGTTGGAAACATTCGTTCCAACATAATTTACGCGGGCGCGGGCGGCGATTCACTTTGGGGCGGCAACGGCGAAAACGATACGCTGTACGGCGGCAACGGGCGCGACATGTTCTGGTACGGCATGGGCGACGGCGCGGATTGCGTAAGAAATTTTGTTTTCGGTTCGGCGGACAACTCCGACGTTTTGAATTTTTACACGGGCGGAATTGAGCGCGCTTACCGAAGCAGCAACACCGTGCACATTTCCATGACGACGGGTGAAGAATTGGTTATTCCAACCGACTACGGCGTTGACACGGAAATACAATATTCGACGGACGCCACGACGATAAGTCGCGCAAAAATCGGCGATTACTTTAACGCAAACACTTTAACTTACGACGCGGCTGTTAATTTATTTATGGGCGGCTCTCCCGATAATACGTTGAGTGTTGCGGACTCCAGAAAAAATATGATTTGGTTGGACGGAAGGTTCGGACAAAATTATTACGAGATAACGAACATTGACGCATCAACTTCGACGGGTGACAATCAACTTGCCGGCGCGGATAATGCCAACATCAACATTGTCGGCGGCGCGGGAAATTCATCTTTGTGGGGCGGCAACGGGCGTTATTCCGACGACACTTTGACCGGCGGCAGTGGTGCTGAAACATTTTTCTTCGGACAGTACGAAGGCAACGATATTATCATTGGCGCGACGGCGGACGATACGATAAATCTTTTCAACATTTCGATGAGCGATGTCACAAGCACGGAATCAATCAAGGGCGGCATCACGACAATTACTTTCCGCGACGGAGACTACAGCTTGTCCTTGCAGGCCACGAAGGGAGCACCAACATTTTTGTTCGCGGACGGCAGCAAATGGACTTACGACAAAAATTCTTGGACAGTCAAGGAGTAGCCGCGTAAAAAAAATTTTCTTGCAATATCAATCCTTGTGTGATAAACTTTCTGCCAATGCGGAGGAGTGTCCGAGCGGTTGAAGGTGCTTGACTCGAAATCAAGTGTAGTTAACAGCTACCGTGGGTTCGAATCCCACCCCCTCCGTCACTTTGAAATTTTTTTGACCGCAAAAATTTTTTGGTCGTGTAATAAAAAAATCTTCCTGAAGTACTGAATTTGTACGGCGGGGAGATTTTTTTTTGAAAATTTTGCGACCGGACAATTTCGCTAAAAAAAATTTGGCATTTTCGCTGATTCTGAATATAATAGAAAGAAACTTTTTTTAGGAAGTGAAGTTAATGCTTGAAGACAGAAAAGTTGAATTGGTTGCTCTGCGCGAAAAGCTGAATGAAATGGGGGATTCACTTTGACATAGCGCGGAAGGAAGAAAAAATTTCTGAACTGGAATATAAAATGAGCGCGCCAAATTTTTGGGACAATCCCGACGACGCGCAAAAAATTACGCAGGAACTCAATGCAATAAAATCCGGCGTCGACACTTTCAAAAAACTCGTTGATAAGTACGACGACGCACAGACTTTGTTGGAACTTGCCATTGAAGAGGACGATCCTTCTCAAGAGTCAGAAATTTCCGCGCAGATTGAAAATATAAAATCCGAATTGGAAAATTTGCGGCTGGAAGTTTTGCTTAGCGAACCCTACGACGCCAACAACGCGATTTTAACTTTGCACGCGGGCGCGGGTGGCACGGAGGCGCAGGATTGGACGCAGATGCTTTTGCGAATGTACACGCGTTGGGCGGAACGTCATGGTTTCACTGTCGAAACGGCGGACATTTTGCCGGGCGACGAAGCGGGCGTTAAATCCGTCACGCTCTTCATCAACGGACACAACGCCTACGGATTTTTAAAATCTGAAAAAGGTATTCATCGACTGGTTAGAATTTCTCCTTTCGATTCCAATGCTCGGCGGCACACTTCATTTTCGGCTTGCGACATCATGCCGGAGATTGACGACGCCGTTGAAGTCGATATAAACATGGCGGACGTTCGCGTTGACACGTACAGAGCAAGCGGCGCGGGCGGGCAACACATTAACAAAACTTCCTCCGCCGTTCGCATGACGCACATTCCGACGGGAATTGTCGTTCAATGTCAAAATGAGCGTTCGCAAATTCAAAATCGTGAACAGTGCCTTCGTATGTTGCGCGCGAAACTTTTTGAATT
>JAFSXD010000040.1 GCA_017444245.1 Selenomonadaceae bacterium | reverse complement strand
TAAATTTCAGCTTCGACGTTATTTTCTTCAAAGACGTGGAGAATTTCCGAAAGTTTCGTTTTCTTCGGATTGTAATCAATCGTCGTTTCGCCGTCGTGCGCGTGAATGTGGACGTACATCACGCCCGCCAATCCCAACAAATTTTTTTCAACAACCTTTGCGCTTTCTTCGCTGTAACCGTTCGCCGTAAACTGCAACCTTGTATTACCGTTGTTGCCGCAACCGCATTCTGCACACATGAAAAATTTCTCCTCTCATCAAAAAATTATTTCGAGTCAAAAAATTATTTCGACAATCCCGTAAAAAATTGCGCCCATTAACGCCGTTATCGGAATCGTCATGAACCACGCCTTAACCATGTCTTGAGCAACGCCCCAACGCACCGCGTTCAATCGTTTAGCCGTGCCGACGCCCATAATTGAGCCGGAAACTACATGCGTTGTCGAAACCGGCAAAGATAAAAGCGTTGCGCTGAATACCACGCACGAGGAATTTAAATCTGCCGCAAAACCACTCGGCGGCTCCAACTTGAAAATTTTTCCGCCGACTGTTTTTATTATTCGCCAGCCGCCCGTCGCCGTTCCAAGTGCCATTGCCGTTGCACACAAAATTTTTACGTACGTTGGAACTTCAAATTCTGCGATAAAGCCGCCGCTGAAAAGTGCAAGCGTAATTATGCCCATTGATTTTTGCGCGTCATTCGATCCGTTGGAAAATGCGATTGCCGCCGCTGAAAAGATTTGCATTTTGCGGAACTTGTCATTGATGACATGCGGCGAAAATTTTTCAAACGCCCGAAAAATCATGTTCATAATAATTATTCCCGTAATGAAGGCGATTGCCGGCGAAGCGATTAGAGCCACAAGAATTTTTCCTATGCCGTACAAATTCAAGCCGTTCAGTCCGACGGAAATTAAAACCGCACCGATTAAGCCGCCAATCAACGCGTGTGATGAGCTTGACGGAATGCCAAAGTACCACGTCGCCAAATTCCAAGTAATTGCGCCGAGAAGTGCCGCGATAATAATTTTTTCGTCAACAATGCTTGCAGAGCTGACAATATCGCCGCCGATTGTCTTTGCAACACCGGTTGAAACCATCGCGCCGATAAAATTTAAACTTGCCGCCAATATTATCGCATGATTTGGGTAAAGCGCGCGCGTGTTGACGGAAGTTGCTATGGCGTTTGCCGTGTCGTGAAAGCCGTTGATGAAGTCGAACACTAACGCCAAAATTATTACCGTGAAAATTAAGTATTGGAGTTCAAGCATACTTCATCAATGCCCCGCGAATCATGTCACCGATTTTTTTGCAATGGTCCAGCGTTCGTTCAATGTCCTCAACAATATCTTTCCACTTAATCAAATGCATTACGGCTTTGCTTGCGCCATGTTCACGCGCCGCAATTTCCGTAATCTCAAACAAAATGGAAATGTCTTCGCGATAAACTATGTCGCCTTTGTCTTCGTAGTTGGAAACTTTGTGAACGGCGTCAAGCATCGCCCGCTGATTTTTTTTCATGTCAGACATCAGGCTAAAAGCGTGGACGAGTTCGCGCGTGCTTTCGACGAGCAGTCCCGTTAAAGTTTTACTTTTCTCTGTGGCGTGTCCTGCGCGGTACATGATAATTCGTTGAAGTGCGTCGTGGAGCATGTCAACGCCCGTTGCAAGTTCTCCGGCAATGGAATAAATATCTTCGCGATCAATCGGCGTGATGAAACTCAAATTCAGTTTTTCGATAATTCTTTCGTTGACTTTGTCGGCGGAAGACTCAAGCCCCAAAATTTCGTCAATGCGTTCAAGAGATTTATTTGGGTCGCGGATAATTTCATCAAGCAAAATTGCGCCGAGATGAAAATATTTTGCGTTCTGCGAAAATAAATCGAAAAACTCCGTGTCTTTACGTGAGAAATTAAACATCGGTCACCTCGTTTTAGGTTCTAGCTGGTAGCTTGTAGCTTGTAGTGGGTAGAAATTTTTTCCTACACCATCGATCTATCGATCCATCGATCTAAAAATCTTCGTCGCGACACCGGGAATTTTTTCAAGCGGCATTGAACAAACCGCAACCCGAACGCCAAATTTCAACGGCACAGCAAAAATTAAATCCTTGTGCAATTCGTTGCAAACCGCAACAGAATTTTCCGTAGGCACGGCGATAAAAAATCCGCCCTTGTACGGAATAATTTTTAATCCGCATTCGTTAGCCTCGTCAATGAAAATTTTTGCGCGACGGTTAACCAAATCTCTAAGTTCAGCTTGATCTTTCTCCAACGCGGCAGAAAGTTTTTCGTCTTGCGCAAGTTTCACGCAGAGAACTTGTGCGCCGTTGTTGATGTTCGACCACGTGGCGCGGCAAGAAAATTTATTCGTCTCGTCAAATTCTTTTATAACGTCAGCATTTTTCGAGAAGGCGGCAAGTGCACCCGTGCGTTGCCCGTAAAGCGTGTAACTTTTCGACATGCTGAAAGAAATCAGCGTCAAAATATTTTCCGGCATGTCATGAAATTTTTTTATGAACGCCCAAGCAGATTTTTTTTCCGCCGCAAAATCAATGTAGGCAATGTCGACGAGCAGAGAAATTTTTTTGCCCTTCTCCGCATGATTTTTGAGAATTTCCAAAACGCTGTCCCACTCTTCGCCCGTCAATGCGTAGCCGGTTGGATTGTGCGCCGGCGTGTTTAAAATTATCAGCAAGGAGTTTTGCACAGCCAAGAGACTTTCAACTTTGTCTGCGAAATTTTCGACGTTGAACGCCGTCAACTCGTCATTGAACATTTTGAAAGTTTCCAGACGTTTGCCCGTTTCCGCGCAGATTATTTTGTAATTTCCCCAGCACCAATCGGAAGTCAAAACGGATTCGCCGCGTTCAGCGTAATTTGCAATTGCATGATGAATCGCGCCCGTGCCGCCGGAAGTTGCCACCGCGCCAAAATATCCGTCGTAATTTTCTTTGCCGAAGACGAGATTTTTTACCGCGTCGACGTAATCAGAATTTCCCGAAAGTGCCGCGTAAGTCGTGAAGTCCGTCATATTCATTTCGCGAAAAACTTTTTCGACAGTCGGCAAGACGGCAAGCTTTCCTTCTTCGTCGAGAACTACGCCGATAGTCGCGTTGGTAACATTTTCTTTGCCGTGCTTTTGAATTGCCGCCTTACAAACTTGTCCCGCTTCAAAAATTGGATCGTATAAAGCACGATTGACTGCGTGACTTGCAGCCATACTAAATGACATTTTTTTTAACCTCTTTTCAGTAACTAAAAAAATTTCTTCAAGCTTTAAGCTTCAAGCTCTAAGCTAAAGTACGGATACTTTTTCAAAAAATCTTTCAGCGTCGGTAAAGTAATTTCGCTGATGTCGCAACGTGAAAAATTTTCACCGGAAGGAAAGTAAAGTCCGGATGAAAGCGCGTCGCGTACAAAATCTTTGTCGATAAATTTTTTGTCCTTGTCAACGAGTTCCACGCATTCGACGGCAGATTTCATTTTCTCAACGACTCTATCAATGCCGCCCATGTACGAAAAATGCCAGCCGCCATTCGGCAGACGCGGTAAAATTCTGCGCGCATTACGAAAACTTTGCGGCGTTTTCATGTGTTTGAACTTGCCGATAACCGTACCTTCCCAAGGCAATTTCCGCGAAACCCACTCAAAAAAATAAATGTGATAATCCTGCCAACAAACAATCGGCGAATAATCCAAAAAAGTTATCGTGCGCATTTGACACAAGCAGGGAATTAAAGTTCGCGGCGAATATTCTTCAGGATAGTATAAAATTATCAGCTCAACATTTTTTGACGTGTCCTCACGACTTTCAAGCAAAGTTTGAATCGTGTACGGATTGGGAATTTCGTCAACGTCAGAAATGAAAATTAAATCGTCAGGCTCGGCGTCGAACAATCCTTGAATGATATTATTTCGCTGATTATTTTCAATCGACCAATCGCCGACGCCTTCGTAGGGAACAACTGAATCATCTTTCACGTAACGAATTTTTTTGAAGTACTTTTTAAATTCTTCGCGCCGTTCCCAAAAATTAAACGGCTTCGGCTCATTAGCATGAGTTTTGTTCGCCTCGACGATAACAAAATAATCTACCAAGTGCCACAGCGAATTTAAACGCAGTTCCAGCAATTCAAATTCGTTGAAAAATGTAAAGCAATCGTAAACTTTCATGAACTTCACCGAAAAATTTTTCCCAACCTAACAACCATCGATCCATCGATCTATCGATCTATCGATCTAATCTCTAAAAAATTCGTCGTGAACGCTGTTAACCGCCTCAACGAGTTGCGAACCTTTAATCAAACATGAAACGCTAATCTCCGACGTGCTGATAATGTCAATGTTGACACCTGCGCGGGCAAGCGCGCCAAACATTTTTGCCGCAACGCCGGGACTGCCGACCATTCCCGCGCCGACGATTGAAACTTTCGCAACGTCCTCTTCGACTAAAACTGTGCTTGCATTAATTTTTTCCGCGATTTTATCAATAACTTTTTTAGCCATAGATAAATCGGATTTTTCAATCGTGAAAACCATGTCCGTAATATTTTTGTCAAGGTTGCGAATGCTCTGTACAATCATGTCGACGCTGATGTTGGCATCGGCAAGCGCGGAAAAAATTTTGTGCGCAATGCCTGGAGTATTATCGACACCGAGTATTGCAATTTTTGCTACATTCCTGTCGTGAGCCACGCCGCGAATTTCAAAATATGTATCTTCCAAAGTGTATGCCTCCCTAATAACTGTGCCGATTTTGTCGCTGAAAGTTGAGCGGACGTGAATGGGAATGTTGAAGTAGTGACCAATTTCAACTGAACGCGGTTGCATGACGCCTGCGCCCAATCTTGCCATTTCCAACATTTCGCGGTAGGTAATCTCCGTCATCTTTCGCGCGGTTTTCACGATTCGCGGATCTGCTGAATAAATTCCGTCAACGTCAGTGAAAATTTCGCACTCGTCAGCATGGAGTGCACCGGCAAGTGCAACGGCGGATGCATCAGACCCGCCGCGCCCCAACGTCACGGGGTCGCCTAAATTATCTGCGCCTTGAAATCCCGCCACGACGACAATTTTTCCTTTGTTCAATTCTTCAAGCACGCGTTCAGGATTTATATCTAAAATTTTTCCTTTCGTATGAACGGAATTTGTTTTAACTCCAACCATTGAACCTGTCAATGAAATTGCCGCCTGCCCGAATTTTTGAAACGCCATTGCCAAAAGCGAAATTGAAATTTGTTCGCCCGTAGTTAAAAGCATGTCCATTTCGCGCAGATAAGTTGCCTTGTACGGTTCTTTGTCAATTCCTTCAGCAAGCGCGATTAATTCATCCGTTGTGTCACCCATTGCGGATACCACTACGACAATTTTATCTTCAGGTTTTTTCTCGCCCAAAATTCTTTCTGCTACCGCTAAAATTTTTTCCGTCGTTGCAACCGAACTGCCGCCGAATTTTTTTACAACGAGAGCCAACTTTAACTCACCCCTTCGTTAGCTTTCAGCTTTTAGCTGTTAGATTCTCGGTAATTCAACCTGCGAAATTGTAGCAGAGAATTTATCTGCCGTCAAAAAAATTCCTGTTGTATACAGTCATTTAACAAAAAAATTTGCAGAATTTAAGTTGCAGTGCTATAATTTATGCGTGGAAATTTTTTCAACATACGGAGGAATTAATTTTATGGGAAGACGCGCTTTTGAAGACGATGAAGATATGTATATCCCGGATATTGGTGACGTTGACGAAGAAATAGGTTTGCATGAAAATCCGCGCTCAAATGTGGGTGTTGCGTTGGATTGGTCGCCGTTTGAACAACAACTTTTCGACCTTCTCCATTTGTATCGTGTCGGCACATACGAAAGGGAAATTCGGACGGACATGTCAGAAATGGTTTCGCACCTTCTGAAAACTTTCAAGCCGTACGAAGTCGCACGCATTGCCTCTGCCACGATGTTGGCGTTTCAACTTAAATCACTTGAAGGCAAAGATTTTGATGACGAACTGTCGCGCTACAGGGAATACGTCAAAAATCATCCTGAAGACATTGAAGAAGTTCAGGTGTAAAAAATTTTTGTTGCACCCAATTTGTTAGGAGATTTTTTTTTCATTATGGTAATTGTAACAGGCATAACGGGACAACTCGGTTATGATGTCGCGGCGGAACTCAAACGTCGCGGCGAAGATTTTATTGCAACGTCACGCAAAGAAATTGATTTGACGGACGAAGACACTATCAAAAAATTTATTTCTGAACACAAACCGGAAGCCGTCATTCACTGCGCGGCGTACACGGCAGTTGACAAGGCGGAGAGTGAAGAGGAACTTGCACTTACTGTAAATTCTTTAGCTACTCGTTACATGGCGGAGGCTTGCCGCGATGTTGGCGCGAAGATTCTTTATCCCAGCACCGATTATGTTTTCGGCGGCGACGGCAAAGACCCCTACAACATCAACGACGAAAAAAATCCTTGCAACGTTTACGGCAGGAGCAAACTTTTGGGAGAAGATTCCGTCCGCGCAGTCAACAGGAGAAATTTCATTGTGCGAATCAGCTGGGTTTTCGGCATCAACGGAAAAAATTTTGTCAAGACGATGTTAAGACTTGCGGAAAATCACAAAAAGGTTAGAGTAGTCGCGGATCAAATTGGCAGTCCGACGTACACGAAAGACCTTGCGCCGCTTTTGGTTGACATGATTCACACAGAAAAATTTGGAACTTACCACGCGACGAACGAAGGATTTTGCAGTTGGGCGGATTTCGCTAAAGAAATTTTCCGTCAAGCAAAGAAAGATGTTGAAGTTGAAGAAATTTTGACGGTCGATTATCCGACGCCTGCGCGCCGCCCGTTTAATTCTCGGCTTAGCAAAAAATCTCTGGACGACGCCGGTTTCAATCGTTTGCCGCATTGGCATGACGCTCTGGAAAGGTACATTGCCGAACTTCAAGCGTAAAAATTTTTTTTGCAGATAAAAAAATCTCTGACGAACACTTCATCAGAGATTTTTTGTTGCCGAAATTCTTTTTCGTGCTATAATCTAAGAACTTTAGGTCGGTGGTCGGCTTCCTCGCGTTTGGGAGGGGGTGATAGCATGTCTACTTATGAAAAAATTATGCTGGCAATCAGCGCAGGTCATCCTCACCATCGTTAGCATCGTCTTAGGATAGTGCTAAGCAGTCGCGCACGGCGGCTTTCAACACAACAACATTAATCTTGAGGAAGTCGACGGGTCAAACATCGACCTCTTTTTTTCGCTTAAAACACCTTCGGAAAACCAACCACAAACCTAAAATTTTCAAGTTCGATTGAGTGAATTATAACCGCGTGAGAAAAATTTTTCAAGCCCGCGCAGTTTTTTTTCAGCGCAATTCTTTTCAAACGTTCTTAACTCATCCTTTCTCCAAATTTTCAATCACGCCGTTAAGAATTTCGCTGAATTTCGCCGCGTAATTTGTATTCATGTGATCTGCATCTAAAAAATATTCGTCTGAAAAACCTTCCAACTTCCAGCCATCGAAGAATACCGACGAAGGATGTTTTTTCTGCAACTGATTGACCAAAGAATAACATTCGTCCAACTTTTCTTTGTCGAAGTATCGCATATAAGCTTCAGTCAAAGGCGGCATGAACAT
>JAFSXD010000007.1 GCA_017444245.1 Selenomonadaceae bacterium | reverse complement strand
CCCCGACGTTTTGTCGATGAGCGGCTACGACCCCTCCAAAGTCAGCGGATTTGCTTTCGGCATGGGCATTGAGCGAATCGCCATGCTCACTTACGGCATTGACGACTTGAGATATTTTTTTGAAAACGACGTGAGATTTTTAAAACAGTTCTAGGTGAATTGGTCATGAAAATTGCCCAGATGACAAAAAATTCTTATCACAATCACGGAATGACTTTGCAAAAGTACGCTCTTCATAAGACTTTGCAAAAATATGCTGATTTCGTTGAAGTGCTCTGGTACGACTCAAATAGTTTTTTGCCTGATACAGGAGTTTGGCTTGGTTGGAATCATCAGTGTGACCAAAATAATCCGCAAAAAAATTTTATGTATGAAGCGATACGGAGTTCAAAGTTTAGAGATTTTGAATTCCGCTATATCAGAACACGGTTTAACATTCCGTACATCGAGGAAATTGCTGATGACTACGACTTTTTTGTAATTGGTTCGGATCAAGTCTGGAATCCACTTTCTGGCATAGGATTTTTAGAATTTGTGCCCCGCGAAAAAAGAATTTCTTACGCGGCTAGTATTTCTTCACCGATAATACCTGATGAGATGAAGGAATATTTCAGACGCGGAATTTTAGGAATCCCCCACGTTTCAATCCGTGAGGAAGGCTCAGTTAAAATGATTGAAGAGTTGACCGGAAAAAAACCGCTTTTGGTGGTAGATCCGATATTTTTGTTAACTCTTGAAGAGTGGCACGAAGTTGCTCAAAGACCCATCTGGTTTGATGAAAAATATGAACGCGGATATGTTTTGTCATATTGTCTGCGCGGAGAACCGCCTCAAGCTCTATACACTGTCGCTAAAGAATCAAACTTAAAAGTTGTTGAATTATTGAAAATGGACAATTACAACCATTATACCGTCGGTCCGGCGGAATTTTTGTATTTGGTAGAGCATGCTTCGTTGGTTTACACAAATTCATTTCACGGCACTGCTTTTTCCATTTTCTTCAGAACACCATTTGTGAGTTACGAGTATCATGATGAAAATGTTTTTAACAAATCCTTAAGAATACCGGGAATTTTGAAAATGTTTGATCTGGAAAATAGACTTGCAAAACCTGAAAACAATTACAAAATTAATTCGCCGCTTGAAACAGATTTTTCTTTTCGCGATAAAATTTTGCCAAAAGAACGTGCAAAGTCATTCGGCTTTTTAGCTAATGCGTTAGGTACAACAGTTTCCGTCAAATGGGGGGGGGTAGGCTAAGCAATGAAAATCGAAAACATGATTTCAGAAAATCGCGCAGATTGTACGGGTTGCGAAGCTTGCTCGAATGCCTGTCCGAAAAATTGTATTACCATGCGCCGCGACGACGAAGGCTTTGCGTATCCGAAAATTCATCATGAAATTTGTATTCAATGCGGCAAATGCGATGCGACCTGTCCCGCGCTGAATTTCCAATCGACGATGCCTGACAAGTTGCCTGAAGTTTTTGTGGCGATTCATCCTGACGAAAAAATTAGGCGGCACAGTTCATCCGGCGGAATGTTTACGGCGTTGAGTGAAATTATTTTGCGTGACGGCGGAATTATTTTTGGCGCGGGGTTCAATGAAAATTGGCAAGTCGTTCACACGTCGGCGGAAAATTTTGATGAGCTGGAAAATCTGCGCGGCAGTAAGTACGTGCAAAGTGAAATTGGCGAAGTTTACAGGCGCGTAAAAGTTGAACTTGAAAAGGACAGAAAAGTTTTGTTCAGCGGGACGCCATGTCACTGCGCGGGATTAAAAAATTTTCTCGGCAAAGATTATCCCAACCTGCTGACTGTCGACGTAATTTGTCACGGGACGCCGTCGCCGATGTTGTGGGAAAAATATCTTGACTACCTCGCTCAAGGGCACGAAATTGCCCGCGTGAATTTCCGCAGTAAACGTTTCGGCTGGGCTAATAATCATCTGGAAATTAATTTCTACGATTGCGGTTTTTACGCGCAAGCCAACTTTCAAGACAACTTCGTAAATCAATTTTTGAACGGAATTATTGAGCGTCCGTCGTGTCACGAATGCAAATTTAAATTTCCGAACGGAAAAAGTGACGTGACGATTGGCGACGCATGGGGAGTTCAAAATTTTGCGCCGAATATGTTTGACAATCGCGGGACTTCGCTGGTGATTTTGCACACGGACAAAGGCAAAGATTTTTTCCGGCAAACCGAAATGGTAACTCAACAAATAAGTTTTGATATTGTGATGCAGACAAATCCGATGTTTTTAACTTCGTCGATTCCCGACGACAGACGACAAAAATTTTTTGACGACGTGAAAAATTTTCCAAACGTTCCCATTGCCGTCATGAAAAAATATTTTTTTGAGAGCCCGCAACAAATCAGCACGAGCGGAAGAAATTTTCAGCTTGAAGTTGTTGAAAAGTACGTGGCGATTCTTCAACACTTGGCGGCGCGGCGCGAAAAAAATTTTTTGTTAATCACGTCGACTTTGAACGGAGATTTATTTGGCGCGATTCAAAAAAATTTCTTGAACGGCGACGAGGAGATTGGCGTTTACGTTTTGCATTCGCAGGTTGGCGACAGAATAGAATTTTTTGATTGCCTGCACCCGAATTTGAGTTACACTGTCATGCCGAGTGTCGAAAATTTGTTGAAGACTTTCAAAGATTTTCACATAACGGAAATTTTTATCGACAGGCAATTACCTATGGACGAAGGCAGCAAAAATTTTTTGGCGAACTGCGGATTGCCGATAAGAACTTTTGAATTGAAAGCAGAGGAAAATTTATAATTGGAGGGGGAATAAATTAATGCAAGTCTCAATGAAATGGTTGAGCGATTATTTGAAAATAGATTGCACGGCGGACGAGCTGGCGGAAAAATTCACAATGGCGGGAATACCGGTTGAAAATGTGATTCACGCGGGCGAAGGTCTTGAAAAAGTTGTCACGGGAAAAATTGTCGAATTGACGGCGCATCCTGATTCGGATCATCTTTTGGTTTGTCAAATGGACGTTGGCGGAGAAAATTTATTGCAAATTGTCACGGGCGCACCGAACGTTAAGCAGGGGCAAGTTGTACCCGTTGCACTTGTCGGCGCACATTTGCCCAACGGTCAAAAAATTTCCAAAGGCAAACTGCGCGGCGTTGCGTCAAACGGCATGCTTTGTTCGGCGGACGAATTGAAATTGGAACTTGAAAAACTTCCCGAAGAACAAAAGACGGGAATTTATATTTTGCCGAACGATACGCCGATAGGGCAACCCGCCGCAAAAGTTTTAGGACTTGACGACGATATTTTAGAATTTGAATTGACGGCAAATCGCGGCGATTGTTTCAGTGTCTACGGTTTGATTCGTGAAGCCGCCGTGCTTTTGAACGCGACGCCGAAATTTCCCGTGATTGAAGTGAAAGAAGACGCGGGGCAAAATGCGCGTGACTTAATTGAAATAAAAATTGACGCGCCGGATTTGTGTCAAAGATTTTCTTCACGCGTCTTGACGGACGTAAAACTTTTTCCTTCGCCGGAATGGATGCAAAAACGTTTGGAAGGCGCGGGCATTCGTGCGATAAACAACGTCGTCGACGTAACAAATTTTGTAATGGTTGAACTTGGTCAGCCTATGCACGCCTATGACTACGACGAAGTTAAAGGGCACGTTTTAAATGCACGCCGCGCAGTTGCAGGAGAACAACTTCACACGCTGGACGATTCAAATCGACTTGCAAAGGGTGACGAACTCGTAATTGCGGACGCGGAGAAGGCGGCGGGACTTGCGGGCGTCATGGGCGGTCTCGAAACGGAAATCACGCCGAAAACAAAAACCGTTGTGCTTGAGGCGGCGGCGTTTAATTCGGCGTCAATTCGTCGAACAAGCCGCGCAGTCGGTCTTCACTCCGAAGCGTCAGGCAGATTTGAACGCGGCACGAACGCCAACATTACCGTCACTGCTTTAAATCGCGCCGCACAATTACTTCAAGAAATGGGCGCGTGCAAAGTCTGCGCGGGTATCGTCGACGTTTACCCTTCGCCAAAATCTGAAGTGAAAGTTTCTTTCACGACGAAACAAATTAATGACAGGCTCGGTACGAATCTTGACGACGAAAAAATTTTTGACATACTTAAATCACTCGGCTTTAAACTCGAAACTACAAGCTACCAGCCACAAGCTACAAGCTACGAAGTCACCGTTCCCGATTGGCGAAACGACGTGAAATTAATGGACGATTTGTCGGAGGAAGTTGCGCGAATTTACGGCTACGACAATATCCCCGCGACTTTGCCAAAAGGTTTTCAGCAGGGGCGGCAATCAGAATTTCAAAATTTCGTTGACAAAATTAAATTTACGTTGGCGAATTTGGGAATGGACGAGATAACTTCCTTTGCCTTCACGAACGCGGAAATGTTTGATACATTGCAAGTTCCCGCCAATAGCGAATTGCGCCGCGCAGTTCCGATTATGAATCCGTTGACGGACGAGGCACCACTTTTGCGGACGACGTTATTAAGTTCAGTTTTGGAAAACGCCGCAAGAAATATCAGCCACAAAAATGATGACGTGAGACTTTTTGAAGTTGCGCCGGTATTTTTCCCAAAAAGTTTGCCCGTCACTGAATTGCCTGACGAAGTTCAAAAATTGGTTGGAGTTTTAATCGGACGCCGTGAGCCGAAAGGTTGGAGTCAAAATTCTGCGGAAGTGGATTTCTACGACGCTAAAGGAATTGTCGAAGAACTTTTTGAAGAACTCAAGATTGAACGCTACAGCGTCGAGGCGGGCGAACATTACGCCATGCATCCCGGCAAGACGGCGATTTTCAAAAAGGGACGCGAAATTTTGGCTACGGTCGGTGAAATTCATCCTGCCGTTACTGAATCGCTTGGCGTCAACAAAAAAATTTTTGCCTTTGAATGCGACGTTGCAACTTTGCTGAAATGCGCCGCGAAGAAATTTAATTTTGAAGTCCTGCCGAAATATCCCGCGATAACTCGCGACTTGGCAATTTTGGTAAACCACGACGTGGCGGCGGGCGAAGTTGAAAAGGTTATCGCAAAATCCGCCGGACAATTCTTTAAAGGCGTCACGTTGTTTGACGTTTACGTAGGCGATAGAATTTCGGCTGACAAAAAAAGTTTGGCATTCACGATAAAATTTCAGTCCAATGAACGCACTTTGAAAGATGAGGAAGCAGACGCCGCATTTAAGAATATTTTGTCGACACTCGAAAAAACTTTTGCGGCTGAATTGAGAAGTTGAGGTGGCGACGTTGGACAAAACAAAAAAGCTTGGCGAGCCGAGACGAGTTGAAGTCGAAATTAACGGCGACATTTACCGATTGAAGACGGACGATCCCGAAGGGCTTGCCAAGATTGTGCAAATGGTTGATTCAACCATGAGATCCATTGCGCAGAACACTCACACTTTCGCGGGAAACAGAATTGCTGTATTGTCTGCGTTGAAGATTGCCGAAAATTATTTGCAACTCAAAAAAGATTACGACGAACTTTTGGAATTACTCAACGAGAATAAATAGATCGATGGATCGATAGTTGCTAGATCGATAGTACCCCATCGATCCATTGATCTATCGATCTATCGATCTATCGATCCAAACGGAGGTAAAAACTTACAGTATGCGAAAAATCAAACCGAAGAAAAAAGACACCGACAGAAAACGTAAAAAGATTGAAAAACTTTTAGAGGAACTTTTTCACTATCACGGCACAGTTCACGACGAGGCAAAAACTTTAGAGACCGTGAAAAAAATGGTAGACCTTGAGCCGGATGAGCCAATGCCCGCCGAAAAAATCGCGTCGATTTACATTGACTATCACAGAACTGCCGAAGCCGATAAAGCCGTAACCTATCTTGAAGAACATTTCCCGCCGAGTGCCTACAGATTATTTTTGCGCGGACGCGTTTGCGATTTGAAACAGGATTACGGCGGCTGTATCGAATATTCCGAGAAGGCGTTGGAAAATCCGAACACCGATTTGTTGACGCGCATGATGATTCACAACATTTTGGGGCATGCTTATCGTTACGCCGGCGACGCGCCCAATTCACTGAAACATTATGAACTTAGCGCGAAAATGGATATCAGCGGCGTGCAAGATCCGGGCGCAAAAGTTTACGTCGAAAAAATCAAACGCGAAGATTACAGCAATTATCTTTTCAGCTTGCACAACATCAACGTCAGCCGCGAAAAAATGTTCCAAGAAATTTGCGCCTTCAATGAACTCTACAACCACATTCAGCCAATGGAACATGACCCGGCAACACATCCGCGCCATGAAAAACTTCGTATCGGTTACATCTCCCCAGATATTCGCCGTCACGTCGTCGCCTTCTTCAGCTACGCTTTTTATAAATGCTACGACAAGAGCCGTTTTGAAGTTTACATTTACGCGAAAAATAAAGAAGATAACGTCGCCGCAGAATTTAAACGCAGTGTCGACCATTTCAGAAATATTTTGTACGATTCTCCCGAAGTTGCCGCGCAGAAAATTAAAGATGATGAAATTGATATTCTCGTAGACCTCTCCGGACACACCGCAAACAACGTTATGAACGTCGTCTGCTACAAGCCCGCTCCGATAATTATCAGTGGCATTGGTTGGTTCAACACGACGGGCGTCAAGGCGATAGATTATTTCATGGTTGACAAGTACACAGACCCCGTCGGCTTGAACGAAGAATTTTTCAGCGAAAAAATGTTGCGCCTTCAACACAGCCACTTCTGCTACATGTGGCACGACGAACCAACAGTAATTAATCCCGCGCCCTGCACAGAGAAAGGTTACGTCACTTTCGTAAGTTTCAACAACTTTACAAAAGTCACTGATGAAGCGTTGCGCGTCTGGGCAAAAATTGTAAACGCCGTACCAAATTCAAAACTTTATCTCAAAGGAAAAGCTTTCCGCGACCAATACGGAACGGATCATGCCATTGCGCGAATCGAGGCGGCGGGACTTTCGCGCGACAGATTGATTTACGAGCCGGACGAACAACGTTACTTGCAGAAATATCATCAGGCGGATATTGCGCTTGATACTTTTCCATATCCCGGCGGCGGCACGACTTGCGACGCGTTGTACATGGGATTGCCCGTCATCACACTGGTTGAGAAACGTCACAATTCCCGTTTCGGCTATTCTCTCTTGGTCAACGTCGGACTGGAAGAACTTTGCGCCTTCAGTGAAGAAGAGTACATTCAAAAGGCGGTTGATCTTGCCAACGATTGGGACAGGATTCGCGATTATCATTTGACGATTCGCCGCAAAATGGAAACTTCTCCCGTAATGAACGACGGGATTTATATGGGCGAAGTCGAAGAAGATTACGAGAAAATTTTCAATGCGTGGCTGAACGGCGAAGAGTTGCCGGATTTCCCGCAAGAACCCGCGCCGATTACCGCCGAGCAAGCCGAAGATTATTACTACCGCGCGATGAGTTATTTTGAACTTGAGCCGGATTTCCACAAAGGCAAAATCAAAGACACCGTTCACGTCAAGCGGGCGTTGTACAATTTGGAACGCGCAATGGGCGTTGACAAAGAACACGAGGCGGATATTTGTTACTTGGTTGCCGCCTGCAGAAAAGTTTTGCATGATCACGTCGGCGCGTACAAGGCGATAACTTCAGTGCCTGACGGACAATATTCCCGCGAATTTTTGTGCGGCTACTACGAACTTAGGGCGGAAATTGCTCTTGCCAATGCAAGAATCGGTGAATGCGTTGAAAACTTTGAACGCGCCGCCAATTTGTCACTTGAAATTGAAGACAAGGCAAGACTTTTGAGCGGACTTTTCTCCGCACTGCAACTTCTTGACTTGCCGGAAGAAAGAATCGCCGAAGCCAACTTCCAATATCAAAGATTGTTCACCGACATTAAACCTTATACAAAATATCACAAGCGCGGCGAAAAAATTAAAGTTGGTTTCCTTTCGTCAAATTTCCGCGAAGATCACAACTTCCCCGCAATTTTCGGAATGATCGCGGCGCATGATCGTGAAAAATTTGAAGTGACTTGCTACAGTTTGATTGACAAGAAGGACGCCTATTCCGAACTCTACAGAAAAACTGCCGAGCATTTTGAGGTTGTCGAGGACATGAGTTTTGAGGACATCGCGAAAAAAATTCATGACGACGAAATTGATATTTTGATTGACGCGGTTGGTCACGGCGAAGGAAATGCTCTGCCCGTTTTTGCGTACAGACCCGCACCTATTCAAATCAGCGGCGTTGCTTATCCCGCGACAACCGGGCTCAAGCAAATGGATTATTTCATCACTGACGAGACGCTTAATCCGAAAGACGGCGACACGGAAAAATATTTCACGGAAAAATTTTTGTACATGCCCGTGAATTTCTGCTACGCTCAACGTGAAGATGTACCGACGCCGGAATTTGCGCCGTGCACGAAAATGGATCATCCCGTCTTCGGAACTGTCTGCAGGTATTCTGAAATCAACGACGATATTTTAAAAATCTGGCTGAAAATTTCCGAACTTGTACCTGCCGCTGTCTTCGTCATGCGTGCGCCGGAATTTAGCAGTAACTCCGTCGTCAATCAGCTTTACGACAGAATGAAAAAAATCGGTTTCAACATGGACAGAGTTTTATTCCGCCCGCTGTACACGAATTACATTGTCGAATTGATTCAAGTCGATGTGATGTTGGATATTTATCCGCGTTCGGGAATTTCTTCAACGCTCAATTCGCTTTACATGGGCGTTCCCGTCGTTTCATTTTATGCGAAGAGACGCAGTTCACGTTTCGGCAAATCCATTTTGGAAACGGTTGGCGCAAATGAACTTGCCACAGAAACTGTCAACGGTTACATCAGCCGCGCCGTCGGGCTCATCAGGGACAAAAATACTCTTGACGTTCTCCACAAGAGATTGCGCGAGATGGTTAAGAATGCCAAGCCGTTGAATCCGAAAATGTACATGACGATTCTTGAGGAAAAGTTTGAAAAGTTGGTTGAGGAAAAATTTGCTGAACTTGAAAATGTTGGCGAGGAGAACGCTTGATGAAAATTTTGCCGATTGAAAATCTGCGCGGGGAAATAAAAATTCTTGGCGACAAATCAATTTCGCACCGCAGTATAATTTTTTCAAGTCTGGCAAATTCCACCGTCGAAATAGAAAATTTTTTGCACGGCGCGGATTGTCTGTCTACAATTTCCTGCATGAAAAGTTTCGGCGTTGACATTGAAATTGTCGGCGAAAAAGTTTTCGTGACGGGCAACGGTTTGCATGGACTTCGTGAACCAAAAAATATTTTGGACGCGGGGAACTCCGGCACGACGTTGAGATTGTTACTTGGACTTGCCGCGCCGCAAAAATTTTTGACGACGTTCACGGGCGACGCGTCGTTAATTCAGCGACCAATGGGACGCGTGATTCAGCCGCTGACGGAAATGGGCGCGTCAATCGTCGGGCGCAACGGAAATAAAAATTTGCCAATCACGGTAATTGGCGCGAAAAAAAATTTGCGTGGCATCACGTACGAAATGCCCGTTGCAAGTGCGCAAGTAAAATCGGCAATAATTTTGGCGGGACTTTACGCGGAAAATCCCACGACGATTATTGAGCCCGCGCCTTCTCGTGACCACACGGAAAAAATGTTGGCGGCGTTTGGCGTGGAGATTGAAAAAGTTGGCAACGCCATAAAAATTTATCCGGCAGAAAAATTATTTGCGCCTGAAAAAATTGTCGTACCAAATGACATAAGTTCAGCGGCTTATTGGATTGTGCTTGCCGCCGTCACAAAAAATTCCGTCGTCACGATAAAAAATGTTGGCGTCAACGAAACGCGCACGGGGATTTTGGACGTGCTTAAGGAAATGGGCGCGCAGGTTGAACTTGAAAATTTGCGCGAATCGGGCGGGGAACTTTCCGCAGATATAAAAATTTCTTCGTCGAAATTGCGCGGAATTGAATTTGGCGGAGCGATTATCCCGCGATTGATTGACGAAGTTCCGATTTTGGCAGTAGCCGCCGCGTTTGCCGAAGGCACGACGATTATTCACGACGTTGGAGAATTGCGCGTCAAGGAAAGCGACAGGCTCAAAGCGATTGTCACGGAGTTCAACAAAATTTCGCGTGGAAGTTTTGAGGCGACGGCTACGGACTTAATCATACACGGCGGGAAGGAAAAAATTTTTTCCGCCTGCAAAACTTACGCGGATCATCGCATTGCAATGGCACTTGCGGTATTCGGCGCGGCGGCGGGCGGCGTTGAGATTGATGATTCGGATTGTGTAAAAATTTCGTATCCGAATTTTTTTGAGGTTTTAAAATGGGAAAAGTAATTGCGGTTGACGGACCTGCGGGCGCGGGTAAAAGCACCGTGTCAAAAATTGTTGCGTCGAAGTTGGGTTTCACGTACATTGACACCGGCGCAATGTATCGCGCAGTCGGATTGAAACTTTTGCAGAGCGGCAAGCCGTTGACTGAAAAATTTTTGGCAGAAATTACAAACGACATAGAAATTAAATTGGACGAGTCGGCGAAGGTTTTTTTGGACGGCGTCGAAGTCACAAAAGAAATTCGCACGCCTGAAGTGAGTAAGCTTGCGTCGGACGTTTCAAAATACGGATTCGTCAGAAAAAAATTGACGGAACTCCAGCGCGAAATGGCGGCGGCAGGTTCAGTCATCATGGACGGGCGCGATATCGGCACTCAAGTTTTGCCGAATGCTGATGTAAAAATTTTTTTGACGGCGTCGTTGAAGGAACGGGCGCGTCGACGTTTTGAAGAGTTGAAGGCGAAGGGGCAGACCGTGAATTTGGCGGACGTGGAAAATGAAATTGCACTTCGCGACAAACAGGATTCAACGCGGGAAATTGCGCCGCTCGTTCAAGCTGAAGACGCAATTTTAATCGATTCGACGGACATGACGATTGACGAAGTCGTTGAAAAAATTTTACTGCAATCTAACAGCTACAAGCTACAAGCTACAAGCTAAAATGTTCTACAAAATTTTCAAATTTTTTTGCCGCATCTGGTACGGAATTTTTTTTCGGACAAAAGTCATCGGCGCAGAAAATATTCCGAAAGACGGCGCGTTCATCTTGGCGGCAAATCACATGGCAAATTGGGATCCGCCGTTCTTGGGAACGTTCATTGACCGTGAAGTTTGTTACATGGGCAAGGAAGAACTTTTCAAAAATCCCGTAATGGCGGCGGTGTGTCGAGGACTTCACGTCTTCCCCGTGAAACGCGGCGCGGCGGACAAAACCGCTATCAAGACGGCACTCAAAATTTTGAAAAATGGCGAGTGCTTGGGAATTTTCCCAGAAGGTACGCGCAGTAAGACGGGCAAAATCGGCAAGGCGGAATCCGGCGTAAGTTTAATTGCCGCAATGGCGAAAGTTCCTATCATACCTGCGGCGATTGTCAACACGGAAAAAATTTTTTCGTCGGCTGTGAAATTTCCGCGTCTTGCCGTCGTCTACGGTAAGCCGATTTACTTTGACGGCAACACGAAGGACAAGGATCATTTGGCAAATTTCGCGCAGTTCGTCATGAATGAAATTGCCAAGCTGAAAAGTTTCGGCGAAAGTTCAATTTAATTTCTGCAACAAAAAAACTCCTCACAAGAAAAAATTTGTGGGGAGTTTTTTTATATCTTTCGTACATGGGGATTTAAATCGCGCGTTATTTATTTCTTTCAATCCACGTCGGCAGTTTAAGAAGCACGACAAGCTGTATCGCGTGGATTAGAGCGAGGGATACCGTTTCGCTCCGCCCCCGCTCACGCGATATAGGCTTTTTACTCCCGCTTATAGAAACGAGAGACTCATTTTCAAATCGCTCTTTGAACTTTTCCTGCACGAAGGCAACGCGTGCAAACATTTACGCGCTTAATTTGTCCGTCGACGATAGCACGAACATGCTGGATATTCGGTTTCCATTTGCGTTTCGTCTTCAAGTGCGAGTGGCTGACGTTCATTCCCGACATAATTCCTTTTTTGCAAACTTCACAATAATTCGCCATATTATTCACTTCCCTTTTCAAAACAATAGGGGGATTATAACACACAAAAATATTTCGTGCAAATTTTTTTCAAGAGTTGAAAAAATTTTTTTGTTGAAAGTTAAGGTGTGGCGTGATATTATTTTGAAAAATTTTTGGAGTGAATGAATTGAAACATGTCTTGTCAGTGTACGTAGAAAATCAGCCGGGCGTTTTGGTTCGCGTCGCCAGCATGTTCAGCCGCAGAGAATTTAATATTGACAGTTTGTACGTCGGCGTCACGCAGTCACCGGAATTTTCGCGAATAACCGTCGTAGTT
>JAFSXD010000039.1 GCA_017444245.1 Selenomonadaceae bacterium | reverse complement strand
AATTTGACAACTTCGCAAAAGGAACGCTCGCTGTTGCTAAGGCAGTTGCTGAAGCTACGGAAAAAGGCGCGACTTCAATCGTTGGCGGCGGTGATTCCATTGCGGCGTTGAAGAAAACCGGTCTTGACAAGAAAATTTCCCACATCTCCACCGGCGGCGGCGCAACCCTTGAATACCTCGAAGGTAAAGTTCTGCCGGGCATTGATGCGATTGACGGCGTCGGACGCGCTCCGATTCTCGCGGGCAACTGGAAGATGAACAACACCATTAAGGAAGGTAAAGCTCTTGTCGAAGAATTGATTCCGCTGGTGAAAAATCCTCCTTGCCGCGTTGTCGTTTGCCCGACGGCTACCGCTCTTTCCGAAATTGCTAAAGCCGTTAAGGGTACAAATATTCACGTTGGTGCGCAGAATGTTCACTGGGAAGCAAAAGGCGCGTACACCGGAGAAATTTCAACCGGCATGCTGAATGAAATCGGCGTTGACTACGTCGTTCTCGGACATAGCGAACGCCGCGATTACTTCGGCGAAACGGACGAAGGCGTTAACAAACGCGCTAAGGCTGCTTTCAACGCGGGCATTACTCCAATTATTTGTTGCGGTGAATCCCTTGAAATTCGCGAAGCGGGAACTTACATTGACCACGTCACGAAACAAGTTGCGGCGGCGTTGGAAGGTTTCACTGCCAAAGAAGTTGCAAAACTCGTCATCGCTTACGAACCGATTTGGGCTATCGGCACGGGCAAGACTGCGACGTTTGAACAGGCTGAAGAAGTTTGCAAGGCTATTCGCGAATGTGTTGCGGCTAAATTCGGTCAAGAGGCGGCGGACGCAATTCGCATTCAATACGGCGGAAGTGTCAAACCGGCTACGATTAAAGACCTCATGAAACAGCCGAACGTTGACGGCGCATTGGTCGGCGGCGCGTCACTTAAAGCTAAAGACTTCAGCGCGATTGTAAATTTCTAAGCTGAAATTTCCGAAAAAATTTTTGAAAGGTGGTGATAATCATGGCAGATATTGAATCTAGGGTGACAAATCTTGAACAACAAGTAAGCAACACGCTGACTAAGTTGGATATGTTTATTGCGGAAAGTCGGGCGGCACGCGAAAGACAGGATGCAGATATGCGCGAATTCCGCGAAAAGCACGATAACGACATGCGCATAATGCAGGAAAAACGCGACAATGATATGCGTGCAATGCAGGAAAAACACGATAATGATATGCGCGAATTCCGCGAAAAACATGATAACGACATGCGCGAAATTCGACAATCTATCGGAGATGTGGGAAAGCATGTTCGTAATATGTCTATTGCCGTTATTGTCGGTATTGCCGCAATGGTTATCGCCGTACTTTTGAAATAGTTCAGAAATTTTTTGATTGAGTGAAGCCGTCAACTTAGTGGCTGGTAATTAGTTACTGGTTGCGAAGTTGGCGGCTTTTACTTCACAAAGTAAGGTTGCTATGGACAAAATTATTTTAGCCGCAACGTTAATTGCAACGATGATTTTTTCGGCGTCAATCTGCGCGGCAAAAGATGTTTGGGTAGATCGTTGGGAAGGTGAAGGCGTCGACGTCTTTGTAATGGACGATACGATTGTTGCGAATGACGCCCAAAATAATTTTTCCGTGTCTACAAAATTGGTACATAACGGACAACTGTCACGCGTCTTGACGTGGAATTTCAGCAAGTATGGAAATGATATGTGGCGTTATGAAACAAATGCGATGGACGGCAGACACACAACCGTAGTTACTCCGCAAAATAAAATTTTTGAATTTTGCATGAATCGGCTCGGCTGGTCATACAAAATTGTTGATATGTGGTACTATTAAATTTCTCAAGGTGATTTTATGACACAGGAACAAATCAGCGACACTTTGGAAATTCAGCGTTTGGTGGGGAAAATTTCCAACTTGGAAGGCAATTCCGCCGAACAGAAAAAATTTTTTACGCGCGATGCTCAATTACGCGTTTACTTGGGCGATGAAATGGTTTTGGAAATTCGCGGGCTTGCAAAATTTGAAGACGGCTTGAAATCCTTTAACAGCGTGATTAAGCGCGTCCATTGCATGAACGGGCAACACGTGATTGACTTCCTCACGAAGGAGACGGCGACGGGACTTTTGTTCTGCCGCGCTGTTCACATCACCGAAGAGGACGGCAAGGAAGTTGTAACCGACCATTGCATTTACCATGAGGATATTTACCAAAATAAAAACGGTAACTGGTTGATTAAGGCGCGCGATTCTCATTACATCATCAGCATTAAGCCGTGAACTGAATTTTGAAATTACCGAGTGAAAAATTTTGAGTTGATATGAGGAGAGTGTATCGAATGGCGACAATTAAACACGCACCGATTTGTTTGATTATTATGGACGGCTGGGGCATTGGCGACGTTACCGATAAGTACAACGCAATTCAAGTTGGCAATACGCCGGTTCTCGATGAACTTATGGAGAAATATCCAAATTCCCGCCTTCAAGCGTCCGGCGAATACGTAGGACTTCCCGACGGGCAAATGGGCAACTCTGAAGTTGGTCATATGAATATTGGCGCGGGCAGAATTATTTATCAGCCGCTTACGAAAATTACAAAGGCAATTCGTGACGGAGAATTTTTCAAAAACGCGGCACTTGTCGGCGTCACTGACAAAGTCGTTGCCTCCGGCGGCGCACTTCATCTTTTCGGCTTGCTTTCACCCGGCGGCGTTCACAGTCACACGGATCATTTGTACGGACTTTTGAAACAGGCGAAGGACAAAGGCGTTAAAAAAGTTTACGTTCATGCATTCCTTGACGGGCGCGATGTTCCGCCGAGCAGTGCCGCCGAATATCTTGCGACGCTTGAAGAAAAATTCAAAGAAATCGGCATTGGGCAGACGGCGACAATTTCCGGACGTTACTACGCTATGGACCGCGACAAACGCTGGGATCGTGTGCAAAAAGCTTATGACGCCATTGCGAAAGCGGACGCGCCGAAAAAATCCGATTCAGCTACGGCGATTAAAGATTCTTACGACAACAAAGTTACTGACGAATTTGTTATCCCCGTTGTTATCGGCGATTATGACGGCGTGAAAGCAAACGACGGAATTATTTTCTTCAACTTCCGCCCTGACCGCGCACGCGAATTGACGCACGCTTTCACTGACAAAACTTTTGACGGTTTCCCGCGCGTTGAAGAGCTCGTTCAAGTTCCCTACGTGACAATGACGCAATACGAAGAAGGTCTCAACGTTACTGTTGCTTATCCGCCCGAAAGTGTTTCAAACGGTCTCGGCGAAACAATCAGCAAGGCGGGATTGACGCAACTTCGTATCGCTGAAACGGAAAAATATGCGCACGTTACTTTCTTCTTCAATGGCGGCGTGGAAGAGCCGTACAAAGGCGAGGACAGAATTTTAGTACCTTCGCCGAAAGTTGCGACGTACGATTTGAAACCGGAAATGAGCGCGCCTACAGTCACGTTGAAAGTTGCCGAAGCTATTTTGTCGGAGAAATATGATTTCATAATTTTGAACTTTGCCAACGGCGACATGGTCGGACACACGGGCGTAATGAAAGCTGCCGTTCGCGCTGTTGAAACCGTCGACGTTTGCGTTGGAATTTTTGTCCAGTGCATGAAGAAAGTCGGCGGCGAAGTCGTCATCATCGCGGATCATGGCAACGCGGATCAAATGTTCGATTACGCTTTGAAAGAGCCGTTCACTGCGCACACGACAAACCCCGTGCCGATTATCGTCGTTTCGGATCGCGTGGAGTCTGTCAGTGAAGGCGCACTTTGTGACGTTGCTCCCACGCTGTTGACTTTGGCGGGCATGGAAATTCCTGCGGAGATGACGGGCAAAAATCTTGTCACGTTGAAATAAAAAAGCCGTTGCGTTGTATGAGAATTTAAATTTTCTGGACAAAAGCAACTTTATTCTGTAAAATATCGAAAGAAGGGGGCAGGAAAAATTTTTGACACTTGCTCCCTAATTTTGATTTGGTTGGTGATTATTATGAAAAAATTTTTTGCTATAGCGGAGGTTGTCGTTTCACTTT
>JAFSXD010000006.1 GCA_017444245.1 Selenomonadaceae bacterium | reverse complement strand
TCACCGCGCAAGACGATAACTTCACGATTCTGAACAGTTTTAATTTCTTCGGGCTGAATGTTAATCGTGCTGTCGATTGAACCGAGCGGCACGGCGTAAACTTCTTCTTGAACTTTAACCAGCATTGCTTGAATAATCGCCAAAGTCAACGGCAATTTTATTTTGAAGACAGAACCTTCATTGACATGAGTTTCAACGTCGACGTGTCCGGAGAGCGATTCAATTTTACTGCGCACAACGTCCATGCCGACGCCGCGCCCGGAAATATCGCTGATTTTTTCCGCCGTCGAAAAGCCCGGCAAGAAAATAATTCTAACGGCGTCCGCGTCGTCCATGCGGTCAACTTCGTCTTGTGAGAATAAACCTTTTTCCACAGCCTTGCGACGAATTACATCTGCGTCAATGCCCTTGCCGTCGTCCGTAACCATGATGACGACGTTGTTACCTTCGTGACGTGCGATGAGTTTAACTTCACCAACGCGCGGCTTGCCCTTCGCAACGCGATCGTCCGGCATTTCTACGCCGTGATCCAACGAGTTACGGAGCAAGTGCATAATAGGATCGCCGATTTCGTCGATAACGGTACGGTCAAGCTCTGTTTCTTCGCCTTCGATTGTAAGGTTAATTTCCTTATTGAGTTCCTTCGTAACGTCGCGAACCATGCGCGGGAAACGGTTAAACACTTGGCTGACGGGAACCATGCGGACTTTCATAACGATACTTTGAAGGTCGGTAGTTACCCTGTCCATTTGCTCAAGAGTTTCAGTAAGTTCCGAAAGTCTGTGAGTTTGTCCGATTTGTTCAAGGCGAACTTTGTTAACAACCAATTCGCCCATTAAATTCATCAGCGTATCGAGTTTATCAATGTCTACGCGAACGGATTGGCTGGCGTGTGCTTTCTTCGACGCGCCTGCACCACCTCCGCCACTTGCAGCAGGAGCTTTTGCGGGGGCAGGTTTATGAGCGGGCGCGGGAGCATTAGCCGCAGGTTTTGCAGGTGCGGGGGCAGGAGCTTGAGGGGCAGGGGCAGGAACTTGAGCCGCAGGCGCGGGGGCAGGTTCAGGTTTTGCGGAAAGGTCTATTATCTCCGTCTCTGCCTTGTCGATTTCCGAAATGTTCATTACCGCTTCTTGAATGGCGGCTTCTTCGGCGGGGGAAACCAAGATAACTTCAAAACTGCGTTCAAATTTTTCTTGTTCCAAATCTTCGGCGGCAGGAATTGTCTTGATGACTTCGCCGATTTCGTCCAGCGCATTCATAACCATGTACGAGCGCGCAGATTTCAAAAGGCATGTTTCCGCCAAAGTTACCGTCAAGTGAATACCGCGAAGACCGCTACCGGATGCCTCTTGAATGACGGCTCTTTCGGATTCCGTGAGATCGTAAGTTTGTGCGGCGGCGGGCGCGGCGGCAGGTGTTGCGGCGGGAGTAGCGGCGGGCGCGGCGGCAGGTGCAGCGGCGGCATCTGCGGGGGGCGCGGATTTACCGCTAAGAATTGAGGACAACTTAGCGACGAGTGCCGAAACGTCAATCAAATCTTCGGGATCGCCGTTGCCGACGTTGTCGATCATTTGTTCGAGTGAATCGACGCATTTAAAGAGCGTATCGATAATATCTTCGTTAACTTTTAACTGTTCCTTACGAAGCATGTCGAGTACGTCTTCCATTTCGTGTGTGAGTTCAGCGATTTTGGTATAGCCCATTGTCGCTGACATACCTTTCAGAGTATGCGCGTTTCTGAAAATCTCGTTGAGTACAGATAAATCTTCGGCGTTATCTTCCAAGCCCAGAAGACCATCATTAAGCGACTGCAAATGTTCGTGCGATTCGTCAAGAAACATCTCCATGTATTGATTAGTTTCCATTCAACGACTTACCTCCAGTTTAGATTTTAGGTTTTAGCTTGTAGCTTGTAGCTTGTAGCTTGTAGTTCTCAACTACCAACTATCGATCCATCGATCTATCGATCTATCGATCTGGCGATCTAGCGATCTAGCGATCTATCATTTCCTAACGCTTAACAGCCTCTACAATAGCCTCAGCAATTTTGTTAAGAGGGCGTACTTCGTCCGCAAGTCCCGCGTCTACAACCGCCTTAGGCATTCCGTAAACGACGCAACTTTTTTCGTCCTGCGCAATGGAATATCCGCCGTTAGCTTTGATTTTTCTCATGCCTTCGCAACCGTCAGCACCCATGCCCGTCATAATCACGGAGACTAAGTCACTGCCAAATTGCGCGACAGAATCAAACATAACGTTCACTGCGGGGCGATGATTCCCGACGGGCGGTTCTTGACTTATCACAATTTTTTTGCCGCCGCCCGCTACGCCGGAAACTCTTAAATGATAATTGCCCGGTGCTATGTAAACTTGACCTGCGCGGATAATTTCTTCGTGCTCCGCCTCCTTAACGGCAATTTCGCTTATTGAATCAAGACGTTCCGCAAGAGATTTCGTAAATCCCGCAGGCATGTGCTGAACAATCACCACGCCGCAGGGCAAATTAGCGGGAAGACGCGTTATCACGGCTTGAAGTGCTTGTGGTCCGCCGGTTGAAGTTCCAATCGCCACTAATTTTTTTCCGCTCACGCTCGGCGCATAAGACGGCTTAGGTAAATTAGCGGCGGGGATTCTCACTATCTCCGGTTTCTTGCCCGGAACATAACCTGTTTTGCGTCTTACTTCAATTCTGCGCATAACAGGCGGATCTGGTTGTTTTGGCTGAACAAAAGTAATTGGCGTCGCCTTTGAAGTTGGCGTCTTGGAAACGTGGGCTGTCGCTGCTCCTCGACACTTTGAAAGAATTTCCTCGCTAATCGTATCGATTTTTGAAATAGGTCCGCCGGCTTTGCCGACAAAATCGACTGCCCCCAATGCCAACGCTTTTATCGTGGCGTCTGCGCCTTCCTGCGTCATGCTACTTATCATGACAACCGGCAACGGGCATTCGTCCATAATTATTTCAAGCGCGTCAAGTCCGCTCATCACCGGCATCAAAACATCCAGCGTCAACAAATCGGGTTTCAGCCGTTTTACCTTTTCAACAGTATCTTTCCCATTGATTGCTGTACCTACCACTTGGAAATCTGCTTGACTTCCCAATAAATCTGAAAGCACTTTTCGCATAAACGCCGAATCGTCAGCAATCAATACACGAATCATTACACTTGCGCGGCGGATACTCCGGTTAGCTTGTAGCTTGTAGGTCGTAGCTTGTAGCTTGTAGGTTTTAAATTTTTCTGTAACCTGACACAGAGAAAGCCGCGCTACCCTCCAATCTTTTTTTTGAAGTAGCTGTTAGTTCTTAAGCTTTAAGCTTTAAGCTTCAAGCTTTAAGCTTTTAATTAACCATTAACGCGATTTTGGAAGTGGAAATTTTCTTTCCGCTTCGCTAAACTTTGCGACGTTTTACCCGTCGTGTCAAACAATTACCAATTCATTATTCGCCCGACTTAGCAAAGTTCCTTCATTCTTTCAAAAAAATATCTGTTGCAGTTCGCCGTTCCCTTTAAGTTTAACCGCATTTGATTCACTTTGTAAACCCCTCAACCGCATTGAAAAAACCTTTTTTGAATGCTATAATTTCTTAGCAAAAATTTTTTAGGGGAGTGAGTTCAGCCTATGGAAAAAAGCATGGGGTTGAAAGATATGCGCGCTTTCTTCGCAATCGTCGAAGAAGGCAACATAAGTCATGCGGCGCAACGTTTGGGAGTTGCTCAACCCGCACTTAGTCGGCAAATGAAACGCCTTGAAGAAAAGTTGAAAGTAAAACTTTTTGAACGTGGCTCAAGGCGCATACGCTTGACTGATGCGGGACGCCTTCTTTACGGAAGAATCGAAAATATTCTCGGCATGGTTGACGGCACTGTTCGCGAAATTACAGAAATCGGAACCGGCGCGAAAGGGTCTCTTCGTATCGGCACAATTACCACTTCAGGCGCAATGATTCTTCCGGATTTAATTTCAGAGTATCATCAAATGTATCCGGAGGTAACTTTTGAAATTTGGGAATCCGAAGGCGCAAGAATTTTAGAACTCCTTGACACGCATTTAATTGAAATTGCAATCACGCGCACGCAGGTTGATAACCTTTCCTACGAACTTTTGGTTTTGCCGAATGAACCGTTGGTCATGGTTATGAATGAAAAATTTTCTTGCGGCAAATCGGCTGACACAGTAAAATTTAATGAACTTAAAGATCAGCCGCTTATCATTCCGCTTCGTTGGAAATCTGTATTCGAGGCGAACTGTCGCAAGGCGGGTTTTGAGCCAAATATTTTTTGCGTGACGGACAGCATTGTTCAAAGCACGCTTATGGTTAAGATGAACATGGGCGTTGCGATGTTGCCGATCTCCAGTAAAAAACTTTTGACTGACGGCGATTTAATTTACAAGCGGCTCGTCAAACCGGAAATGACGACGCACACCGTAATTTCATGGCTCAAAAATCAAACGCTGTCCACCGCCTGCAAAAATTTCATTGATCTGTTCAAGAAAAATTTCATGTCGGAAAAAAATTGACGAGTTCCGAAATTGGTTGACGGGGAAAAAATTTTTGAATGAAAGGATTTTATTATGGGGAATTTTAAAGCCGTAAAAATTCGCGAAAATATTTATTGGGTCGGCGCAATCGACTGGTCGCTTAGAAATTTTCATGGCTACGAAACTTCGCGCGGGTCAAGCTACAACGCTTATCTTATCGTGGACGAAAAAGTTGCGCTGATTGACACCGTGAAAATCGATTTTAAAGATGAGTTGTTGGAAAGAATTTCTTCAGTGATTGATCCCGCAAAAATTGACGTGATTGTTTCCAGCCACGTTGAGCCGGATCATTCGGGCGCGCTTCCGATTCTTGCCGCCGTTGCACCGAACGCAGAAATTATCACGACGCAACCCAGCGGCTTGAAGGGATTGTCGACGCGCTACGGGAATTTGAATTACAAACCGATTAAGGCGGGCGAAAAAATTTCAATCGGCAAACGTACGCTGGAATTTGTGCCGACGCCGATGTTGCACTGGCCCGATTCAATGGTTACGTACTGTCCGGAAGAAAAAATTTTGTTCTCCAACGACGCCTTCGGTCAACACCTCGCCGCGTCAATGCGTTTTGACGACGAAAATAATCTGGAAATAATTTTGGCGGAGGCGAAAAAATATTACGCAAATATTTTAATGCCCTTCGGCAAGCAAGCTCAAACGGCATTGAAGGCGTTGGGTGATTTGGAAATTGAAATGATCGCGACGGGGCACGGCGTAAGTTGGCGTTCGCACATTGAAAAAATTTTGGACTGCTACAAGTATTGGAGTAGCGGCGACGTGGAGGAACGCGCGGTTGTCGTCTTCGATTCAATGTGGCATTCGACGGAAATTATTGCAAAGACAATCGCCGACGCTTTCGCCAAGAAAAAAATTCCCGCCGCTTACTACGACGTGAAGACGACGCCGCTTTCAGATATCACGACGGATATTTTCAAGAGCAAGTATTTGGCGGTTGGTTCGCCGACGATTCACAATCAGTTGATGCCGACGATTGCGAAATTTCTTTGCTACATCAAAGGGTTGCGCCCGCAAAATCACAAGGCGTTTGCTTTCGGCTCGTACGGTTGGAGCGGACAAAGTATCGCGCTGGTTGAGGACGAACTCAAGGCGGCAGGGTTTGAAATTATTTTGGACAAGATTAAAATTTTGAACGTGCCGACGAAGGAACAGCTTGACGAGATTGAAGAAAAAATTCTTGCGCTGGAATGTTAGCTGTTAGCTTTCAGGTTTTGTTTTCAGCTGAAAAATTTTTTCGCGTATTCTAAAATTTCTGCTTGCTTTTTCAGAAATTGTACGCTACAATTCTTTCAATCGAAGTGGCAACAGTCGAAGTTTTTTTCAGAAAAAAATTTTTCAAAGTCGTTAAGTTTTTTCAATCGTTTTACGATAAGGATTTTAAAGGAAGATTTAGTTCGTTTCTCAGGGAGGGAATCACAATGTCACTTAGAATTAACAGCAACTTTGCCGCTATCAGCGATGGCGCGTTGCGTTCTCAACACAGCTATCAAAACAAAATGGGTAAGGCGATCACCCGTGTTTCTACCGGCAAGCGCGTAAATACTGCCGCTGATGATGTTGTCGCCTATAACGCTTCAAAACGTATTCGCGCAGATGCTGCGGGCTATAACGCACTCAATCAGAGCATTCAAAATTCTTCGGTTTATCTCCAAGCGGCTGATACCGCCTCGGCGCAAGTTGTCGATACCGTCACCGCAATCAGAGAAAAATACATCGCTTATCAAGCTCTTTCGGACACCGACAAAGCAGGTGCAGCAGGAACGTCTCTTAATAAAGAGTATCAAACTTTGCAGTCAGAATTGACGGCGATGATAAATAACTTTGGTCTCGCCGGCAATAGCAAATTGCTCAATGCTGACAATACTTTCACATTCACTGTCGACTTTAATAGCGGCTCCAGCTATACGGTTGACTGGTCTGCTCTCAGTAGTCTTGAAGGCATGGCTGCGGCGATGAGTTCCGGCATTGATGGTGCTATTAGTGATCAGTTGAAGTCCGCTCTGGACAACGTCACTAAGGAGGCGGCAAAGATTGGCGCGGGCGTCGGCACTCTTGAAACTTTGTCGGAGTATCTTGATAACATGGCGGCTTTGCAAGAGCAGGCTTACAGCGATTTGACCGAAGTCGATATGGCAAAAGAAATGACCGCGTACGTAAAGAACAACATCTATTCGCAAGCGTCACAAGCGATGATCGCGCAGGCAAATCAGAGTTTGGCACAAGTTCTTAACCTCCTCCAATGAACTTTGAATCCGATTCGTTCGGAAGGTTAGCGACAGATAATTATTTAGCAGAAAGTTAAATCGTAAATACAAAGAGTCGTTACGGCGTTTCGTGGCGGCTCTTTTAATTTAGTTAATTAGTTGGTTAGATCGCCAGATCGCTAGTTGGAAAGGAAAGTCATGAAAAAATTTAGTGAACTGAAAATAAATTCTGAAGTCGTTGAACTTCTCAAGCGGCAAGGAATTGTCGTCGCAACTCCCGTGCAAGAAAAAGTTATTCCTTCTGCGCGGACGGGACGGGATTTAATCATCCAAGCGAAAACCGGCACGGGAAAAACTTTAGCGTTCCTCTTGCCGACAATCGAGCGCATAAAAAAAATTCCCGTGACGCAAGCATTGATAATCGCGCCAACGCGGGAACTCGCCACGCAAATTTACAAAGTCGCAAATCCAATCGCAAAACTTCTTGAGCTGGAAATAATTTTAATTTGCGGCGGGCAAGACGTTGAACGAGAAAAAAATAAACTGCGGCATTCACCACAGCTTATTATCGGCACGACGGGCAGGTTGCTTGACCATTTGCGTCGTGGAACTATAAATCTTTCGCGGACAAACAAAATCGTCGTCGACGAGGCGGATGAACTTTTGAAGTTGGGATTCATTGAAGACGTAGAAAATCTTTTACAGGAAACTGCCAACGACCGCCAATTAATTTTGTGTTCGGCGACAATGCCACTTCGCATCCGTCAACTTGCCGCAGAATTTATGAGCAAGCCGCAGGAAATTTTAGTCGAATCAAAAACTGTGACGCTTGAAAATATCGAGCAAAAAATTTTGAAAGTCAAGCCGGAAAAAAAATTCAATCGGTTGGTAGAAATTCTTGACGAAGAAAATCCGTACCTTGCAATAATTTTTTGTGCGAAGAAGGAAACGGCGTCGAAGTTGGCGTTGGAAATTGCCGCGCTGAAAAAATTTCCCGTCGACGAACTTCACGGAGATTTAACTCAACAACAAAGAAATTTCGTGATGAAAAAATTTCGTGACGCGACGATACAAATTTTGGTTGCAACAGACCTTGCGGCGCGCGGGTTGGACGTTGAGGGTGTCACTCACGTTATCAGTTACGACGTGCCGCGTGATGTTGAAACGTACATTCACAGAATCGGCAGGACGGGACGCGCGGGACAAAGCGGCAAGGCAATTACTCTTGTGACGAATGATGAAATTGAACGGTTGCGTCGAATCGAACAAGGTATTAAAAAATCGATAGCCAAGTTGAAAAATTAAATTTCAACTCAACCATCGATCTATCGATCTATCGATATATCGATCCATCTAACTTTCTTCGCTCTTTGAAACGACCGTAGCCAACGCCGCAACTTTATCATCAGGCTTCGTCTTCATGAGCATGACGCCCTGCGTGTTACGGCTGATAACAGAAATTTTTGAAACGTCCGTGCGAATTACAATTCCTTCCGTCGTGATTAAAAGCAAGTCACGATCCGGGCGGACAACTTTAATTCCGATAACGTCGCCGGTTTTTTCCGTGACTTTCATGTTGATTATGCCAATGCCACCACGAGATTGCGGGCGATATTCCGAAGTTGGCGTGCGCTTGCCGTAACCTTCCGCGCTGACCGTCAAAAGTTCCGCGTCTTTGCTAAGCTTGTCCATGCCGATAACGTAATCGCCTTTTTGCAATTTAATTCCGCGTACGCCTTGAGTTGCCCGACTAAGTGCGCGGACTTCTTCTTCGGCAAAAACAATCGCCTTGCCCTTCGCCGTGCCGAGAATTACGTAGCGTTCGCCTTCGGTAAATTTCACGCCAATAAGTTCGTCGCCCTTCTGCAACTTAATCGCAATGACGCCGCGCTTTAACATGGAATTAAATTCCGACAGCTGCGTTTTTTTGACGAGACCTTTTTTCGTCGCCATGAAAAGATAACGAGTTGGATCGAACTCTTTAACTTTGATTAACGCCGTAACCATTTCGCCTTCGTCAAGCGGAATTAAATTTCCGATGTGCACGCCTTTTGCAACGCGGCTTGATTCGACAATCTGGTAAGCCTTCAACGGGAAGACGCGCCCGCGATTCGTGAAAAATAAAATTGTGTGATGATTCGTCGTTATCAAAATGTGTTCGACAATATCTTCAGCCTTCGTGCTCATTCCGGTGACGCCGATGCCGCCGCGTTTTTGGCTCTTGTACGTGCCGAGAGAAATTCTTTTTACGTAGCCTCCGCGCGTCATTGTAACAACAATATCGTCGTCGTGAATCAAATCTTCTTCGTCGAATTTAATTTGAACTTCCTCAAGAACAATTTCAGTGCGCCGTTTGTCGGCGTATTTTTCTTTTACGGCGGTAAGTTCAGATTTGATTATCTCAAAAATTTTTTCCTTGTTGTTCAAAGTTTCAGTGAACTTTTCAATGAGCGTCTTGACGAAACGCGATTCGGTTTCGACTTTGTCGCGTTCAAGCCCCGTCAATTTTTGCAAACGTAAATCTAAAATTGCCTGCGCTTGAATATCGCTAAGATTAAATTTTTTCGTGAGCTCATCTTTCGCGTTGTTGACGGTTTCACTTTTGCGAACAATGGAAATTACATCGTCAAGGTTATCAATCGCCGTTGTCAAGCCTTCCAAAATGTGAGCGCGTGCCTTCGCCTTCTGCAAATCAAATTTCGTTCTGCGCGTGACAATTTCTTCTTGGTGTTTGATGTAATTTTGAAGGACTTGTTTCAGCGTCAAGACTTCCGGTTTGCCGTTGACGAGTGCCAACATAATCACGCCGAAAGAGTCTTGCATTTGCGTATGTTTGAAAAGTTGATTCAGCATGATTTGCGGATTGATGTCCTTGCGCAATTCCATGACGATACGCATGCCGTCGCGGTCGGATTCGTCGCGCAAATCTGTGATGCCTTCGATAGTTTTTTCGCGCACGAGGTCAGCAATTTTTTCAATTAATCTTGCCTTGTTGACTTGGTAGGGAAGTTCCGTAACGATGATTCGCGGCTTACCGTTCGGCAAGGTGTCAATTTCGGTTTTCGCGCGCATTTTTATTGAGCCGCGTCCTGTTTTGTAAGCGTCAATGATTCCGTCGTTGCCCAAAATCTGCGCGGCGGTCGGGAAGTCAGGACCTTTAATTTTCTCCATTAAATCGCTCAATTCGGCGTTGGGATTGTCAATCAACATTAAAGTTGCGTCGATGACTTCGCCCATGTTGTGCGGCGGAATGTTCGTCGCCATGCCTACAGCAATTCCCGAAGTGCCGTTAACCAAAAGCTGTGGAAATTTCGCCGGCAACACGGACGGTTCTTTTAAAGATTCGTCGTAGTTGGGAACAAAGTCAACGGTTTCTTTTTCAATATCTTGGAGCATGAGCTCGGAAATTTTTGACATGCGAACTTCGGTATAACGCATGGCGGCGGCGGGGTCTCCGTCGACAGAGCCGAAGTTTCCATGTCCGTCTGCAAGTCTGTAGCGCATGGAAAAATCTTGAGCCATTCTAACGATTGCGTCGTAAACGGAAGTGTCGCCGTGCGGATGATATTTACCCAAAACTTCACCGACGATACGCGCAGATTTTTTATAGGGTTTGGTGCTGGTCATTCCCGCTTCTTGCATTGCGTACAAAATTCTGCGGTGAACGGGCTTTAATCCGTCGCGAACGTCAGGAATTGCGCGCGACACGATAACCGACATTGCATAATCTATGTAGGAAAATTTCATCTCGTGTTCAAGATTGACGGGCAAAATTTTTCCGTTAAAAAGTGTTTCCAAAAAAAAATTCCTCCTTGCTAATGATTACCGGAGGATAATTATAACATATTTTCGCAAAAAGTCTAATCTAGCTTGTAGCTTCCATCGATCCATCGATCCATCGATCTATCGATCTAACCAACCAGCGATCTAATCTTCTCCCAATCCAACTGCGCGGCGGCATTCTTTATTTCAGAAATTTTTTCGGCGTCATCAGGCGGCAATTTGTATTCGTCCAACGATTGCAGGACAAACATCAGCGTATCGTAGTCAAAACTTGCCGCAACGTCATGCAAAGTTTCGTAGGCTTCGGCAAGCGCGTCGTCATCAATCGGCGGCTTGTTCGTGTCGTCTTCTTCCTTCGCAATGAGCGGCGAAAGTTTTTTTGCGTAACTTCGGTACAAATCCAAAAGCGGCGGCGTAAACGTTTTAATTTCGTCCACGTAATTTGAATTGCCCGCCTCCTCTAACCTGCGTGCCCGTTCGCTAAGTTCCTTCGCTCCGATTACCCGCGCAGAACTTTTCAAGGCGTGTACCTTCGTCGTGTAATTTTTACAATCTTCAGCGTCGAAGTATCGTTGAATTTCGTCCGCGCCGCTTTTAACTCCTTCAGCAAAAACCGTCAACGCAGTCAAGTAAGATTCAACGTCGCCGCAATGTTCGACGCCCGCTTTAACGTCCAGCCCGTCAACTTCTTTTAACCAACTCGGCAAAGTACTTTGCTCCTGCGCGGCGTCCGATTCGTCCTCTTCGATTGGAGTTTCAACCAAATCTTTCGGCAGGTATCGCATTATCAAAGTTTCCAACGCGGCGGAATTAATTGGTTTCGTCAAGTAGTCTTCAAATCCTGCGGCAATATATTGTTCGCGTGCGCCGCTGATTGCGTTTGCCGTCAAAGAAATTTTAGGCGTCGACTGATTAATATTTCCTTGCAACGTCATCATAGCTTTCAAAGTTTCGATGCCGTCCATGCCGGGCATGCGATGATCCAAAAAAATTATATCGTAGTGATTTTTCTTAACCATATCCAAACATTCGTAGCCGCTTTCCGCCGTGTCGATTTGAATTTTCGTTTGCTTGAGCAGACCTTTCACGACGGTTAAATTCATTGCCGTATCGTCGACGACTAAAATTTTTGCTTTCGGCGCGACAAATTTTTTCTGATATTTTTCATGTTGCTTGAGAGAATTTCTGAAGGATTCGGCGAAATTTCCAATCGGTGCAAGGTTGATGACTTTCTGCGCGATGACGAAAGAAAAAGTTGAACCTTCGCCGTAAACGCTGGAAACTTCAAGCTTGCTGCCCATGAGATTCAAAAGTTGTTGAGTGATATTCATGCCCAAGCCCGTGCCTTCGATTGTGCGATTTCTTTTCTCTTCGATTCGTTCAAAGGCGTTGAAAAGTTTGTCGATATCTTCGGGCTTAATGCCAATTCCCGTGTCCTTGACGCTGAAAAAAATATTTACGTTGCTGTTGTCGTCCATGTCAAAATCGACGGTTAAAGTAACTTTGCCTTTTTCCGTGTACTTAACGGCGTTGGTTAAAATGTTCGTGACAACTTGCTTGATACGAATTTCGTCGCCGTAAAGTATGCCGGGAATTTTTTCATTGACGTTCGTTTCCAGTTGCAGATTTTTTTTATCAAGACGCGGCTTAATCATGTTTACCAAATCGTTCAGCAGGGAACTCAATTCGTATTCGACGGGGATAATTTCCATTTTGCCCGCCTCAATTTTGCTGAAATCCAAAATGTCGTTGACGATGCCGAGAAGAGAATTTCCCGCGTGACGAAGATTTTCAGCGTATTCCAAAATATTTTCGTCCTTCGACTCGCGCAAAATCATTTCGTCCATTCCCAAAATTGCGTTAATCGGCGTGCGTATCTCGTGGCTCATGTTGGAAAGAAATTCGCTCTTCGTTTTGCTTGCCTGCAGTGCTAAAACTTTTTCTTGCTTGAGCATACGATTTTCACTGCTCTTGTAAGCACTGCGCCCAAAAACTATTATGACCAAAGTCAGCAGACAAAAAATTATCAGCATGACAATGTAAATTGAATCCAAACCGACGGCGACGCTGTGCCAAGGAACGTAACCAGAGATTGCAAAATTATATTCCTTCGACACGGTAGCAAAGTAAATGAAATACGGCGTGCCATGAAATTCGTAGCAAATTGCGTCCGAATCTTTCATGAGTTTGTGCGTCTCGGGATCGTAGCCAGCTTTTTCTGCGAGTTTCCGCCAGCCAGCGTCCATGTCTGGATGCGTATTAATCAGCGTCACGCCGTCCGCTAAAACCGTCCAATCTTCACGAGTGTTCAGCAAAATTACCGTGCCGTCGCCGTTAAAATTTATCGTGCTGAATTTTTTCCTAACGGCGTTGTCGTCGTAGTAGTCGAACAAAATACAAGGTTGCTCGTCAATCTGAACTGGCACTGCGAAAACCAATCCAATGTCGTGCAAATAGCGGATGACATTTTCGCCGTCAAAAACTTTTTGCGTAGCGTCGACAATTTGTTCAGGGAAGGCGTCCGCCGACAAAATATTTCCGTCCGACAAAATTATTCCCGTGCGTCTTCCGTTGAAGTCTTCAAAGGCAGTCAACAAATCCGTTGGAGAAATTTTATTTTCCTCAACCATATTTGCGCGCCGTCTCAAGCTCGACATCTCCAGATTAAAATTTTTGTCGAGCTCGTAAGCGATAGTGCGCGTATTTTTTGCGACGAAGTCTTCAAGCGTTGCGTTCAAGTGGCGGGAAATGTGACAGTACGCCAAAAATCCCAGAAACGCCAACACAAAAGTCAAAAGAAACACGTCGACGATTGGACGCAACGTCAGATTGCCGACGATTTTTTTATCCAGCCAACTCAAGTTAAAATTTTTTTCGCTCATATCAATCCCCATGCATTTAGTATTTGCTTAAAATTTTTCGACGCGCTGAAAATTTTCCCTGCAAATTAAGTTTCAACGCAAAATTTTACGCAACGCTTGTGCATGAAATTTTTAGTTCAAACGCTCTGCAGGATTTTTTTGCGTTCAAGTAGAAATTTGCTGAAAACGCAGGGGGCGATTTTGTGACTGATTTTGAAAAATATCAAAAGGCGTTGGACTATCTCGTTAAACTGATTGAACTTTTTCCTGATGACGAATTGTATTACCGCAAGAGAGGGATTGCCTATTCCAATTTGAGAAGATACGCGGAGGCAGTCGCCGATTTCACGCGGGCTATCCAAATTAATCCGACTTTCGCTGATGCTTATAACAATCTCGGCTTGGCTTACCAGAATTTGAAAAAATATGCAGAGGCGATAGAAAATTACACGAAAGCCATTCAAGTTGATCCGAATTATTCAAAGGCGTACAACAATCGCGGCTGTGTCTACGTCTACATGGAGAAATTTTCAGAGGCGATAGCAGATTTTTCAAAAGCCCTTGAAATTAATCCTGATGACGAATCGGCGTACAGAAACCGCGAAATTGTTTACCGCAGTTTGAAAAATCATGACGGAGAATTTCCAGATCGCGCGGCGGAGAACGTCAACGTTAATCCGAATTTTAATCCGAATTTTGAGCAGGCACAACGAACGAGGAGAGTTGCTTACAACAAACCGAAAAAATCTTCGTCGCCGACTTCAAATATTTCAAAAGTCAATGAGAAGAGTCGATTTTATTACGGTAGTAAATTTCAAGAAGAAGTTTCGTATAAAGATTAGCGAAGAAAAAATTTTTCTAATCTTCAAAGTGAAAATTTTCTATGTGTAGATCGTTGCAATTTGCTTCGGTGTTGTCGCGCAAGTATTCCGGAATTCCTCCCGGAACAGTGATACTAACTGAAAGATGCACTGAAATTTGGGCTTCGGGAATGCACGTGAAGTATTCGATAATTTCGTTGTTGCAATCGTTAAAATTTTTTTTCAATCGCGTTATGTCCAGATCAACGTCCATAACAAAACGTTTCGGTATCGGCTTAGGTTTTTCTGTCGCAGGAGTTGACGGCGGCTCCGGTTCAATCGGAACGATAATTTTTTCTTCAGGCTCATCAGGCTCTTTTTCGGCTTCGAGTATTTTCTTTGCGACGGACTCCTTGACGAGAAATTTTTCAGCGGAAATTTCTCCGGAAATTTTTTCGCCGAATTGAAGGTTTTGTAAATCTTCGCCGTCTGCCAACGCAAAAGTTTTCTCCGCGACGCCTTTACGCACGGTTTCAATTAAAACATTTTTTTCGATTAGGCGCGGCATGTAGTAATACGTCGTAAAATAATCCCATAATTTCCCCAGTTGAACAGTGTCACTTGTGCGCCAAATATATTCGTCCAGAGATTTTTTCAGCATTTTATCACCGAGCGACTTAAGCAACTTTTCATCTTTGGCAAATTTTTCAGAGGCGAATTGTATATTTTCTTCTTTGATGCATTCAATTTCTTCAGTGTTTAGTTGCATTTCGTTAAGGTTATCAGAACTGTCGGGAAGACTCGGCGCGAAAATTTTGCAGTAAGCTTGAGAAATTTTCATTTCAAAATTTTTTTCCGTCAAGTTGCAATTACTTTCCGTGTCAATCTGTTGAAGTCTGTCAAGATTTAATGTACCTTTTTTGCTGTCTTCCAAAATTTCATGCCACGCTTTAAATTCGCGGACAATTTTTTTCAGCGTCACCAATCTTTCATAATCCGCCGCGAGAAAAAGCAACATGTTTTTGTGCGTGCGTGGAATTGTCCCGCGCGTATCCAAAATATTTTTCGCGAAAACCATTGCGGGGCTGGTATCCTTTTGGTTTTCGTCGTAAAAATATTTCGGCGCGAAAATTACCAGCCGCGCAGTTTGTTCATCGGCAACGTCTGAAGAATTTTTGGGGCAAAAGTGCACCGCCTTAAACAATCCTTTACCTTTCCATTTTGCAAGGCGTTGTTCAATTTCAAAATCAATTTCATCATCAGAATATTTTTCGCGCTTTTCTTCAACCAGTTTTCGTAGTGTCGGATTGACGCTGAACCAAAGCCGTGTTCCCTGCGAATAAAGATAGTACAATTCG
>JAFSXD010000038.1 GCA_017444245.1 Selenomonadaceae bacterium | reverse complement strand
GTAATTCGTCCAAATGGGGATATTCGTTTGGATTGCACGTGTCCATTCGTCATAGGAAATATTTTGCGCGACGACATAGAGGAAATTTGGGAAAAGTATGCAGATTGTTGGCAAAATCCGATTGTCAAGAAATTTATAGAGGCTTGCGACCCAATAAGCGGACAAAATTCTTTCATTGAAAATTACAACGAAGCAGATGTTTACATTTAAAAAAACGCGGGAAAATATTTTTTTGCAGTTGAAAAAACTCTCGACAATCCGTCGGGAGTTTTAATTTTGTTTGAAAAAGTTTAGGCGTCGAGCATTTTTTCAAATTCGGATTCGCTCAAAATTTTTATGCCGAGTTGGCTAGCCTTCGCAAGTTTTGAGCCCGCGTCTTCGCCGGCGATAACAAAATCTGTTATCTTCGACACGGAACTTTTCACGATGCCGCCGCGTTCTTCAATCAACTTTGTGGCGTCGTCGCGCGAATAATTTTCCAGCGTCCCCGTCAAGACAAAACTTTTTCCGGCAATTTTGGAATCACTTTCAACTTTCGGCGAATCGTCTTCCAAATTCAAACCCAACGCCTTCAATTCCTCAAGCAATTTGATATTGGTTTCGTCGCTGAAAAATTCCGCAATGTGCCGCGCAGTCACGTCGCCAACGTCATGAACATTTTTTAAATCGTCGACGGTCGCTTTACTAAGTTGCAACAGTCCGCCAAAATGCCGAATTAAATTTTTCGCCGCCGCGCCGCCCACGCCGAAAATTCCCAGCCCCGTTAAAAGTTTTATCGGGGAATTTTTTTTGCTCTGCTCAATCGCCGCCAAAACTTTATCGGTATTTTTTTCGCGCCCCAAAATTTTCTGCGCAATCAATTCGTCGCGGCGTTCAGAAAGTTTGTAAACGTCCGCCACGTTGCCGAGAAAGCCCGCCGCAATCAATTTTGGTATGGAAGTGCCACCCAAGCCTTTGATGTCCATTGCCGGGCGTCCTACGAAGTTTAGAAGGTGGTTTTCCAACTGCGCGGGACAATTCGGATTCACGCAACGAAAATCCGCCGCGTCTTCGTCACGCTCAAGCGCATGGTTGCAAACGGGACAATCGGCAGGAAATTTAAACGGCGCGGAATTTTCAGGACGCTTTTCCAAATTTACGCCGCTAACTTTCGGAATAATTTCACCGGATTTGTAAACGCGTATCGTGTCGCCAACGCGAACGTCCAAGCCGTCAATAAAATCTTGATTGTGCAAAGTCGCTCGTTCAACGCGCGTGCCATTCAAAATAATCGGATCGAAAATCGCCGTAGGAGTGACGCGCCCCGTTCTGCCGACGCTCAATTCAATTTTCCTCAAAACAGTTTCTTTTTCGTCAGGCGGATATTTGTAAGCAATCGCCCAACGCGGAACTTTACTCGTCGCGCCAAGTTCTTCACGTTGTGAAAAATTATTTACCTTCACAACCGCGCCGTCAATGCCGTAATCCAAATTTTCACGGTAGCCGCCAATTTTTTCAATCGCCGCCCAAACTTCCGCGAAATTTTTACAAACCGCGTAATCGTGAATAATTTTTATACCGTTGCGTTTCATGAAATCGTAGGCGTCAACATGACTTTGAAGGTCGACGCCCTCCGCCGCTTGAAGGTTGAAAACGAACATTGAAAGTTTTCTTTCGGCGACAATTCGGCTGTCAAGTTGACGAAGAGTCCCCGCCGCACAGTTACGAGGGTTGGCAAAAATTTTTAAGCCAAGACGTTCTTGCCGCGCGTTGACGTATTCAAAATTTTTCTTCGTCATGTAAACTTCGCCGCGAATTTCAAAGTAAGTCGGCGCGTCAATCAATTTTTTTACAACGTCGTCAATGACACGCACATTTTCCGTAACGTCTTCGCCCTGCGTGATGCCGTCACCGCGCGTAATCGCCTGCACAAGTTCGCCGTTGCGATAGCGCAGAGCTACGGACAAGCCGTCGATTTTTTCTTCGACGACAAATTCGGGCGCACCAAGTTTTTCTATCATGTCGTTGACAAATTCTTCAACTTCATCACGCGAAAAAACGTCCTGCAGTGAAAGCATGGGAACATCATGCGGCACGAGTTTACCCGCCGTCCGCCGCGCAGTCCCGCCGACAATTTGAGTTGGCGAATTTGGCGTGATAAATTCAGGATACGCCGCCTCAATTTCTTTCAGCCGTCGCATGAGCTTATCAAATTCGTAATCGGAAATTTCCGGCGCGTCGTCGTCATAATATTTTTTGCTGTGGTGTTTAATCTCCCGCCGAAGTTTCACAAGCTCCGCCTTTATCTCTTCAATACTCATAAATTTTTCCTTCGCTCTCGAAAAACTTTTTTTGTACGTCAAAACTTTTTTTGTACGCTCAAAAAATTTTCTACGGAAAGATGATTCTTCCTGCCACGCAAATTTTCAAAAAATTTCTGAATTGCTTATTGCAAGATTGAAATGGTTTGTGCTAAAATACCACCATAGATTTAGTGGACAGAGTTCCAAATTTCAGTGGTAATTTTTAGGAGGTAATGTTATGCCGTTAATTAAAACTACTGCAATGTTCAAAAAAGCTCACGAGGGCGGATTTGCAATCGGCGCATTCAACGTCAACAACATGGAAATCGTTCAGGGCATTACTACGGCAGCTGCCGAACTCAACTCCCCTGTCATTCTTCAATGCTCCGCCGGCGCAAGAAAGTATGCAAACTCCCGCTATCTCGTTCACCTCGTCCGCGCAGCTCTCGAAGTCAACGACATTCCGATTGCGTTGCACTTGGATCACGGTCCTGACTACGCAACCTGCAAATCCTGCATTGACGACGGTTTCACGTCCGTTATGTTCGACGGCTCACATTATTCCTTTGAAGAGAATATCGCCAAGACGAAGGAAGTCGTTGAGTACGCGCATGCTCATAACGTAGTTGTTGAGGCTGAACTCGGACAGCTCGCAGGCGTCGAAGATGACGTTAGCGTTGACGCGGACAAAGCTCATTACACGAGACCTGAAGAAGTTGTCGAATTTGTCAGCAAGACAGGTTGCGACTCTTTGGCAATCGCTATCGGCACAAGTCACGGCGCATTCAAATTCACGCCCGAACAATGCACGCGCAACCCCGAAACCGGCGTTCTTGAGCCGCCTGAACTTCGTTTCGACATTCTCGCAGAAATCGAAAAACAAATTCCCGGTTTCCCGATTGTTCTTCACGGCGCGTCCTCCGTTGCCCCTGAATATGTTAAAATCATCAATGACAACGGCGGCAAACTTAGCGACGCAGTAGGCATTCCCGAAGCTCAACTCCGCAAAGCGGCGAAATCTGCTGTCTGCAAAATTAACATCGACTCCGACCTTCGCCTTGCAATGACTGCCGGTATTCGCGAACACTTCATGGCACATCCTGAACATTTCGATCCGCGCCAGTACATCGCGCCCGGTCGCAACTACATCACTGAACTCGTCAAACACAAAATCCGTGAAGTGCTCGGTTCAGAAGGCAGCGCGCCCGCAATCATGGAATTGGTCAACCAATACTAATACTGAACTTCCCGCCTGAATAGGGCAACGGAAATAAAAAAGTCCCCGTCGTGGTTCTCACGATTGGGGATTTTTATTTAAGCTTGAAGCTTAAAGCTTGAAGCTTGAAGCTTTTCAAAAAATTCCTATCGTCTTGAAAAAAAGTATCCAACAAAAAATCGTAAAACATGACAGAGCCGAAGTGAACACGACACAATTTCCCGCCAAATCCGCGTCGCCGCCCATTTGTTGCGCCATCGCGAACGAAACTATTGCGCAAGGCGTTCCGAAAATCGCAATCAACGTGACAAAATCAATTCCGCGAAATCCCAAAAATATCGCCGCCGATAAAATTAAACTCGGCACTAAAATTAATCTGCCGAAGACGCAACCCCAAAGTTGGCGTCGGTGTTCGTGCGTACTTCCCAGCTTGAATGACGCGCCCAAAATTATCAGTGCAACCGGAGTTGTCGCCGCCGAAATTTGCCCGATTGGTTTCAAAATCGGCGCGGGTATGTGAACTCCCAGCGTCAAGAACACCGCCCCAGCTATCGCCCCAAGTATCATTGGATTTTTCAGCACGCCTTTCAAAATCGGCATTACAGAAAATTTCCCGCCGCGAAAAGTTTCAAGTGCCAACACCGCCAAAATGTTGTACATCGGAATTATTACGGCAATCATCATCGTCGTCACGGCAATATTTTTGTCGCCGAAAATATTTGCTACAATCGGCACGCCCATTATCACGAAGTTGCTACGGAAAATTGCTTGCACCATGACGCCACGCCGTTTATTGTCCGGCTCAATCTTCGGAACAATCAGCATCAGCAATAAAAAAATTATCAGCACGCCGCACGCGCCGAACAACATTAACTTTGGGCGAAACGTCGACGCCATGTCCGTCGTGTAAATGCTGTGAAACATCATGCAACAAAAAAATACGCGGAACACCATGCGATTCATATGGTTTAGTTCCTCGTCCGTCAACCAATTTTGAAATTTCACAAACGCGCCGATTGCCATTAAACAAAACATCGGAACAACCGCGCTGATTGCCACGATAAAGTTGCTGAAAAGTTCAACGTCCAAAAAATTTTTTCACGCTCTCAAAAATATTCCTCATCAAAATTCCTTGTGCATTACGCATTAATCATTGATTCAAACTCCTCCGCCGTCAAGTAAGAATCCTGCGTACCCTTTCGCGTCACGCTTAATGCGGCGTAATTTGAGGCGCGTTGCATTGCGTCAAGAATTTTTCCTGTCCGCAAAAAAGTTTCAGCGAAACAGCCGATATACGCATCGCCCGCGCCCGTGCTGTCGACTGATTCAACTTTCAACGGCGGCACAAATTCTTCAACGCCTTCACTCAACCAAATTGAGCCGCGTTCACCCATTGTCACGATAACATTTTTAATTCCGCAACTCAAAAGTTTTTTCGCCGCCGCACGAATTTCATCAATCGTATCAACCGGCATGTTCGTCAAAGTTTTCAGTTCCGGTTCGTTCGGTATGACAAAATCGCAACGGGAAATTTTTTCAAGCGACAAATTTTTAGTCATCGGCGCGGGATTCAATATGATTGGAATTTTATTTTCGTCGGCAAAATCAATCGCCGCGTAAACAGTCGACAGCGGAATTTCAAGTTGCACGACAATCAGCCCGCAATTTTTTAAATCGTCCGCCGCCCGCAACATGACTTCCGGCGTCAACGTATCATTCGCGCCGCGATAGAGTACGCTACGATATTGTCCGGAACTTTCGACAATTATCGTGACAGTGCCGTTGAAAAATTTTTTTGTCGTGTAAACGTGGCGCGTGTCAATTCCGTTGCGCTGAAAATTTTCCCGCGCAGTTACGCCGAATAAATCATCGCCCACCGCAGAGACCATTAAAACTTTCGCGCCGAGCCTGCCCGCAACTACCGCTTGATTCGCGCCTTTGCCGCCGCAAGCAATGTGAAAATCTTTCGCCGTCACTGCTTCGCCGTACGCGGGGGCTTCGTCGACGTACGACACAACGTCCATCATCGTTGAACCAATTACCGCGATACTCAAAAAAACTCCCCCCTTCAATTATTTTTGAATCTGCGCTTGAAGTTGTTGAATTTGCTCCTGCTGTTGACGGATAATTTGATTTTGTTGCTGAATGTGTGCGTTCATTTGCTGAATCATCGCCCCTTGATGATTTAAATTTACATTAAGCACATTCATCCGCGAAAACAAAAACGCCGTCAACGTTGGATTATCATGAAATTTTTCAAATTCACGTCGAATAAGTTCGTCGAGTTGGTAGGGGGGAATCTGCGCGTAGTAACTTGTCAAATAACCGCAACACTCACGTACCCACGTTTCCAATGCCAAAAATTTTACGGCTGGATTTTTTTTGTAAAAATCAAGTTTATTCAAGAGATCGTCAAGGCAAGTAAAACCTTTCGTCAATGTGTTAATCCATTTATGAATTGTCTTTGAGACATCATCTTTTCTATGAGACATTGAAGTTTCAACTACACGATAAAAATTTACAATGTTCGGTACGCGAACATATCTCCCTGCAGAGCAAACTAAGCAACAAGTATAATTGGCATCATGTGCATTGGCATCTATCATTCGCAAACCATTTCCCATGATAAAATCGCGGCGAATTAATTTTGTCCACAAATTCCAAAGAAACCTTCGATTGTAAAGTTCCTTCACGCGGTCAGATAAATTTTCCGTTACCAAAGTCGGCTCTTTCACTAATTCACCAGATTGGTAACCCTCAATAAACATTTCTTTCTCGCCGCTATTAAATCGGTGATAACGTTCACAGTGTACAACATCCGCATCAAATTTTTTTGCGATCGGATAAAGTTCTTCGTACGTCGTATTTTTTATGAAATCGTCCGCTTCTAAGAAAGATACATACTCCCCACGCGAGAGGCAAACGCCCATATTGTTTGGAATGCCCGGAGCACCGGAATTTTTATCGGAGCAAATAAGTTGAAGTTTACCTTCAAACTTCGGCACGTAGCTTTCGACGACGGCGCGGCTATTATCGGTGGAGCAATCATCAACGACGATAACTTCAAAATCTTGAAACGTCTGCGCAAGAATACTGTCGAGACATTCTCCGATATATTTTTCTGCGTTGTACATCGGAATAATAATCGACACTGCGGGAATTTTTCTATTCAATTTGCAACCTCCTGTTAAATTCTGCAACTTCCTCCGGCGTAAATTCGACGCGCATGGATTTCCACCGATCGTGTAACCAAAACCATTCTTCGGGGTATCGGCGTATGTATTCTTCTGTCAGCGTCGCCAACTTCTGCGTCATTGACAAAATATCTGCGCGTTTATCGGAAGTTTTTTCGACAATCAACGGCGGCAAAATTTCCAGCGTATGTGTGCCGTCAGAATTTTTATGCATGAACGCGGGAAAAATCGGAACGGATTTAAATCTTGACATCGACGCCGCGCCCGTCACGCAATTTGTCGCGCGATTGAAAAATTTCACAATAACGCCGTCGTGCCGCCCAACATCTTGATCCATTATCAAGCCGATAACATGTCCTTCGTCCATCATCTTGTACATTTCGCGGACGCCACTCCGATAAGTGATGTGCATGCCAATTTCTGTACGGAACTCGTTTATAAATTTATCCGCGCCTTCAGATTTTTGTTTCTTCGCAACGCCAACCAGAGGAATACCGTTTTGCGCCAACGCCCCGCCAAGCAGTTCCCAGTTATCGCTGTGGGCAGTCGCAAGGGCAGCACCGCGCCCGTTTCTGTTCGGCGAATTGAAATAGTTCGTGAAATGTTCCAGCCCGATAACCTTAACGTAACTTTTCATCATGCCTTTAAGACGCGGGAAATTTAAAACTTCCATTGCCAACGCGCCGAGATTTACCGTACTTGCTTTAGCGATTCGCGCAGATTCTTTTTCGTCGACGTTCAAACATTGACGAATATTTTCAAGCGCGATTTTTTTTCTCCTGCGCGGCAAGAAAATCCACATCAATTTTCCAAGCGCACGCCCAATCGCCAGACAAAAATTTAGCGGCAAGTGACACGCTATCCAACTTAAAAATTTTAGCAGTCTGTATTCAATCATTGTTTCAAGCTTCAAGCTTCAAGCTTTAAGCTTCAAGCTTTCTTATTCACTGATAATCTAACATCTCGTCCATGTTGTTCATCAAGTCGCCAAGATATTTTTTCAAATCGTCGGCAACTTCCGGACTGCGCAAAGCAAATTCAATGTTGGCTTGAAGAAAACCTATCTTCGTTCCAACGTCATAACGATGCCCCTTGAAAACATAAGCGTACATTGCCTCATCCTGCGCCAGACGTTTCAAAGAGTCCGTCAACTGAATTTCTCCGCCCGCGCCTTTTTCCTGCGTCTCAAGGTAAGAAAAAATTGACGGCGTCAAAATATATCTCCCCAAAATCGCAATGTTACTCGGTGCTTCCTCGCGGTTCGGTTTTTCCACCAAGTTGCGAACTTTATAAACGTCTTCGTCAACGTGCTTGCAATCGACGATACCATATTTGTTGACGAGTTCGGGCGAAACTTCTTGCACTCCAAGAATTGAAGTTTTGTATTCGCCAAAAACTTCAACCATTTGCTGAAGGGCGGGCTTTTTCGAAATTACCACGTCGTCGCCCAAAAGCACAGCAAAAGGTTCGTCGCCGATGAAATGACTTGCCGTCAATACCGCGTGTCCAAGTCCAAGCGGTTGTTTTTGCCGAATGAAATGTATGTTCGCAATCTCCGGAATTGAACGTACAACTTCAAGCATTTGTTCTTTGCCGTTTTTTTCAAGTTCCAATTCCAATTCAATCGAACGGTCGAAGTGATCTTCGATTGAGCGTTTGTTTCTGCCGGTCACTACGATTATATCTTCAATTCCTGCAGACGCCGCCTCCTCAACGATGTATTGAATCGTCGGCTTGTCGACAATCGGCAACATTTCTTTTGGTTGAGATTTTGTCGCGGGCAAAAATCTTGTGCCCAATCCTGCGGCGGGAATTACTGCTTTTCGTACTTTCACGCAATCACCTTCAAAAAATTTTTTCAACGTGATTATAACATATTTAGCCGGTAGCGGGTAGCTGGTAGCTTGTAGAAAATTTTTCTCTTCCACAGCTCCTAATAAAAAATCCCGTCGACTAAACGGCGGGAGGTGGCTGTTAGCTGGTAGCTTGTAGCTGGTAGCTTGTAGAAATTTTTTTGCGCTTATCTTTTGTAAGCGGTAATTTGACGGTAATGTTTCTTGAAAAATTCTTCGGCGACTTGCGGGAAAAGTGCGTAGCTAAGCACGTCCTCTTCAGTTGGATTGAGAAAACCTTTTTC
>JAFSXD010000037.1 GCA_017444245.1 Selenomonadaceae bacterium | reverse complement strand
GCGCGGAGCATTGCCAAGCCGTATTCTTTAAGGTCGACGCCGGCAATTTCTGCAAGTCTTTCGGCAGTCTTCTTGTCCTTCGCCGTGCAAGTGGGAGATTTAAACAAAACCGTATCTGAAAGTATTGCGGAGAGGAGAAGACCTGCAATCGACGGCGGAATTTCAATATCTCTGTGCCAATGCATGTTTGCAACAATCGTACACGTGCAACCAACGGGCTCTTGCCGCGTGTAAATCGGCTCGGAAGTTTGCACGCCGCCCAATCTGTGGTGGTCGATAATCTCAACAATTTTTGCGTCTTCAATGCCTTCAATCGCTTGCCCACGTTCGTTGTGGTCGACGAGAATAACTTTTTCGCGTTCAGGCATCATAATTTCATCGGCACTGACGATACCGACGAGTTTTCCGTTTTCGACGACGGGATAACTGCGGAAACGATATTCATCCATAATGCCTTTGATGTCGCTAAGCAAATCCATTGGGCGGAAACAAACGGGGTCTGCATGCATGATTCTGCGCACGGGAACGCACTGATTCAAGAGCCGCCCGACAATGTACGTATCGTACGGCGAGACGAGCACGAAAGTTTTCAACTTCTCCGCCTTCTCAATAACTTCAGGAGCGATTCGACAGCCGCCCGTCACGATTAAGCAGGAAATGCCCGTGTCCAAAATTTTATTCAAAGTATTTACGCTGCGGTCGCCGACAAGGACAATATCTTTCGGCTGGAGCATTTCAACAATCGTTTCGACACTTCCGGCGGAAATTGCGATTGAGCCTTCGATAAATTCGTTTTCGTCGCCGGCAACCAAAACTTTTGATTCCGTCGCTTGAATGATGTCACGATAGCGAACGCCCATCTCCGCAAGATTTTGCAAACCGAGTTCCAAGAAATAACGTTTCGCCAAATCGCTGACTGAAACGATTCCGACGAGTTCGCCTTTGCTGTCCGTGACAGGAACGGATTGCAATTCGTTTTTGCGCATGACTTCGCCGAGATGTTTCAGCGTGTCGTGTTGGCGAATGACGGTTTTGCATTCCAGCGCAACGTCCTTGACACGCGGATAAAGGTCCGTTAACAAAATCGGTTCGTCCACTTTGAAATATTCCAGCGCGTACTTTGTTTCGTTGTTGATTTTTCCGCAACGCGCGGCAACGGCATTGACGCCCATCGCTTGTTTCAAATGCGCGTAACTTATCGCTGAACAAATTGAATCCGTGTCGGGGTTTCTGTGTCCAACAACGTAAATTGGTTTCGTGCCTGTTCCTTTCATAAGCTCTACCTCACTAGCAAAAAATTTTAACGACGATTTGAGCGGAGAAATTTCCCACCCAACTTTCTGAATATTATAGCGAAAAAATTTTTCTTAGGGAAGAGAAAAGAAAATTTTTTTCTACAAGCTACAAGCTACCAGCTAAAAGCTACCCGCTAACTTCATGGCTTGAACGTAAATTGCGCACTCCAAACGTTTTTTCTGAATTTCACAACCAATTTCGTACGGCTTGCGTATGTCACCGTTGAACAAATCCGCGTTGGCGTGACAGCCGCCACTACAAAAAAATTTCGCCCAACATTCGCGACACTTCGGCTTGTTCATCACGTGCGATTCACGAAAATATTTTGTCCAATGCCGCGCAGTTTCCTCGACGCCGCCAAAAATATTTCCCAATTTATATTTTTCGCGCCCAACAAATTGATGACACGGGTATAAATCGCCGTTCTCCGCCACAGCAAAATATTCATGCCCCGCGCCGCAACCCGCTAATCTTTTCGCGACGCAAGGTCCGTTCGACAAATCTACGTTGAAGTGAAAGAAAAAAAATTCTTCACCTGCGCGGTGACGTTCCAAATAAAATTCGCTAAGCTTGTCGTACTCCTCAAAAATTCGCGGCAAATCTTTTTCCGTCAACGCCAATTCAGAATCTTTCAAAACAACCGGCTCAATGGAAAGTACGTCAAACCCCGCCGCCAACATGCTTTCAACGTCCGACGCAAAATCCAAATTTCGATTCGTGTAAGTTCCGCGCAGATAATAATTGTCGCCGTCACGACTTTTAACTGCGTTCAAAAAATTTTTTACAACTAAATCGTAACTGCCGCGTCCCTTCAAATCCGGGCGCATTGCGTCATGAATTTCTTTTCGCCCGTCCAAACTCAACACCAGTGAAATATTATTTTCGTTCAGCCATGAAATTTTTTCGTCGTCAAGCGAAACGCCGTTTGTCGTCAGCGTCAACTTAAAAATTTTTCCCGTCTCAATTTCGCGTTGCCTAACGTACTCCGTGACGGCTTTCACTGTCCGAAAATTTATCAGCGGTTCGCCGCCAAAAAAATCTATTTCGCAATGTTTGCGCAGACCGGAATTTTTTATGATGAAGTCCACAGCGGCTTTGCCAACCTCCGCCGTCATAATGCCGCGATGCCCGTAATTTCCGCCCGCGCCAAAACAATATTTGCAACGTAAATTGCAATCCTGCGCAACCATTAAGCACAAACTTTTCACGACGCCTTCAGCCTTGAAAGTCGGCGGAACATCCATGTCCGGCGCGAAAAGTTCACCGTTCGCCTTGAGTTCATGAAGTTCGTCAAGCACTTCAAAAATTTCTTGACGTGGATATTTTTTTTGAAACAAATTGATAATTTCTTCGTCGTTTTTTCCCGCGTCCATTGCGCCGACAATTTCCGCAGTCATATCGTCGATTAAGTGAATCGCGCCGCTGTTGACATCCAACAAAATATTTTGTCCGTTTTGTTTAAATTGGTGTATCAAAAAAATTCCCCCGTTATCGGCAAAAAAAATACCTCCACTAAAATTTTTTACGGAGGCAACAAAAAATTTTTTCTTACGACTACATGTCGCGAAGGAAAGCCGCGTAACCTTTCTTCGTCTCGTAAACATCAATCTTGCTCGTCGTTTCGTAAGGCGCGTGCATGCTCAACACGCCAACGCCGCTGTCGATAACGTCCATTCCGTAAACCGCCGTCATGTGCGCGATTGTGCCGCCGCCGCCCAAATCCACTTTGCCGAGTTCGGAAAATTGGTAGGCAACATTATTTTTGTCGAGAACATCGCGCAGTTTTGCAACGTACTCTGCATTCGCTTCACTTGACCCGGATTTTCCGCGCGAGCCAGTAAATTTGTTGAAGACCATGCCTTTGCCGAGATAAGCAACATTTTTTTTGTCGAAAACTGACGCGTACAAAGCGTCGTAAGCACTGGAAACGTCCGAGCTTAACATAACGGAATTTTGCAGCGCGCGACGCAATTTCAATTCAGAATACTGCCCGCATGCGTTCATGACTTCCGCCAAAATATTTTCAAAGAAATGTGAACGCATGCCCGTTGCGCCGTAACTTCCAATCTCTTCTTTGTCGACGAGCAGACAGCACGCCGTACGATTTAAATTTTCTTTGGCAACTTCAAGCATGGCGACAAGGGAAGTGTAGGAACAAACTCTGTCGTCTTGACCGTAGCCGAGAATCATGCTCCTGTCGAAACCAAGTTCACGCGCTCTGCCCGCCGGTACAAGTGCCAATTCTGCGGAGAGAAAATCTTTTTCTTCGATATCGTACTTGTCTTTCAAAAGTTTTAAGACGCCCGCCTTGACGGATTCCTTTTCGCCTTCTTGCAAAGGATAATTCCCAACGAGAATGTCGAGATTTTCGCCGTCAATTACTTTCGACGCATCTTTTTTCATTTGCTCCTGCGCGAGATGAATTAACAAATCCGTCACGCAGAAAACGGGATCGCTTGCGTCTTCGCCGATTACAATTTCAAGAGTCGTGCCGTCCTTTTTCACAACGACGCCATGCATTGCAAGCGGCAGGGCAACCCACTGATATTTTTTTATTCCGCCGTAGTAATGCGTGTCCATGTAAGCAAGCCCGCCGTCTTCGTAAAGCGGATTTTGTTTCAAGTCAAGCCGGCAAGTGTCAATGTGTGCGCCGAGAATTTTTAAGCCGCGCTCAATCGGTTCAGTTCCGATTTGAAACAGGGCGATAGATTTTTTCATGAACGTGCAATAAACTTTGTCGCCCGCCCGCAACGTGTTAACGTCGGCAAAATTTTTGTAACCTGCTTGTTCGGCGGCTTTGACTGCGTAGTTGACGCTTTCGCGTTCAGTTTTGCAACGGCTCAAAAAATCGATGTAACCTTTGTTGAGATTTTCAAGCGCAACTTTTTCTTCGTCGGTGTACTTGCTCCAAACTGAAGACGTTTTTTCTCTCTTATCTTTTTTTTCGTTTTCGTCTGCCACTTTAGGACTTCCCTTCAAAAATTTTCTTGCATTATAGCACAAAAAAACTGCCATGAAAAATTTTTTCGTGACAGTTTTTGTTAGATCGATAGATCGTTAGATCGTTAGATCGATGGTTGTTAGTTTGTAGTAGTGCGGATGTTTTGGTAATTTTTAACTTGGAATTTTTTTAATCGCTGAACAAATCCGTTGAAAGGTATCTGTCGCCGGTGTCAGGCAAAAGCACGACGAAAGTTTTTCCTGCGAACTCTTCACGCTGTGCAAGTTTGTACGCCGCCGCCAACGCCGCACCGGAGGAAATTCCAACTAAAATTCCTTCTGCGCGGGAAAATTTTCTGCCGAAAGTGAAAGCGTCTTCGTTGGCAACGGCAATGACTTCGTCGTAAATTTTTGTGTCAAGCGTGTCAGGAACGAAACCCGCGCCGATTCCTTGAATTTTATGCGCGCCCGCGTGACCTTGAGACAAAACCGGCGAAGTTGCAGGCTCAACGGCAATGACTTTTACGTTTGGATTTTTTTTCTTCAAAAATTTTCCGACGCCGGTAATTGTTCCGCCCGTGCCGACGCCCGCAACGAAAACGTCAACTTCGCCGTCAGTGTCCGCCCAAATTTCAGGACCGGTTGTAACTTCATGCGTCGCGGGATTTTCAGGATTTGTGAATTGCGAAGGAATGAACGCGTTGGGAATTTTTTTCGCAAGCTCCTCTGCCTTCGCGATTGCGCCTTTCATTCCCTTAGCTCCGTCAGTCAAAACAATTTCCGCGCCGTAAGCTTTCAACAAATTTCTGCGCTCAACGCTCATTGTTTCAGGCATTGTCAAAATTGCGCGGTAACCTCTAGCCGCCGCCACGCACGCAAGCCCAATTCCCGTGTTGCCGCTGGTTGGCTCGATAATCACAGAATCCGGCTCAAGTTTTCCGTCGCGCTCCGCCTTCTCAATCATAGCCTTTGCAATTCTGTCTTTGACACTGCCGGCGGGGTTGAGATATTCCAACTTGACGAGAATTTTTGCGTTGATGTTCAGTTCGTCAGAAAAATTTTCCGCCTCAAGCAACGGCGTATTCCCGATTAATTCCGTGACGCTTTTAAAAATTTTTCCCATGAAATTTTTCACTCCCAAAATATTTTAAGCGTTGAAACCTTCCTCAAGGTCTGCAATGATGTCGTCAATGTGTTCAGTGCCGATTGAAAGGCGAATCGTCGATTGAGTGATACCCGACGCGGCAAGTTCTTGTTCGTTCATTTGTGAATGTGTCGTCGACGCGGGATGAATCACGAGGGATTTCACGTCAGCAACATTCGCCAGCAACGAGAAAATTTTTAAGTTGTCAATGAATTTTTTAGCCGCCGCCGCGCCGCCTTTAATCTCAAATGTGAAAATTGAAATGCCGCCGTTAGGAAAATATTTTTTGTAAAGTTCATGATCAGGATGAGTTTCAACGGCGGGATGATTTACTTTCGTGACGTGCGGATTTTTGTTGAGGTACTCAACGACTTTCAAAGAATTTTCCACGTGACGTTCGACGCGCAGAGACAAAGTTTCGACGCCTTGAAGGAGGAAAAACGCATTGAACGGAGAAATTGCCGCGCCCGTGTCACGAAGGATCGTTGCGCGAATGTAAGTTGTGAACGCCGCCGCGCCAAGTGCCTCATAAAATTTCACGCCGTGATAACTTGCATTCGGTTCGACGAGCCATGAAAATTTTCCTGACGCCGCCCAATCAAATTTGCCGCTTTCGACAATGATTCCGCCCAAAGTTGTGCCGTGCCCGCCGATAAATTTTGTCGCAGAATGTACGACGATATCCGCGCCGTATTCAAACGGACGAATCTGGTACGGCGTCGCAAAAGTGTTGTCGATGACCAGCGGAATTTTATGTTTGTGCGCGATGTCCGCAACGGCTTGAATGTCAATCAAATTTGCGTTCGGATTTCCAACGGACTCAATAAAAATTAATTGAGTGTTCGGCTTAACGGCTTTGTCGAACGCTTCGACGCCTTGAGTGGGGTCGACGAAAGTCGTTTCAATTCCGTAAGGCGGCAAGGTGTGTTCAAAAAGATTGTAAGTTCCGCCGTAAATTGTCGTTGCCGCAACGACGTGATGACCTTTTTGCGCGAGTGCTTGAACCGTGTACGTGACGGCAGCCGCTCCGCTTGCCACTGCCAACGCCGAAGAGCCGCCCTCAAGTGCCGCGATTCTTTTTTCAAAAACTTCTTGCGTCGGATTAGTCAATCGCCCGTAAATATTTCCCGCGTCACGAAGTGCAAAACGATCCGCCGCGTGGTCGAAGTTATGGAAGACGTACGACGTTGTTTGATAAATCGGAACTGCGCGGGCGTCCGTCACGGGGTCTGCGTTTTCTTGTCCAACGTGTAATTGCAACGTTTCAAATTTGTACTTTCTTTCACTCATTTTAAAATCTCCTCCGAAAAATTTTTATAAAATGATTTCATGCGGCAAAACATCCGCGTCGTGATTCGCGATTGATTCCACGCAATTTTTATCTAAACTCATTTGTCGAATCCATTCCAAAGATTTAAACGCGGCTTCTTCGTCCAACGCAGTGCCCGGCGGTATCATTTCTTGCCAAGATTTTTTTGCATAACCGCCGTCCGAATAAAGCAGAACAAATTTTTTTCCCGCGTTGATTTTTACCGCAGTCAAGCCGCTTGTGTGTCCCGAAATTTTTACCAACTCCAGCGCGCCGTTTCCGAGTAAATCAAAACTTTTTCCGACAGGTCCGATGCCGTTGTCTTCAAAGTCAAACGTTTCAAAATTTATTCCTTCCCACATGCTTTTGACGTAGCGAATCGGAAAATTTTTTGTATCTTGAAGTTCGTCTTTGCTGACGATAATTTTTTTGCGTCTTTCAGCTGTCGAAGTCCGCTTGCGTGATCCGTGTGCAAGTGCGTCATAATCACGAAGTCAATATCTTGCGGCGTGATTCCGATTTTTTCAAGTTGTTCGGTAATTGATTCGCCCTTAGGCAAAATTCCTTGATTCAACAAAAAATGCCCAATGCCCATGTGTTTCACTTGCGCAATTCTGTCGTACTTGCCGTTCGGAGAAATTTCTCTGTGCCAGCCCGTGTCGACGAGAATTTTTAAATTTTGGATTTCAATCAAGTAAGATGAAACCGGCAACCAAATTCTATTTTTCCTGCCGTACAGCGATAAAAGCGAAAGTTGAACCGGATTAGGATTTTTTACTTTGTCCTTGAATGGAAGAGATTGTGAAACATAAACTTTGCCCGTGTGAAAAATTTTAACTTTTATTGCCATGAAAATTTCTCCATTAAATTCCTTCGCCGTCCAAGCCCGTGAATCTTTGTCGAACGACGCGTTCAAGTTGTATGACGCGCCCTTTTTGAATCTTCAAGGAAAGTTGTCCGTAGTCAAGCTTTGAAAATTCCTGCTGAACATTTTTTATCAGCGTCGAAAAATTTTTTTCTTCGTTTGAAAAATTTCCTGCAAAATCTTCAATCCTCCGCCGTTGCCTGATTTCAACCTGCACAAAGTAATTGTCCTGCGCGATGAAAATTATTTCGCCGTTTTGAATTTTTTTCAACTCGTCAACCGCAAACTGAAGAACTTCGGCAGGAATTGTACCGGCAGAAATTTTTTTCATAACATCCCCCTGAAAACGCAAAAAGCCCGCAAAGTCCAACTTTCGCTAAACTCCACAGGCTTCCGCTTATCGAATCACCTAAAAATTTTCGTTTCATAACTGCGACGCCAATTTTACCGCAGAAAAATTTTTTTGTCAAATTCAATTCTGTTCTACTTGGAAAAATCTCCAGCGTGCGCATTAGCCTTACTGTTCATTTTCAAAGCGGCGCGATATTGATTATTCGTTGTGTCAATATGATAAGTCGTTGTCGTTGCGTCTATTTCCGTACTTGTACCGCCCATGAAAGCTGAACCTGTCGGCGGCTTCGGTTCTTCCATTAAGTAGCCCTCCGTCACGAGATTTTCAACAGAATCAATGCCGGTCCAATTTCCTTTTTCAAGATATCGAATTTGTAGGGCGGTGTCAATCGTCGACAAGTCCGCTTGAATTTTTGCAGTGTTCGCCCGCGTCTTCGTGTCCGTGAATCGCGGCACGGCGATTGTTGCAATTATGCTTAGAATCACGATCGCCAAAATAATTTCCAGCGTAGCAAAACCGCGCTGATTCATGAAACCATTCCTTTCACAAAATTTTTTTCTTAACTAAATCGGTTTGATTCTGTCTTTGAAAATTTTGTAAGTCCAATATTGATAACCCAAGACAATCGGCACGAGAATGACGGCGGCAATCGTCATGATAAATAGCGTGTCCGGCGTCGACGAAGAATTGTAAATCGTCAAGCTCCATTCCGGCATCAAACTTGAAACCATAAGGCGAGGAAACAGCGCGACAAAAAGTCCCACCGTCGTCAACGCAACCGTAGCCGTCGTGGCGACGAAAGATGAACATTGCTTGCCACTGCGTACGAAATCCCACGACGCCGAAAGACAACCCGCCGCCACAGCAAAAATTATCACGCCGACAAATTTCGACATAACGTCCGTTTCAAAGACCGACGCAATTATAAAAGCAATGTAGAAAATCCATGCCGCCGCGCCGAGATATTTTCCTTTTCTCCGAAGGTCAAGCAAAATTCTTTCATCAGCAAGGCGAATCGACAAAAATGTTACGCCGTGAAATGCGAAAAGCAAAACGAAAGTCACGCCCGCTAAAATTGCGTACGGACTAAGTAAGTTGAAAAAATTTCCCGCGTAATGCATTTGTGAATCAATCGGCAACCCGCGCAGTAAATTCGCAACGGCAACTCCCCACAACAGCGCAGGTACGAGACTTCCGAAAATTATTGCGCTGTCCCAAATTAATTTCCAATCCCTATTAGAAAATTTTCCGCGCAGTTCAAAGGCAACGCCGCGCAAAATCAACGCAACCAACATCAAAAAAAGTGCAAGGTAAAACGTGCTGAACATCGTCGCGTAAAAATGTGGGAACGCCGCAAACGCCGCGCCGCCCGCCGTTATCATCCAAACTTCATTCGCATCCCACACAGGACCGATTGAACGAATAAGTTGCGTCCGCTCATTTTCGGATCGTCCAATCATTAAAATTCCAACGCCGTAGTCAAATCCCTCAAGGATAAAAAATCCCGTGAACAAAACGACTATCAAGACGAACCAAATAATATTCAAGTCCATGATTTCACCACCGTTTCCAGTTTTTAGCTTGTAGCTTGTAGTTTCTAGCTTTCAGCTTCCTCGTTAATTATCGTGCGCTTGATGAAACTAACCGCCGTGAAAACTGCCACGACTGCCAAGATTAAATAAATTCCCGTGAAACCGATCAGCGTCAACCAAACTTCTCCGCTTGACAAATTTGGGCTGACTGCCTGCGCAGTTTTCTGCAAGCCCACGACAATCCAAGGCTGCCTGCCCGCCTCCGCAATGTACCAGCCAACGGAATTTGCAATGAACGGCAACGGCAACAACACCGGCATGAATTTCAGCGCACAACGCAAGCAATTCACTTCACGCAATTTTTTTTCGCAAAAGAATGAAAGTATTCCCATTATGAAGACGATACACATCAACAGCATGCCCGTGCCGACCATGATTCTGAAACTCCAGAACATTCCGCGAACATCAGGAATATAATTTCCCGCGCCGTATTTTTCCACAGCCTCACGTTGCAAATCGTTTATGCCGCGAACTTCTCCGCTGAAAGAATTGTGAACCATGAACGTGAACAAGTACGGAATTGTAATTTCAGCATCGTTCTTTCTTGCGTCTTGATTAATATCCGCCACGACTGCAAACGGCGCAGGGTCCTCCGTTTCCCAGAGTGCCTCGAACGACGCCAACTTCATGGGATTGCCCGTCGCCAAATATTGTGCGTGCATGTGTCCGGAAAAAATTACGCCGAAAATTCCCAACAACGAATACAAAACTGCGCGGCGAAGTGTACGAATGAACATTTCACGCGAAATTTCATCCGTCGCAATTTTCCACGCGCAAACCACGATGACTAAAAATCCCGCCGTCGTCATTCCAGCAAAAAATGCATGAGAATATTCACCGAGTACGTAGCGATTCGTTACCAAGTCAAACAAACTGGTCATCACTGCGCGCCCGTCTTGAATTTCGTAGCCGACGGGGTGTTGCATGAACGAATTGGCAACGAGAATCCAAAACGCCGAAAGGTTACTGCCAAAGGCGACGATCCAAATGCAAAGACAATGAATTTTTTCACTTAGCTTGTCCCAGCCAAAAATCCAGAGCCCTATGAAAGTCGACTCAATAAAAAAAGCCGTTAAAGCCTCCAATGCCAACGGCGCACCAAAAATATCGCCCATGAATCGCGCGTATTCCGACCAGTTCATGCCGAAATGGAATTCTTGGACAATGCCAGTGACGACGCCCATTGCGAAGTTTATCAAAAAGATCGTGCCGAAAAACTTTACCAGCTTTTTCAATTTGATTCGCTCTTCGTAACTGCCGCTGTTCACGTACCACGTTTCAAGCAACGCAACGAAAATCGACAGCCCCAACGTCACCGGCACAAAAAGAAAATGATAAACCGTCGTTATCGCGAATTGCAACCGCGACAAAATTAACGCATCCACGCCAACCACCCCTTCTTCCCCCAAAAAATTTTTTGAAGTTGCAATTTATTGAAGTTGCAATTTCATTTTTAAAATTCTACGTACCGATTCATTAATCCTTTCTTCGGAAATTTCTCCGCGTTTGACTGCGTCCAAAATGCTAAGGTAAACCGCTTCTTGGCGCGGATATTCATGGCAGACAAGCGCGATGTCCACGCCCGCTTTAACCACGTTGACGCCAATATTTTCTTTGTACTCCGTCGTCGCGCCCATTTCCAAATCGTCCGTGATTATGACGCCTTGAAAATTTAATTCGTCGCGCAAAAGTCCCGTGATGATTGCCGGCGAAATGCTCGCGGGATTTTCGGCGTCCAATGCAGGATAACGCAAATGCCCCATCATAATCATGAATTTTGAATTGTCTTGTTCGGCGATAATTTTTTTGAACGGCGGCAACTCTTCAGCGTCAATCTGCGCCTTCGTGTCTTCAATTTCGGACAGAGCTTTATGCGGATCTACTTTACTTTTGCCGATGCCGGGAAAATGTTTCAGGCAATAAAAAAATTTTTCGGACTCATAACCTTTTGCGGCACTCGATACAAAATCCGCCGTAACGTTCGGATCGTTGCTAAATTCCCGCGTGTCATTGCCAACGTCAGCGACCGGTGCAAAATTTATGTTCACGCCAATTTGACGAAGATTTTGCGCGGTAATTTTTGCGTTGTCATAAGCTTGCGACAAATCTCCGCTGTTGCCGACTTCCTGCTGCGAAGGCATAACCTGCAAATCATGTTTCATTCGCGCAACTCTTCCGCCCTCTTCGTCAAGCGCGAAAAACAGCGGCAATTTTTGATTAGCGGCGGCATTTATCTCGTCAGAAAGTTTTTTCACCTGCGCTTTGTCATGCATGTTTCTGTCAAAAAAAATAATTCCGCCGTAGTGGTACTGATTCAAAATAAATCTGATGTCGTCGTTAATTTCCGTGCCGTGAACGCCGACCAACATCATCTGTCCAACTTTTTCTTCAATCGTCATTGACTTCAAAATTTCTTCGACGGGGTCCGGCTTTTCAACCTGCGCGGAAGAATTTTTTTCGTTGGAATTTTCGGCGTTGGCAAAACAGCCGCAAGTCATGGCGACGATAAAAAAAATTACTAACGCGTTAAAGATTTTCAGTTTCATGTTAACAACCTTTCTTTGGAAAATTTTTTCGGCAAAAATCTTTCACTTTATTTTCAATGAAACTTATGCTAGAATTTAGCCGTTGAATTGATTAAATGCTTAGGGGGTGAATTTTTTGGCGACTGCTCAAAACGCAGGGAAAGCTGATTCGATTGACCAAAGCGAAAAGAAAAAATTTTGGAACAACGACACCGAAGCAATAATCGGAATCATGATCGTGCTGTTGATTTTGGGAACGATAAATGTATTTAGCTCAAGTTTCATAATTGCGGAGACGGAGTTTGATTCGCCGTACTTTTTCTTGAAACGACACTTGATTAACGTAGCCATAGGATTTGTAGCGTTTTTAATTTGTTTTCGCGTCGACTATCACAAGTGGCGCAGTCTCATGCCGTTCATTCTATTGTTCACGATAATTTCACTCGTCTTGGTGCTGATTATCGGACCGACGGTAAACGGGGCGCGGCGTTGGCTACCTTTGGCAGTGGCGCAATTTCAGCCGGCAGAGTTATCAAAATTAGTTTCGATAATGCTGATGTCCGCTTACTTGGCTATGGAGATAAAGGCATCGCGCGATATAAAATTTTTTACCGCGCAGTTGGGAATCATCGGGATAATGGCGTTCCTGACCGAACAAGAACCGGATATGGGAACTGCGTCAATAATTTTAGGAATACCGTTAATCATGATGATTGTCGCGGGACTTAGCCGAAAAAAAATTTTGTGGCTGGGTGGTTTCACGGCGTTGGGAATTATCGGATTGATTTTGCGTCAACCGTATCGACTGGAAAGATTAAAAGTTGCTTATGATCCTTGGTCGGACGCGCAGAATTACGGCTATCAAACTGTTCAATCCCTTTCAGCGATCGGCTCGGGAGAATTGACGGGCATGGGATTGGGCGTCGGCGTCAGCAAGTACGATTATTTGCCGGAAGCGCACACGGATTTTGCCTTCGCGATTTTCTGCCAAGAAAACGGATTTCTCGGCGCGGTATTTGTCTTTTCACTCTTCGCCGCGTTGACGGTTTACGCTACTCGTGTGGCGCGTCGTTCGCGTGATGAGTACGGACAGATTTTGTCAATGGGAATTATGGTTTTAATCGTCGGTCAAGCGATAGCCAACTTGTTAATGGTTGGCGGAATGTTGCCCGTCGTCGGCGTGCCGTTGCCGTTCATAAGTTACGGAGGCACTTCCCTAATCGTAACTATGGCGTCAATGGGAATGTTGGCTAATGTCGGTCGACTGGGACGGAAGAATTGAATTAGGTATTAGGGGCTAGAGATTAGGGAGTTGGAATTAAAAAAATTTCGCTGACGAACACCACGACACAACACAGCACAGCCGCCCGAAATATGCTTGCGCCAAACCACGCCGCCAAAATTCCCACGATTAACGCAAGAGCACCGGAAATTTCAGACTGCGTCGCGTGCAAAATCGCGGGGAAAGTCATAACCGCCAATGTAACGTACGGAACGTAGTACAAGAAGGACCGCAACGTTACATTTTTTATTTCCCGCCGAATCAAAGTTATTGGCAAAATTCTTATCGCTAAAGTGACTGCGCTCATTACCGCAATGTAAATGTAAATTTCGTGCGTCATTTATTTTCCTCGTCATTAATCGGATGAATCACGGCGGCAAGTCCCGCAATGAGTATCGTTAAAAAAATTATTCTCGTCCCGCCGGAAATTTCGCTGAAAAAAATTGACGCCAAGTAACTCAAAACAAAGCCCGCAATTACCGCAACACCAACAACTTTGTCCTTGTGCGAAGGCGGAATAATTATCGCGAGGAACATTCCGTAGAGGGCAACGGAAAGGGCACTTAGAACTGACGGCGGCAAAATATTTCCCGCGAAAATTCCCAACGCCGTGCCGATTGACCAGCCCGGCAACGCAACCAACATTGCGCCGTAATTGTAAAACGGATTTAATTTTCCCGCGCGGGCAACACTTATACCAAAAATTTCGTCCGTCACGTCGAAACCGACAAAAATTCTGTGATAAAACGGCGTATCAGGAGAAAATTTTTGACTCAAAACCGCGCTCATCAAAATGTATCTTGCGTTGGCAATGAACGTGAGCACAACCAATTCTAAGTACGGCGCGTCAAGAATCATCACGGAAAGCGCGGCGTATTCACCGGCGGAGGCGTTGTTCAAAAGGCTCATCAAAAATCCTTCAAACGGCGTCATTCCAACTTGGCGGGCGATAATTCCCAGCGTGAAACTCACGACAAAATAAGCCAAGCCGATTGGGATTCCGTCCCTTACTCCTTCGGACAATGCCAGCCGATTTTCTTTTGTCATTGAGATTTATTCCCCTGCCGCAGTTTTTTCTGCATTGGATTCGTCATTTCCTTCAGAATGAGTTTCGTCTTCGGGTGTGCCGCCGTTAGAAAAAATTGTCGCAAGCAAAGCATCAATCGCCATCGGATCTGTTTCACGCAAAGTGAAAATCGGATCTACAAATCTTCGGAGCGATTCAATATCCTGCGGCATCCAAAAAAATTTTCCGTCTTCAGTCTCAATAATTTTGCAAGTGACTTCCAAAGTTGTGGCGTCCGTCATTTTGAGTCCGTCGACAGTGCCGAGCAATGATGCCGTCGCGATTCTTTGAAATTCTCCGTCGTACGCCAATTCCTGCGGCGTGCTTATGTGTTTCATCACGTCAAGGGTAATGAAGTTGCCGTCCTGCTGTTTCAATTCGTCAACGGCGGCTTGGTCAATGTGATTCGCCGTAAGTTCGACTACGGGATTTTCCGCGTCGTCCACTTTGAGCTGTGCAGAAATTTTTATTTCGTTGCCAAGTTTTTCTATAAGCCGTGCTTGAACTTTTGAAAAATTTTCTTCATTGAGCGGATAATTTTTAAATGACAACATCAAATGATTTGGTATCAAGTCGGAAATTTTTTTTGACAAATCGTCGGGAAGTCCCGTCGCAAAAAGATTTTCCGATTTTCCGAATGCGTAAAGTTCCGCGTAACCCAAAACGGCTTTATCCGCGCTGTACTCGGGAGTTTTCGGAGTTGCCGCGTAAACACTCGAAAGACACAGCGCAAGAAAAATCGTCAACGAAATACTAATCAATTTTCTCAACATGAAAAATTTTTTTCTCCTTGTGTTAGCTTGAAACTTAAAACTTAAAGCTTAAAGCTCTAAATATCCAAATTTTTTACGAGCAAAGCGTTTTCTTCAATGAACTGACGGCGCGGCGCAACTTGATCCCCCATTAAAATTGTGAAAAGTTCGTCCGCCTCTGCCGCGTCCTCAATCTCCACGCGCAACATCGTCCGTTCTTTGGGGTCCATTGTCGTTTCCCAAAGTTGTTCGGGATTCATCTCGCCCAAACCTTTGTAACGCTGAACCGTCGCACCGTCGCGCCCAACTTCGTCAAGTTTTTTCGCAAGCTCATCGTCGGAATAAGTGTACCAATGATTTTTTCCTTTGCGAATTTGATAAAGCGGCGGCTGGGCAATGAAAACATGCCCGTGCTCAATCAGCGGTTTCATGTAGCGATAGAAAAAAGTTAACAGCAACGTCCGAATGTGTGCGCCGTCAACGTCAGCATCCGTCATGATAATAATTTTTCCGTAGCGGCGTTTTGAAAGGTCGAAGTCTTCGCTAATGCCCGTGCCAAAGGCGGTAATCATCGTGCGAATTTCAGCGTTGGCAAAAATTTTATCAAGCCGCGCTTTCTCCACGTTCAAAATTTTTCCGCGCAGAGGCAGGATAGCTTGAAATCTTCTGTCGCGTCCCTGCTTGGCACTGCCGCCCGCCGAATCGCCCTCGACGATATAAATTTCTGCCTCGTCGGGATTTTTTACGGAGCAATCGGCAAGTTTACCCGGCAAGCTGGAAACTTCCAACGCATTTTTTCTGCGCGTCAATTCACGGGCTTTTCTTGCCGCTTCACGTGCGCGCGCCGCCATAACTGCCTTGTCAAGAATTTGTTTCGTGACGGCGGGATTTTCCTCAAAAAATTCGTTAAGCCCTTCCGTCGTTACCGCGCTGACCAGCGAACGAATTTCAGAATTGCCGAGCTTGGTTTTCGTCTGCCCTTCAAATTGCGGATTGTGCAACTTCACGCTGATTACGCAAGTCAAACCTTCGCGAACATCTTCGCCGCTTAAAGTGCTGTCCACATTTTTCAGCAGATTAAATCTTTTTGCAAAATCGTTTGCGACGCGCGTCAAAGCAATTTTGAAACCGGAAAGGTGCGTGCCTCCCTCTTCGGTGTTTATGTTGTTGACGTAGCTGAAAATATTTTCTTGATAGCTGTCGTTGTACTGCAGGGCAATTTCAACAACGGCATCATCGCGGCGACCGTTGAAATAAATCGGCGCGTCGTTGAGCTTAGTTTTTTTGCGGTTGAGATGTTCGACGAAAGATTTTATTCCGCCTTCAAAGTGGAAAATATTTTCTCTGCCTTCGCCGCGTTTGTCCGTCAACGTGATTTTAATTCCGCTGTTGAGAAAAGCCAATTCGCGCAGGCGATATTTCAGCGTATCGTAATTAAAATTGGTGACGGTAAAAATTTCTGTGTCGGGGACGAAATGAACAGTCGTTCCGGTAGTTTCAGCCGTGCCGATTTCATGCAACGGCGTGACGGTGTTGCCGCGTTCAAAACTAATTTGATAAATTTTTCCGTCGCGTTTAACTTCAACCGTCATGGATTTTGACAAGGCATTAACGACGCTGACGCCGACGCCGTGAAGTCCGCCGCTGACTTTGTAACCTTCGCCGCCGAATTTTCCGCCCGCATGCAAAACTGTCAACACGACTTCGACTGCGGGCTTGCCGCTTTCGTGCATGTCGACGGGAATACCGCGCCCGTTGTCACTCACCGTAATTGAATTGTCGCTTTCAATCGTGACGGAAATTTCATTACAAAATCCCGCCAATGCTTCGTCAATCGAGTTGTCGACGACTTCATAAACCAAATGATGAAGACCGCGTTCAGACGTTGAGCCGATGTACATTCCGGGACGAAGACGAACTGCCTCAAGTCCTTCGAGAATCTGAATTTGATTCGCGTCGTATTCGCCTTCGACAGCGTCAACCTGCGCGTTCTCCGCGTCGACATGAATTTCTATTTCTTCAGCTGAATTTTCGGCGTCGAGATTTTCTGTACTGTCAATGTTTTCGTTTAAATTTTTTTCCACGTTACTACCTCCAAGTTAGATCGGTGGATCGATGGATCCAACGATCGATGGATTTTACGGCTATCGATCTAGCTACTATCGATCTATCGATCTCTAAATATCTTGTAAGTTTACCACATTTGTTTTTTTGTAGCAAGTTTAGGTTTTAGCTGGTAGCTTGTAGCTTGTAGTTCGGAAAAAATTTCATCAAAGTTGAATCAACCGCCCCGCCGTCAACAAGTACAAATATTTTTCGGAAATTTTAATCGACGTGAGCGTTTCGACGGCTTGAGCGTAAAGGCGAATTTGTTCGCGGTATTCGTGACGAAAATATTCATCAGTATTATTTCTGTCCGTCTTGTAGTCAAGCAAAATCCATTCGCCGCTTTCAGAATCCTTGAACAGCAAATCGATAATGCCTTGTATAAAAATTTTTTCGCCCGCCGCACGCTGAAAACTTTCCACGTTGACCGTGCTTGCGTCAATTTTCTGATTGAACGGCAACTCACGATAAATTTCCGTAGCGTTGACGACGCGCCGCCCAATATCGCTTGCAAAAAAATTTTCGATGTTGGCGATATTTTTTTTGACTGCGTCGCCTTGTTCGTCCGTCAAAATTTGCGCCGTAACCATGCCGTCAATCTGCGCGGAAATATTTTTGGCGTCAAGTTTAGCGTTCAAATTTAAATGTTGCATGACGCGGTGCATGAGCGTGCCAAATTCCGCCGCAGAAATATCTTTTTCCTGCATGAAATTCGGACGACGATACAAACGCGCCTTGTCAAAAATTTTTTTCTTGCCGAGTTCGATAAGCCGCGCAGTATTTCCCTCCGCCTCAAGAACGCGTCGTTTGATTTCGCTGACTGAAAGTTTCGCGGGAATTTTCGCGAGTACCGATTCTTCAGCAACTTCAGGCGGCGGCGAAATTTTTTTCTCCGCAACAGAAAATTCGTCGTCACCAAGTTTTATATCCGCTTTTGAAAAAATTTCCACCGTCACAACTTTTTTTATTTCGTCAAGAATCATCAGCAACCAATCCAACGGTTTATTCACACTTTGAATTTTGCTGACAGAAATTTTTTCTTCGGAAGTCATGGAATTTTCCAACGCCGAACTATTTTTGACACCGCCGACTAAAAATAATTTTTCACGGGCGCGCGTCATTGCCACGTAGAAAATTCTAAGTTCCTCCGCTAGAGTTTCCAGTTTAACTTTGTCTTGAATTGCCTTGCGCAAAAAAGTATTTGTGCGAATCAACCCGTAACTTGTCGGCGTCACGTCGTGAACCCCAACGCCCAAATCGCGGTGCGCAATGACAGTTTCATAAGTCTCCTTGAGATTAAAATTTTTATCAAGCTGCGCCACGAAGACGACGGGAAATTCCAAGCCCTTGCTTTTGTGAATCGTCAAAATGCGTACGACGTTTTCATTTTCTCCAAGCGTGCGGGCGGCTGAAAGATCGTTTTCAAGTTCGCGAATTTTTTTTATGAACTGAATGAAACGCGACAGCCCGCGAAAAGCCGTTGACTCAAATTCGGCGGCACGATCTATCAGCATTCGCAAATTCGCCTGCGCAACTTTGCCGTCAACCTTCGTGCCAAAATAATCGTAGTAGCCCGTTTCGCGATAAATTTTGCTAAGCAGTTCAGGTACGCCGATTTGCCGCGCCAGTTCACGCCAAGAATTTATTTTGTCCAGAAAAATTTTACACCGCGCAGAAAGTTCCGTGTCGCCTTCCGAAAAATTTTTCACCAACGTAAAAAGATTTTCGCGTTTGTCCGTCAGCCGAAGTGTCGCCAAATCCTGTTCGGAAAATCCGCCAATGGGACTAAGCATCACGGACGCCAACGGAATATCCTGTTGAGAATTGTCCAAAATGTTTAGCAGATTGAGCGTCGTCAAAATTTCCGGCGCGCGAAAATATCCGCCGTTGTCCGCCGCGAACGCAGGAATGGAATTTTTTTGCAACACGTCAACGATTTTAGCCGCCTTCTTGTCCAGCGAACGCATCAAAATCACAATGTCTTTGTACGTGACGGGACGGTAGTCGTTTAAATCGTTGTCCCAAATTTTTTTCTGCGCGGCAATCATGGATTTAATTTTGTCCGCGATAACTTGAATTTGCAAACCAAGTTCGTCAAGTTCCTGCGCGTCAATTTCGTCGCCGTTAGCGTCTTCGGAAGTGTCGACGTCTTCGGTAAAGTTTGCGTCTTCAAAGTTCACGATTAAAATTTCAGCATTCTCATCAAAAATATTTTCAGCGTCGGGATAATTCGCGCCGAAGTTCAACGCGGCATCTTCGCTATAATCAATTTCCATTGCGTCCCTTGTCATCACGCGTCTAAAAATTTCATTGACGGCGGCGACAATTTGACGGCGCGAACGAAAATTTGTTGAAAGGTCGACGCGTTGACTGTTCGGGTCTTTTGGGTAGGCGTCGTACTTCGCCACAAAAATTTCCGGGTCTGCGTGACGAAAACGGTAAATCGATTGCTTGACATCACCAACGGCAAAAAAATTTTTCGTGCCGACGATTTTAGAAATAATTTCTTCCTGTACGCCGTTCGTGTCTTGATACTCGTCAACCATTACGACGCGAAATTTTCGTCGATAATTTTCAGCAGTTGCCGTGTCGCTGTTTAAAATTTTCAGCGCAAGATGTTCCATGTCGTTGAAGTCAATGACGCCGCGCGCGCGTTTGGCGGCAGTGAAGGCTTGCTCAATTTCAATCGTCGTTTGGGAAATTTGACGCACGGACGCCGCCATTTTTTTTATCTGCGCCAAAATATTTTCGCGACTCATCGGCACAAGTTCATGAAGTTTTTCAAGTTTTTTCTTGTCCTTGTACTTATTGCGCTTAGTCACAAGTTGAGATTTCAACGCAATTAAATCGTCAGGAAGTTTTCTGATTCTGGGATAATCGTCAAACTTCAACGAATCCAGCGCGGCAAAAAGTTTGTCCCAATCGTCGCAACAATGAATCAGCTGTTCAATTAAAAATTTATCGTTCAAAAAAGTTTGCACGACTTGCAACCAATTCTTTTTGTACGTTTCCAAATCTTTTTGCGTGGCATTCGGCGCGTAAGGATTTTGCGCGGCAGAAATTTCTACGGCGTCGTTGCAAATTTTCAGCGAATCTTCCAAAGTTTGACGCACCTTTTTCAGTGAAAAGTTTGTTAAAAATTCAAACCAATTTTGCCCGTCCTCAAGCGTCGCCGTTTCAGGATTTTCATAAAAATTTGCAAGAGATTTGAGCCACTGTTCGGGGTACGGGCGGCTCTGCGAAAAATTGTACAGCGAAAGTATCAGCTTGTGCAAATTCGTATCGCCGTGAACCGTGCCGTCAAATTCATCAGTGAATTTCACAAAATCTTTATTGCGGGAATATTTTTCTTCAAAAAGATTTTCAACGACTTCCTGCCGCAAAATATTTAATTCCTGTTCGTTCGCCTCGCGGAATTTCGGATCGAAATCGATTTTTGAAAAATTTCGTTTCAGTACGGAAAGGCAGAAGGCGTGAAAAGTCATGATTGACGCGCCGTTCAGCAAAATCGATTGACGCTCCAACCGCAAAAGTTTTTCAGAGTCCGTTTCCTCCGCCATGCGCTCAAAAATTTTTTTGTGAATACGCGAACGCATTTCCTGCGCGGCGGCGTTTGTGAAAGTAACGATTAACATTCTGTCAACGTCCAAATTGTCGTCGAGAATCATGCGTATAATTCTTTCGACTAGCACGGCGGTTTTTCCGGAGCCCGCCGCCGCCGCCACGAGTAAATTTTTATTCCGAATGTTAATTGCTGATTGTTGTTGTTCAGTCCACTGCATTTTTTTTCTCCATGTCAGCTTGTAGCTTGTAGCTGGTAGGTTGTAGCTTGTAGGGATTAAAATTTTTTCAAAGTGAATTTATCTAAAATTGTGCCGTCGACAGTTTGGCAAGTCAATGACAAACTTTCCGCGCTAACGTCCAGCGTGATGTAAGATTCCGGTTCGGTTTGAAGATTGGGCGCGGTAACGTCATCAATGGGCGAATGCGGCTCAACATATTTTTGATCTCCGGATCTGCCGCAGAGAATGTACAAAGTTCCCCGCGCAGATTTTTTTTGTGCGAAAATTTTTCCGCGATTCCTGTACGTGTGCAAATGCCCCGTGAAGACCACGTCAATTTCCAATTCGTCAAACAGCGGCATGAAATTTTCTGCAATGTCGTTGAAATTGTCCGCCGCGTAATTGTAAACATCCTTGTGCATGAAAACAATTTTCCAACGCCGATTGACATTCGCCGCGTCACGCCGCAACCAATAATTTTGTTCGTCCTGCAAGTTCGACGTAAATTTTTCCAGCTCCAAAAATTGCGTGTTCAAAACAAAAAAATGCGCCGCGCCATAGTCGAAGGAATAAAAATAACCGCCGAAATTTTTTGTACCATTCGACGGCAAATAAAATTGATGAAGGTAGTCAACGGGTAAGTAATTCAGCCAATCCAAATTGTAACACTCGTGATTTCCCATTACCGGCGCGAAAATCCTTTCGGACAAAACACGAGCGGCGGCAAGATACCACGCGCGCCACTGATACGCCGCCTGCCCGTTGTCAACCAAATCCCCAACTACCGTGAAAAGTTCTGCGTCAGGAAAATTTTTTGCCGCAGTGTCCGCAACTTTTTGCCAAACGTCATAGTTGACGCATTGCGAATCGCTGAAGATTAACATTTGAAAATTTCCGTAGCCGGGCGTCAGCAAATTTTGCCAACCCGTCGCCGCGTCGCCGGAAATAATTCTGAATCGGTACAAACTTTCCGGCTTGAGATTTTCAATTCTGCATGTGTAAATGTAAATTGTCGCGTCGTCCTGCAAAAATTTTTCTGTGTCCACCGCGCAGAAATTTGCGCCGCCTTCGCCGATTAATTCAAGTTCAAGTTGCGTGTCCAAAAATTTTTCGCACTGCCACATAATGACGCGCGAAGTCCGCGAATCTTGCGTGATGAGTTGACGCAAAAATTTCACTTGACGTAACGGCTCATAACCATCTTGCGGCGTGTGTAATTTTTCGTAGCGTGACGCCTCAACCAATTTCGGAAAGTACGCGCCGAGACCCAAGCTTAGCAAAAGTTTTATAAAAAGTCTGCGGCTCATGAATCCTTACTCCTAATTAGCTGGTAGCTTGTAGCCGGTAGAAAAATTTTTTTCCTAACGATTAATCATCATTTCCTACGAAGTCGCCAAGCTCGCCGATAAAATCTTCGTGCTCTTCGCCGACACAAGAAAAACTGATTCGCCGCATGTTTTTGGCGTCTTTGAGCCGCTCAATTTCAATCAAGACGTAATTTTCCGGCAAGGCGTCAGGAAATTTTTCAGCCCACTCAATAAAAACAATTCCTTCCGGAAAATCCGTGTACTCGTAAAAGCCGATGTCTTCCAACTCGTCTTCGTTTTGAATACGATACAAATCAAAATGTACGATGGGGCAAAAACCCTCGTAAATGTTCATGAGGTTGAAAGTCGGGCTGGTAACTTCGCCTTGAACGCCCAACGTTCGCGCCATACTCTGAACAAAGAGAGTTTTGCCCGCGCCTAAGTCACCTTCAAGACAAATCACCGTACCTTCACGAACTCTCTTTGCAACTTTTTCTGCCAATTTTACCGTCCCGTATGGGGACTGAGTTATGTGAGTTAACATATTCGCCGTCCCTTAAAAAATTTTTGCATACTATAGCACATTTAGCGGTTGGTTACCAGTAAAAAATCTGTTCTCAAAATCCATATGCAAAAAGTCTTTCAAGCCGTTGTATTTCAATCGTCGTCAAATGAGAAAGTGCGTTCCGCGCGTGGTAGGCAAGCTCCAACGTGTCCCAATCGTTTGGCGTGAATAAATGTTCTCTGCCGCCGTAAAAATGCAAATGGCTCAATTCCATGTCCCAAGGATCTCTTAACTCTTTTCCGAATCCGCCGGGACACGGCAAAATATTTTTCAGACGCGCAAAATTCCTTTCAATCAATAATCCACGTAATTTTTCCAGCGTCGGCAATAAAAGTTGCGTTTGACATTCCCAAAGCGCGCGGTCGAAAGACCTTGCATCTAAATTCGGCACAACTTTTTTCACAAAGTCAATGCCGCCCGTTAAAAGTTCCGGCTTAGCAAGATTTTTCGCAAGTATTGCCGATTGTCCGGCGAGTTTTGCCGCAAGCGTCGACGTGTATAATTTTTCCTGCACTGTCATCTGCGCGTTCTCCATGAGATTAATTGCGAAGAATTGAACGTCGTACGGCGTCAAATAATCCGAAAGACGCGTTAAACTTGGAGACGGATTATCTTCACTCGTCACGAATATTATTGAGCCCGTCGAATGCGCGGAATTTTTGTTGAACTCCGCCACAGCTTGAGTGAGCCAGTATAATTTTTGAGTGAGCTTGACGATTATCGCATAACCGCCAAAAGTATTTTGATGAGCTAAATCTCCCATAGGCGAATCTTTGGTAAAGTCGCGCACGAAATTTGACGCTAACTTTTCAGTTAACGCGCCGACAAAATCTTCCATGTCGCCCTTATCGTTGTACTTGAAAATTTCAACATTTTTTGATACGTGGCGTCCGGAAATTTTTTTCACCAGTTGCTGAACGAATCCGCTTGCGTCAGTGAACGGGACATGTGCGGCAACGGCACAATTTTTATCAACCGCCTCTGCTACGGCGTTGGTAAAGCGTCGTGCGCCCGGCACCATTCGCCACCATGAGGAAAGTTCATCTTCGTTTAACATTTCCAACCTGCCGAAGTCGATTTGACTTTCGTCAATCGCACAGGAATTATTTTTCGGCATAATCATTACCTCTTTTCATTTTTTCTTAGCATTATAGCAAAATTTCAACCTTTAGCAAACAAAAATAGCGGCGTGAAAATCCCACGTCGCTTTGATATTTTTTAGCTTCCAGCTTCAAGCTTTAAGCTTTAAGCTTTAAGCTTTTAACTGTTAGAAAATATTTTTTCCAACTAACTATCCGACAATCTGGCGATCTGTCTATCTGGCGATCTATCGATCTCACATTCCATGCGAACCTTGATAATCGATCTCTTCGCCTTGACGCTCCTTCGACACAACTTCTTTTTCATAATGGAAACACTCATCGGCAATATCCTTATTCAAAATCAGCAGACAAATTAAATTCGGAATCGCCATTAAACCGTTCATCGTGTCCGAAAAATTCCAGACAACCTCCAACGTTTGAGTTGCGCCAATAAAAGTTATGCAACTGAAAATTACACGATAAGCATAAATAACTTTGCGATTGCTCACGAGATATTCAAGCGACTTTTCGCCGTAATATTCCCAGCCGAGAATCGTGGAGTATGCAAAAAGTGCAAGACTTACCGAAACAATCACGCGCGCCCATTCGCCAAAAACCGTGCTGAATGCCAAAATTGTAAGCTCCGCGCCGGAAATTAATTTGCCCGTCTCCAAATTGACTGAACCGAGCATGCCTGAACTTGCAATAACCGTTCCCGTCAAGAAACAGATAATCATCGTGTCAAAAAAAGTTCCCGTCATGTTCACGTAACCTTGACGCGACGCATGATCCGTTCTCGCCGCCGCCGCCGCGATTGGTGCTGAACCAAGTCCTGCTTCGTTGGAGAAAACACCGCGCGCAATTCCCCAACGCATCGCCGTCAACATCGTGGCAACGATTGAGCCGCCGACACCGCCCGCAACTGCTTCAGTGGAAAAAGCCATTTCAATCATCGTTGCCCAACCGGTAGGGACATTTTCAAAATTAACTATGATAACTATCAAAGTAACCGCAATGTAAAACGTCGCCATTGACGGAACGATAACGCTTGAAACTTTTCCAATCGATTTGACGCCGCGCAGTAAAACCGCAAGAGAAAGTACCGTCAACGCCGCGCCCGTTGCCCAAGTTGGAATGTCAAAACTTGTTGCAAACGCCGCGCCAATCGAATTTGCCTGCGTCATGTTTCCAATGCCGAACGACGCGCAGACTGCAAAGAATGCAAAAAGTACCGCCATGACGCGCCCAAAAGTTCCGCCGATACCGTTTTTCATGGCGTACATTGGTCCGCCCGCCATTTCGCCGACGGAATTTGTTTCGCGATATTTAACTGACAAAACTGATTCGCCGTACTTCGTCGAAAGTCCAAACGCCGCACTTATCCACATCCAAACTATTGCGCCCGGTCCGCCGAGAACCATTGCAGTGGCAACGCCGACGATATTGCCCGTCCCGACCGTCGCTGAAAGTGCCGTCATCAAAGATTGAAACGGTGACAAATCTCCTTCGTGACGAGTTTTCCTTTGCATAATTAATTTGACGGAGTAAAACAAATTTTTCCAAGGCAAGAATTTCAGACGAATAGTCAAAAAAATTCCCGTGCCAACCAACAACGCCAGCATTACCGGCCCCCAGACAAAGTCGTTCACATCATTTAGAAGTTGCGACAAGTCCATTAAAAAATCCCTCCTGTGAAGTGAAATTTGGAATAAAAAAACACCGGAACACTAAAAATCCCGGCATCAATTATATTTATTCGCAATAGTGTTGTCAATTTTTGTTACGTGTTAATATATCAGTGGTCGAGTACGCGCGGCTTGGTTGCTCTCCTGTCGATTGTGGAAAGTCCGCGATAAACTGTACTGATATCGATAGATTCGCCGCGACTTGCAACGTAGCGTTCCAGTTTTCGTTTGACTCTTTGTAGCGCGTTGTCTATGGATTTAACATGACGATCCAAGCCCAGCGCAATTTCCTGATAAGATTTTCCGTCCAGATACGCCATTAGCACTTGCCATTCAAGGTCGCTCAAAATTTCTTCCATTTTCTTTTCGATGGCTAAAAATTCTTCGCGGCTTATGACTAATTCTTCGGGGTCTGCGACTTTGACGCCGGAAATCACGTCAAGCAAAGTTCTGTCCGAATCTTCGTCATAAATCGGCTTGTTCAATGAGATGTAAGAGTTCAGCGGGATATGTTTTTGGCGTGTGGCGGTTTTAATTGCCGTGATTATTTGCCGCGTCACGCACAATTCGGCGAAGGCGTGAAAAGAGGACAGCTTATCGCTTTTGAAATCGCGAATCGCCTTGTAGAAACCGATCATTCCTTCTTGAATTATATCTTCACGATCCGCGCCTATCAAAAAATACGATCGCGCCTTCGCACGAACAAAACTTCTGTACCGATGTATAAGGCAATCCTGCGCGGAATCGCTTCGGTGTTCTTTTATTTCTACCAGCAACTCTTCATCAGTCATCGCATCAAATCTGGTTAAATCTTCGCGCATGCTAACGTTAGAATTGGTACTTGTGTTTGTTTCCATAGCCCGACCTCCGTTAGCAGGAATTATACATTACAATTTTTTTTTCGTCAAACAAATTAACCTTAAATAATTCTGCAAATTTGCGAAAATCCTTTTTTGACGGCGAAAAAATTTTTTGGTAGTAGCTTGTAGCTTGTAGCTTGTAGAAAATATTTCTAGCGATCTAAACTGACTTCAACAAAATTTTCAAGTCCGTAACGAGATTGTCAATGCGCGGATATTTCAGCTTGTAGCTGACGCGATTAACAATCAGGCGCGCCGTCGAATCCATGATTGAAATAATTTCTTCGAGATTATTTTCCCGAAGTGTCGTCCCCGTTTCCACGATATCGACGATGCTTTCAGACAAGCCGACGATTGGTCCGAGTTCAATAGATCCGTTCAGCTTGATGTATTCCATTTGCATGCCGCGTTCAGTGAAAAATTTTTCGGCAATGTTAGGAAATTTTGTTGCAACGCGAGTATGGGCGTAGTCTTCAAAATGCGGACGCTTTTTTTCTTTCGGCACCGCCATCATCAAATGACATTTGCCAAAACCCAAATCGAGCAGTTCATAAATATTTTTTTCGGATTCGGCAATAACATCCTTGCCGATTATTCCTATGTCAGCCGCGCCGTACTCCACGTAGGTTGGAACGTCAGCCGTCTTCGTTATGATAAAATTTAAACGCGCCTTCTCGTTCGTGATGACGAGTTTTCTGGATTTTTCATTGAGCCCGTCGGCAGTCCAGCCAACTTTGCGGAGTAATTCCGTTGACGGCTCAAAAAGTTTTCCCTTCGGCAAGGCGACGGTGATAAATGGTCTGTTCGTGGCGAATCCCTCCTGTCGAGGGTATTATATACAAAATTTTTTTCTGATTCAAGGTGTGTTAGGGGTTAGATCGATGGATCGATAGATCGATAGATCGAGAGTTAGCTGGGCGTCAGCG
>JAFSXD010000036.1 GCA_017444245.1 Selenomonadaceae bacterium | reverse complement strand
TCCAATCGCTATGAAATTTTCAACGCGCATATAATCTTACAAAACGGCGCGTTTGTCAACGAAAATTTTTCCGCACGCGTTGACAGCGTTTGTAAGATTTGCTAGACTGCCATAATCGAGGCGTTCCTCTGCACGCGCGGCACGAACGTCGACAAGACAGGAGGACTTAACTTGAACATCATCGAACTTTTGGAACGCGAACAACTGCGCGAAAACATTCCGCAATTCGCCCCCGGCGACACCGTGCGCGTCCATGCAAAAATCGTCGAAGGCAACCGCGAACGCATTCAGGTTTTTGAAGGCGTCGTTATCGGTCGGCAAGGCAGCGGCGTGCGTGAAATGTTCACCGTGCGCAGAATTTCTTACGGCGTCGGCGTCGAACGCATGTTCCCCGTGCATTCGCCGCGCGTCGAGAAAATCGAAGTCGTGCGTCGCGGTGCCGTCCGTCGCGCCAAACTTTATTACCTGCGCAAGCTCACGGGCAAAGCAGCTCGCATCAAAGAAAAGAAGCAGAAATAATTTCGACACGAAGTTTTTACCCCGTCACGTACGGGGTTTTTTTGTTGCGGTCAACTTGTCGACAAACTTTTTTGCAACGAAAAAACCCTCCGACACTTACCGAAAGGCTTTTAATTCATCTGTCGCCGTAACGCTTTTTAGTCAGCGATAAGGTTCACTTCGCACTTTATCTGGCATTATATCCGCCATCAATAGTCAAAATCGTTCCGGTAATGAATTCGTTTTCGACGGACGCAAGGAAGAATATTCCGTTGGCAATGTCTTCTACTTTTCCGAGTCTGTTCATGGGATGAATCGCCTCTATGCTTGATACATCGTAAGTTCCCGCATCAATGGCATTTTGAAGAATATCCGTTTTGATTGCTCCCGGTGCCACTGCATTTATGCGTATTCCCTGCCGAGCATAATCAATGGCTGCACCTTTGGTCAGACCTACGACGGCATGTTTTGAAGCACAATACTGCGCAGTTGCATACAATCCGTTGAGTCCCGCAATAGATGCCAAGTTCACAATCGAGCCGCCATTTGTTTTGAGCATTTCTTTTATCGCATACTTCATTCCGTAGTAAACGCCCATCACATTGGTATCAAGCATTTGTTTCAAATCATCAGACTCTGTCTCCGCCAATACAGCATTTCCTAATGAGATACCGGAGTTATTGACCATGACATCCAATTTCCCATACTTGGCGACCGTTTCCGTTATTACAGTCTGAACTTGTTTTTCGTTTCTAACGTCGAGAACTCTAAAATCTACTTCCAAGCCCTTATCTTTGAATTCATTTCTCAGAGCAACTTCTTTTCTTGAATCACGACTCGTGACAACAACATTGTAGCCATTTTCAGCGAACTTGATAGCAGTTGCTTTGCCGATTCCTGTTGTGCCTCCCGTGATAATCACTGTTTTTCTTGAGTCCATCTGTTCCTCCTTTTTTTAAAACAAACATAGGTCGTTGCCATACTGACCTTGACGAACGATTTGATTCGGAAGCGGAAGTCTGATCGCTACGTGTGGCATTTTAAATTATTCATTTGTCTACGTCAAGTTTTTTAGCCTCGCAAAACACGTTCCTTACGCAGTAAGTCTCTCCGAGTTGATACGAATTAAGCATTGAAAAAAGCCCGTCTGCATGACGAGCTTTGAATTTTCGTATGTGGTGCCTCAGAGCGGAATCGAACCACTGACACGGGGATTTTCAGTCCCCTGATCTACCAACTGAGCTACCGAGGCAAAAAAAATGGCGACCCGGATCGGACTTGAACCGACGACCTCCGCCGTGACAGGGCGGCATTCTAACCAACTAAACTACCGGGCCGCGTTGGTGACGCCAGCGGGATTCGAACCCACGAACCCGCCGTGAAAGGGCGG
>JAFSXD010000035.1 GCA_017444245.1 Selenomonadaceae bacterium | reverse complement strand
TAAGCAGACATTTTATCAACCGAAAATTCGTCGACTTGGAACAAATCTACATCGTCAGTCACGCTTTTTACGCCGTTGAAAACTGCGTTTGCCATTTCTTTAGTGTTTCCTGTGCCGCTCCAAAAGACGACTGCAATTTTCCTCATCAAAATCACTCCTCTAAAAATTTTGTCGCAATGTTACTATAGCAAGTTGACGCCGTCAATATTTTTTTCAGCTGGTAGCTTGCAGCTTGTAGCTTGTAGATTTTCTTACTTGAATTCGACGAACTCATTAATTTTCGCGTTGCCTTTCGCCATCGGCTCAACAAAACTTCTCCACACGTTCAACACAATCACGCGGGGATTTTCCGTATCCTCCAGAGCTTTTTGAAGTGCATGCGCAAATTCTTCCTGCGTGGAAACGGCAACCGCTTTAATCCCAAAACTTTCAGCGTACTTGACGAAATCCATTTGGTAATCCAATTCGCAGGCAATGTATCTTTCGTTGAACATGACTTTTTGCAACTGTCGAATCATTCCCAAGCTGGTGTTGTTGACAATCAGCGAAATTATCGGCAACTTTAAACGCGCTATCGTGTAGTACTCATTGCCCGTCATTTTAATTCCGCCGTCGCCCGTCACGCAAATCACACGACGATTTTTCCCGTAATAAATCTGCGCGCCCATTGCGGCGGGAAGACCAAATCCCATTGTTCCCAAGCCGCCTGAAGTCAACCACGTGCGCGGTTCTTCAATTTTCAAATGCAACGCCGCCCACATTTGATGTTGCCCAACGTCAGTGGCGTAAGCAAAATTTTTTCCCGCCGTATGCTTTGCAATTTGATTCATTGCCCAAGGAACGGTTAAGCGGCTGATTTGGTAATCGTATTCGTAAGTTTCTTTCCAACTTTCAATTTGTTCCCACCAAGCGGCACGATTTTGCGTAGAATCTCCACGCATTAAAAGTTTCAAAATAATTTTCATATCTCCGGCAAGTCCGAGACTGCCCGCAATATTTTTGTCAATCTCCGCAGGATCAATGTCAATGTGAATAAATTTTTTTGCCTGCGTGTACTTGCTGATGTTGCCGGTTTGTCTGTCGCCGAATCTGCTGCCAATGGCGATAACCAAATCCGCCGTCGCTATGGCATGATTCGCCGCCTTCGTGCCGTGAAGTCCCGCGAATCCCAAATTTTGCGGATGACTGCGCGGAATTGCACCAATACCCATGAGCGTGTTCGTCACGGGCAAATTATATTTTTCGACGAAGGAAATTATTTCTTCCGATGCCCCCGCACTCACTGCGCCGCCGCCAACAATCGCTACGGGACGTTGAGATTTTGAAATTTCTTCGACTGCCTCCGCCGCGCAGATTAAAAAATCGGGATCGGGTTTGCCATGAATTTTTTCTTCAACGACTCGCGGTTTGTAATCAACCGAAGTGGAAAATAAATCTCGTGGCACGTCGACAAGAACGGGACCGCGCCGCCCGCTCATTGCAATTTCAAAAGCTTGACGAATTGTATCAACGAGTTTTCTTGAATCTTTAACTTTGAAATTGTGTTTTGTCACGGGCATGGTTATATCCAAAATGTCCGTCTCTTGGAAAGCGTCTTTGCCTAAAAGTTTTGTGTCGACTTGTCCCGTGATAGCGACGACAGGAATTGAATCCATGAACGCCGTAGCAATTCCCGTAACTAAATTTGTTGCGCCCGGTCCTGAAGTTGCGATGCAGACGCCCACTTTCCCCGACGCCCGCGCGTAACCGTCCGCCGCGTGTGCCGCGTTTTGTTCGTGCGTCACGAGGATTTGGCGAATTTCTTTTTCGTCTACGAGTGCGTCATACAAGCCAAGAATATTTCCGCCGGGATAGCCGAAAATTGTATCGACGCCTTGTTCGCGTAAACATTCGACTATTGCCCGCGCTCCGCTCATCATCATATTTCATCACTTCCTTTTTGGATCGATAGATCGATAGTTGTTAGATCGATAGTAAAAATTCCATCGATCCATCGATCCATCGATCCAACGATCTAACGATCTCTCTTACGCGGACGATTGGAATTTCCCCCGCGATTGCCGCCGCCACTGTTGACATTACGATTGCCGCCGCCCGAATCTCTGCGCGGAGGACGATTGCCGCTTGGAGGGGCAGGGGGCAAAGTTGCCTTGTGGCTGACATTAATCTTTCCGCGTTCGTCAATCTCCATAACTTTCACCGTGAGCGTGTCACCAATCTGCACAACGTCTTCAACATTTTCAACGCGATGCGCCGCCAACTGCGAAACATGGCAAAGTGCCTCACGACCAGGCAACAAATCCACGAACGCGCCAAAACTTTCAATGCGCGTGACGACAGCATTTTCAACAACATCACCAACGGCAAATTCATGAGTAATGTCTTCAATCATCTTCATTGCGCGTTTGATGCCGTCCAAATCAGGCGAAGTGACAAAAATATTTCCGTCATCTTTGATGTCAATCGTGACGCCCGTTTCTTCAATAATTTTGTTGACGGTCTTTCCGCCCGTGCCGATAACTTCACGGATTTTGTCAACGGGAATTTTCATAGTCATGACGCGCGGCGCATACGGCGACAAATCGGCGGCAGGTTCGCTGATGACTTCCAACATTTTCCCGAGAATGAATGAGCGTCCGCGTTTGGCTTGCGCAAGTGCATCACTCAAAATTTCGCGTGTAATGCCGGCAATTTTTATATCCATTTGAATTGCCGTAACGCCTTCGGTAGTTCCCGCAACTTTGAAATCCATGTCGCCGAGCGCATCTTCCATGCCTTGAATGTCCGTCAAAATCGTGTGCTTATCGCCGTCTTTGACAAGCCCCATTGCAACGCCGCTGACAGGACGTTTAATCGGTACGCCCGCCTGCATAAGGCTCAACGTACTGCCGCAAACACTTCCCATTGAACTTGAACCGTTTGATTCCAAAACTTCGGAGACAAGACGAATCGTGTACGGAAAATCTTCAATCGCGGGAATGACGGGAACGAGTGCGCGTTCAGCAAGTGCGCCGTGTCCAATTTCGCGCCGACCGGGACTGCGTGACGGTCTTGCTTCGCCGACTGAAAATCCCGGAAAGTTGTAATGATGAATGTAATGTTTCGGATATTCGGGATCTAATCCGTCAACAATTTGTTCGTCGCCGATTGCGCCCAACGTCGTGATAGTTAAAACTTGAGTTTGTCCGCGCGTGAAAAGTCCTGAACCGTGCGTGCGTGCAAAAAGTCCCACTTCACATGAAATTGGGCGAACTTCTTCCAATTCGCGCCCGTCGGGACGAATTTTTTCTTGAGTTATCATTTTGCGGACAACATCTTTTTTAACTTTGTAAAAAACTTCTGCGATATCTTTTTCCGCGTTGGGATAATCTTCAGCAGGGAATTTTTCAAGGAGTTGCGCGGTAATTTCCTCTTGCACTGCGTCAACGGCGGCGTCACGGGCGAGTTTATCGGGGTTGCGTATTGCGGCGTCGACTTTCGCGGGGGCAAGTTCACGCACGGCGGCTTCAACTTCTTCGTTGGGATGAAAGAGTTCAAATTCCGTTTTAGGTTTGCCAATCTGCGCCACGATATCGTTTTGAAATTTCACGAGCTTTTTAATTTCTTCGTGCCCAAATAAAATTGATTCAAGGATAACGTCTTCGGGCAATTCGTTCGCGCCCGCCTCAACCATCATGACGGCATCAGCGGAGCCGGCTACGACCAAGTCAAGGTCAGAAACTTCCACTTGTGCTTGAGTTGGATTTATAACAAATTTTCCGTCGACACGCCCGACACGAACGCCTGCGATTGGTCCGTTGAAGGGAATATCTGAAATGCAAAGTGCAAGTGACGCGCCGAACATTGCGGGAATTTCCGGCTGATTGTCCGCGTCGTAACAAAAAACCGTTGCGATAATTTGCACATCGTTACGAAATCCGTCGGGGAACAGCGGGCGAATCGGTCTGTCAATCAATCTGCTGCGCAAAATTCCGCTTGTCTGTGGACGACCTTCACGTTTATGAAAACCGCCGGGAACTTTGCCCGCCGCGTACATTTTTTCTTCAAAGTCAACTGTGAGCGGAAAAAAATCTGCGCCCTCGCGTGGTTTTGCGGACGCAGTTGCTGTCGCCAAAACTGCAGTGTCGCCGTAACGTATCAGCACCGCGCCGTTGGCTTGCTTAGCCATTTTTCCACTTTCGACGATTAATTTTCTTCCGCCGAACTCCATTTCAAAAGTATCCATTAATTTTTCCTCCTACGTGTATTCAAAGCTAAAACGTTCGACGCAAATTAATTTCTTCCTTCAAAATGAAATTAGCTCTTCACACTTTAAAAATGAAATTCTTTCTTCACACTTAAATTTTTTTCTGAAAATTTTTAAGAATTTTGTTGACTTACTCTTCATCTTCATATTAAAATGCTTGAAAGGTTAGATAGGGTGTTATTTGTTCAGGGAGGATGATTTTTTATGAGAGTAAAAAAATTTGATATTCAACTTTTCGCCGAAATTGCCAACATTGAAATCAACAAAGTTGTCAATGGTACTTCAACTCCCGACGTCATTACCAATTCGGGAATCAATGTCACGATTAACGGCGACGCGGGCAACGATACCATTCGTAGCAACGGCGAAGGCATGACGGGCGTTGTGATTTTTGGCGGCGACGGTCACGACAGCATTTTTAACGTCGGAAGTTATTCCATGATTGACGGCGGCAATGATCATGACGTTATCAGACACGAAGGCGATAATTCCACTATTGTCGGCAACGCGGGCAACGACAGTATCAGAAGCAACGGCGAAAACGTGGTTATTAACGGTGGCATTGGCGATGACAGCATCCAAAACTACAGCTCAAACGTCACGATTAACGGCGGCACGGGCAATGAGACTGTCCACAGTCAGGGCTCAAATGTTCCGATTCTTCTCGGCGGCGGTCATCACTCCGTTTACAGCTACGGTTCAAACGTGACAATAGCGGGCGGCGACGGCAACAACAGCATTACCAACTATCAAGGCGACAATGTCACGGTTGGCGTCGGCAACGGTCACAACAGAGTTTCAAGTAAGGGTGCTAATTTTTCTATAATCGCCATCAACGGGAACAACACAATCTCAAGTAGCGGTCAAAATCCTATAATCACTGTCAACGACGGCAACAACAGCATTGCATCATACGGCGAAAATGCCATGATACGCGCCAACAACGGAGACAATTATGTTTACAGCAGCGGCGACAATTCTTTCATAGGAGTTGGTACAGGCAAAAATTCCATTACGGGTTACGGTACTTACGTAACGATAACCAGCGGCGCAGGTAGCGATGCCATTCATGCAGGTCATGGTAATTACATAACGGTAAGCAGCAATGACGGCGACGATAATATTAGCGTCGGTGGCAGTGGCAGTCACAACATAACCGTAGAAGCCGGCAATGGCAATGACATTCTTTCAAATTCAAACGCTCACGACGTGATACTGAACGGCGGCGCGGGCAATAATTCCTTCTACAACACCGGCGGCACTGATGTAACCATGAACGGCGGCGACGGCAACGACAAATTCAAAAACGAAGGTCCGAACGTCACTATTAACGGCGGCGCAGGCGATGATTACGTTGACAACAGCGGAAATACCGCAGGGCTCAACGGTTACACCGAAATAAACGCGGGCGCAGGCAATGACACAATCATTAACACGGGCGATCACGTCACGATAAACGCGGGCGCAGGCAACGACTATATTTATGCGCGGACTCCGGACGGAACTATTTTCAAGTACAAATCGGGCGACGGTATCGACACTATCGGCGGTTTCCAAACGAACGACACTTTGATAATTGAAGGCGCAAGTTATGCCACGACGACCGGCGGCGACCACTTGATTGTTGGCGTGGGCGAAGGCGCGATCATTCTCAAAGACGTTGCCGGGATAACGCCAATAATACATGGGACGTTCGATTCATCAGCCACAGTTGCGACACCGGATACTCAAAATGGCGGCTCAACCAACAGTACCATGCAAGGATTTTCTGTCAGCAATAGCAATGACGACACACTGATAGTTGGAAGCGACGGCAATGACACAATTCAAAATGCAAGTTCGCGCGTCACGATAAGAGCCGGCGGGGGCAACGACAGCATAGTTAACGGAGTAACTCATGGCGGCGGCGTCAACAGCAACGTCTTCATCAGCGGCGGTAACGGTAGCGACAGAATTTTCAGCAACAGCAAATAAAATGTCACACTCGACGGCGGCGCGGGCAACGACAGCATTCAAAGTTACGGCGACAATGTTTCAATAGGCGGCGGCGACGGTAGCGACACAATTAACAGTAGAGACTCCAACAATGTCACAATCGACGGCGGCACGGGCGACGACACCATAGTTAGCGGAGACAGCGGATATAACTATGCCACCCTCAAAGGTAGCAACATCTTGCTCAACGGCGGCGCGGGCAACGACCGTATCAGCAATTACGATGATAATGTTACGATTAACGGCGGCGCGGGCAATGATTCTATTGAAAGTCGCGGCTCCAATGTCACGATAGATGGCGGCGATGGCAACGACACTATTTCCAGTTACGTCAAAGAGGCAATCACGATAAGTGGCGGCAAAGGCGACGACGACATCATTAACTGGCAGGGCTATGATGCAAAAATTGCTTATGTGTACAACGTCGGCGACGGCAACGACACAATTCACAGTTTCAGCCCCAATGATACATTGTCAATTAGCGGCGCAAGCTATACTACAGTCGATGGCGGTCCTGATGGTGGGGGCAGGAAATTGACTGTAAAAGTCGGCGAAGGTTCAATTTGGTTTACTTATGACAGGGATCACCCGCCAATAATTCATGGCACTTACGACACTAGTGCCATTCCTGCTGAAACTCCTGCAAGTGACACGGGAACGCAACCTGCTGAAACTCCTGCAAGTGACACGGGAACGCAACCTGCTGAAACTCCTGCAAGTGATACCGGCGGAACGCAACCTGCTGAAACTCCTGCAAGTGATACGGGAACACAACCCGCTGAAACTCCTGCAAGTGATACGGGCGCAACACAACCCGCTGAAATTCCTGCAAGTGATACGGGAACGCAACCCGTTGAAATTCCTGCAAGTGATACGGGAACGCAACCTGCTGAAATTCCTGCAAGTGATACGGGAACGCAACCTGCTGAAACTCCTGCAAGCGACACCGTAACCCAGCCAACCGATACGACGGATACCGGTACAAGTACCAACAAAATTTCTGACGTACTGAATGGCGGTTCAAGCACCACAAATTCACTCAACATTGGTGACGGAAATATAATCAACGGCGACGTTGTCATTAACAATAATTACTACGAAACTTCTGTCGTGAACAACGTTAACGTTTTCGTTTATCAATCGGGCGAAGACACGCTCAACAATTTCAATTCCAACGATAAATTGAATTTCTCCGCAACCTATACGGGTTGGGCGACTGACGGCAACGATTTTGTCGTAAATGCTGCTGAAGGTTCAGTCCGAATTGCTCAAGCGAAAGATAAGTTGATTGAAGTTGCTGACGCGAACGGCAATTTGTTGGCGCACGTTTACTTTTCGGATAGCTACGCGGGCGCAATCGACGGCAGAGGTTTCGGCGCGTTTGAAGTCATAATCGGATCGGATCACGTCTCCAATCAAATTTGGGCGGACACTTCGGGTTCATCACTTTGGGGCGGCAGAGGCAGTTCAGACGATGAATTGTACGGCAATTTGGGCGTTGATGACTACATCTATTCTTTTGGCAACGGGCACGATAATATTTCCCAATCCGGCAGTGAAGACACTCTCAACTTGCTCAATGTCAACCTTGAACAAATTTCCGGCGCGGCAATTCATGACGATGGCTCATATCTGCAATTCACGGACGGCGGCTCGTTGAATATTTCAGGCAAAGTAGGAACTTTCGTGTTGGGCGGACAAAGTTACACAGCCAATTACGAAACAAAAACTTGGACGGCTAAATAAATTTTGATTCGCCCGCGTAAACTTTAAAATTTTGTAATGATGTGAAGTCGTGTTTCCTGCATTGACACAGGGCACGGCTTTTTTTTGCCGGAAAATTTCCACGCAAATTTTTCGTTGGACAATTTTTTCATTCAAAATTACTTTCTACATTCACGTCTAAAATTTTTCTTAAAAATTCGCAAAAGTAATTGACTTTTGCATTCAAGCAATTTTATAATCTCCAAAAATTTAATCGTCGTTTGATAAAGGAAGTGATTTTGTCGTGGAAACAAACTTTTTTGAGTTGCAACGTTTTTCCAATGTGAGCCAACAGGAAGTCATTAAAAAATTTATGGCTTCACTCGACGGGGCTAACAGTTCGGACGCCGTTTCTTCGCTTAATGAAGCGGTGAACGTCGCGTCGGGCGGTCACTTCAGCACCATTCAGCAAGTGATTGACAAAATGGTTAGCGATTGCGGAGACGCCGGCAGTGCGAATGATTTTCTCCTTGATAAGTGCGGAATTAATCTGTACAACGAAGACACGGGGGCAATTACGGGGGCGGACGCGGGCGGCTCGGTTACAAAAACTGCCGAATCGATTGTTCCGGAGGAAGGAAATTTAGAAGATAATTATTTGAACAATCCCTTCGACACTTTAAACGTCAACGGCTTGACGATTTCCCTTTCCAAGTTTGATTCTGACGGGAACGGCTACGGAATACCCTACAACGAATTGGACAGTGACGCGGAAAAATTTATTTGGCACGCAATGCACCAATGGTGGGCAAGCGGAGCACTTAATTTAATTTCCGAATCCTACGGAGATAATTTCAGTTTCAACGACAATTCGTCAGCTACCGTAAAAAAACTTTCATTCGGATTTGTAAACAACGGCGATAACGGCGTACCGGCAAGTACCATAAATTCTTCGGTGGATGACGGAAGTTCAGTCGCACTTTCACTGCAGTTGAACATGAATTATTTGTCCGATATTGATTTTTCAAATCCAAATGGCACTAACAACAGCGGCAGTAAAGAGTATCTTGACAGATCGATTGCGCACGAATTTACTCATGCTGTTATGGCGGCTAACATCAATTACTTTGCTCAATTACCGGAATTTATACGTGAAGGCATGGCGGAGCTGACGATTGGCATTGATGATTACGAGAGCAAACGAGAATCAATGCTCAATTTTGCGGCTGATTCAAATTCGTTAAGCAATGCGTTGAATCTCACCAACCCTAACGGTGACGCGTATTCTGCGGGGTACATGTTCCTGCGCTATCTTGCGAAACAAAGTTCTGAACATTACGGCGAGTCAACTGAATCAATCGATAGCGTCACGGGAGAAACGATAGATAATACTACGGCGAATGTGACGGTACAAGGCACTGCCGGCGATGACACAATTCACAACAGCGGTACAAATGTTCAAGTTTACGCCAACGCGGGCACTGACATTGTCCGCAACAGCGGCGCGAACGCTTATCTGAACGGCGGCAACGGTTCGGACATGATTCACAACAGCGGCGCGAATGCTCAAATTTATGGCGGCGCGGGCAGTGACATTGTTCACAACAGCGGAGCGAATGCTTACATTGACGGCGGAGACGGCAACGATACGATGTACAGTAGCGGAAAGAACGCTACTTTCGTCTACACTTCGGGCAACGACACCGTATCAAATTACAGTTCTTGGGATAAAGTTAATTTTTCGGCTGAATGCACCGGCTGGTTCACTCAAGACAATGCGGTTTACATGAACTCTTCGGGCGGCACATTGAAGATTGACAATGCGCGCGATAAAGTGCTTGAAGTGGCAGACGGCGGCGGAAATATTTTAGCGCATGTCATGATGTTAAGCGGCGGCGGAGTTTTCGACGGCAGGTCGTTCAGTGAATTTGTCGTGGCAGTCGGTGCCGATAACTTCACGAATCAGTTATTTGCGGGACAAGCGGGCTCGTCAATGTGGGGCGGCAGAGGAAGTTCAGATGATGAATTGTACGGCAATCTCGGAATCGATGAGTACGTTTATTCCTACGGCAACGGGCACGACAATATTTTTCAGTCGGGAAATGAAGATACTCTCAATTTGTCAAATGTCAGCCTTGAACAAATTTCCAGCGCGGTGCTCACGGACGACGGTTCATACCTGCAATTCACGGACGGCGGCTCGTTGAATATTTCAGGCAAAGTCGGAACTTTCGTGTTGGGCGGACAAAGTTACGGTGCTGATTATCAAAGTAAAAATTGGTACGCAAAATAAATTTCGATTTTTCAATATCGAAAGTTTTTTCTAAAATTCATGTGGGGGTTTGTTTATGCCATTTGAAAATGAAATTATAATTTGCGACGTGAAATATTTTTCTGCTGAAGGAAAAGTCGAAGAAGGAAATATTTTCATAACGAACGACAAAATTTCTCGAATAACTCCGCCGTCGAAAATTGAAATTACAACCGGAAAAAATATTATCAACGGGCGCGGAAAATTTCTTACTGCCGGTTTCGTAAACGCGCACACTCACGCTTCAATGACGTTGCTTAGAAGTTACGCGGACGATTTGGCTTTAATGGACTGGCTCAATAATCATATCTGGCCAATCGAAGAGAAGATAAAACGTCGCGATATTTATTTTGGTGCGGCGTTGGCGGCGGTTGAGATGATTCGCGGGGGCACGACAACTTTCATGGATATGTACGGTCCTTGCATGGAAGAGGTTGCAAAAGTCGTCGACGAATCGGGACTGCGCGGCGTACTTTCTCGCGGCATTGTCGGAATTTTTGACGGCGAAGAACGGTTACAGTCGAACGTCGACTTGTTCAAAAATTTCAACGGCGCGGCGAACGGCAGAATTAAAATCATGTTCGGTCCTCATGCAATTTACACTTGCCCGCCGGATTTTCTGAAACACATTGCTGAAGTCGCGGGCGGGCTCGGCGCGGAAATTCACATGCACATGAACGAAACGCTGGACGAAATTAACGAGTGCATGAAAAATTACGGCAAGCGTCCCTTTGAAGTCGTCGCGGAAACGGGCTTGCTTGACTTAGGATTTTTGGCGGCGCATTGCGTGCACTTGAGTGACAACGAAATTGAAATTATGAAGTCGAAAAAAGTTCGCGTGGCTCACAATCCAACCAGCAATATGAAATTGGCTAGCGGAATTGCTCCCGTTCAAAAACTTTTAGATTCAGGAATAACTGTCGCCATTGGCACTGACGGCGCGTCCAGCAACAACAACCTGGATATGCTGGAGGAAATTCGACTTGCTACGTTTCTTGCGAAAATTCAAACGATGAGCCCGCTTACAATTCCCGCTGATGTCGCGTTGAAAATGGGAACAGTCGAAGGTGCAAAGGCTGTTGGTCTCGAAAAAGTTGGGCAAATTGCTCAAGGCTACAAGGCGGATTTAACTTTGTGGGACATGAGCGGCGTCGAATGGCAACCGACGTACAACCCGACTTCGCTTTTGGTTTACTCCGCAAATAGTTCTTCGGCTGATACGGTTATCGTCGACGGAAAAATTTTAATGCAAGGGCGTAAGCTGAAAACCCTCGATGAAGAAAAAATTATTTATGAGTTCAACGCCTGCGCCAATCGCTTGACCGGAAAATAGGGAAAATTTGTACTCACAAGCAAAAACTCCTGATGTAGAAAAATTTCTATGACAGGAGTTTTCGTTCCAAATGTGAATAAACTAAAAAACTCCCGCCAAATTTTTTGACGAGAGTCTTTTTTTCTTGGCGTAAAGCCGCCGTCTAGACGTGTAAAAGTCTACCGCAATATGCCGAACATCTGGAGTCACACCCAAAATGTTGCATGCGCAAATCAGCGGGGTTAATCAGAAATTTCATGGCAACACCCCACCTTAGAACCTAAATGTACACTGTCTACCGCAACTGTCGCCCTGCTTGCCGCAACTAGCGAAAACTCTTCCAGCAATTTTAGGCTTGACCAAAAATTTCACCTTAAGCCCTCCCAAATTGCACGCCGCACCTGAGGGATTTGCCAATCTGACGTCCGCAAATCGCAGACACTTTTCCACTCTGTACCCCACAAATAGCCGTGAACTCGCTGATGGCTTTCGGATTTACCAAGAACTTCATGACAACAACTCCTTTCAAAATTTTTTATTGATTAGCGCGAATTGTTTTACCGACCGTAGAATTGGCGGCAATGTCGCACTTACCTGCTACAGTTAATTTTTCAATTGCGCAATTTTCTCCGATAATTGCATCTACGCAAGTGATTTCGTTTACACTGCAGTTTTGCAAATCAACGGTTACTGCATCAATCTTTTTAATACGAACGCGAGAATTAATATTCGCGTGGGAGCTACGTCCAAAAATTTTTGAGAAAATAGAACCGTTAATTCCTTCGCTTTCAAAAATTCTTATCGTGTCGCATTTAATTTCGCCAATCGAACCGCCCCGCGACTCCATCACAATTTCTTTAGCGGAAATAAATTCGCTGTCCACACTGCCTGAAACTTCTAGGTCTCCATCAATCTTCATCGCATCAATTTCTATGCTACCAGAAGCCGAAATTTTTTTCGCGTTAATCGATTTTCCTACGCATTCGCCTTCGATTTTAACTTTATCGCAGGAAATATTTGCAAAAGAGCATGAGCCTGAAACGTTCAGACTTTTGAACAGAATATCATCAGGCAAACTTCCGACGCCTTCAACTGAATGACGCTTGCCAGTCGAGTCAACGTAAATTGCTTCACCTTCGATTTTCATTTAAATCACTCTCTTTTTGCTACTGCAATATCCGAACTGAAAACAATCGATTGTGCAATCTCTACAGCTGGTAACAAAATTTTTTCTTGGACGAATCAAAAATTTCACTGCTCGACTCCCTCCTTCAACTGCTCAAAGTAATACTCAAGAACCTTGTCCAGATTGTATTTAATCGTACCGCAGACTGGTTGACCGTCCGCAGAATTTCTCATTGCGTCAGGACAGCCGCCCGCGCATATGGGAAAAATTTTGCAATCGCAACATTTGGAATGCCTAATCGGATTCCACTCTATCCACGAAAGATAATTTGACGTGGGCTCTTTGTCGTCAAAATCGCGAACGTTGCCATGACTTTTTGCGAAGTTGCCGACGTGATTCCAGCAACGGTAAAGATAGCCATGATTGTCTACAACGAAAGAATTTGCATAATCAACGCAACAAAAATTCGTGCGAGGAGCAGGATACACCGACATTTTGTTCGTACTGAATCCGTAGGCATTAATTTTTTCGTATAGAGGCAACATCACATCGGCATATTGTTCATTGCTATAACAGTCGCTTTCAACCGAGCGGCAAATATCCGTGAAGGTGGAAACTTGCCCAAAGTCAATGGCCAGTTCACTGAATTTTTCAATCCGCGCCCGCAAAGTTAAAAGTAAATCGTCAACGTAATTGATATTTTCTTTGTCAACGTTAATTCGTACAATGACGCGCAAGCCGTTATTCAGGAGAACATTCACGCGATCAATCAACTTGTCGAAAGTGCTTTCATCGGAAATGCTGCGACGTCGGCTGTCATGAATTTCCTTTGGACCGTCAATAGTGATTTGTGCGCCGCCGATTTTGTAGTGCTTAAAATTTTCAACATCCGCGTCGTCCATCAAGCTGGCGTTCGTGATTATGAAGGCGTCGTACTCCACAGAATTTTTAGCGCAGAGTTCCAAAAATTTTTCTGAGAGACTGTAAATTATTTCCTTCGTCAAAAGAGGCTCGCCACCGTACCAAGTCACCGTAAATTTTTTTGCGACATCCAAACGATTTTTTACAAACTCTATGAGTGCGGATTGAGTTTCCTCACTCATCACGCCTTTAGGATGCGTTTCAAAACAATACTTGCAACGGAAGTTACAATCTAGTGTTGGCGCAATCGTCAAAGAAAAATTTGTCATGTCATATTTGGAGAGATTACGGTAAAATTCCAGCCGTTGCAACTCGTCAGCGTCGTCCACAGTCAAGCAACCTGAACTTTTCATGTCGCTGATTAATTCCGTGCTGTATTTTTTTTCGTCATAGGAATTATTTTTTACGTCCTCAACCACTCGCATAAAGTTTTCATCAACAATCGCCATCGCACAAGTTGCCGCATTGAAAAAAATTGTTGTGTCTCCAATTTTTTTGAGGATGTTGTAACGAGATAATTTCAAAAAACTCCCCCCTGTCTGAATTATATCACACGGGGGGGGTGTCAAGAGTTTGCAAAAAATTTTCGCGGCAAATGACAACAAAAAATCCTGCGGTAGAAGAAAACCTACTGCAGGATTTTTCTTTTTGGTTGGAAATTTTTCTTAGAAATTGAAAATATTTTTGAGTGCTTGCATGTTGACGTCGCGGTTGAGTTGCGCAAGGTACGTCGTCAACTTAATTGACTTCGGACAAACTTCAACGCAGTTTTGACTGTTGCCGCAACTTGTAATTCCGCCTTTCTCCATAAGCGCGTTAAGACGTTTCGGCGCGTCAAATTTTCCGAGCGGATGAAGGTTGAACAGGTACGCTTGAACTGTCGGCGCAGGTCCAATGAAATCCGATTGAGGACCAACGTTAGGGCAAGCCTCCAAGCAACAGCCGCAAGTCATGCAGTGAGAAATTTCGTAGGCGGTCTGCGCGGTGTACGGATTTTGAATCGGCGCGTCCTTCACGTCCCATGAACCGTCTAATTCAATCCAACCTTGAATTTTTTTTAAACTCTCAAACATTACGCTGCGGTCAATCAGCAAGTCGCGAATTACGGGGAAAGTCCGCGCAGGTTGCAAGTGAATCGGTTGCTGAAGTTCGTCGACCAGTGCGCAACAAGCTTGACGAGCTTTCCCGTTGATGACCATCATGCATGCACCGCAAACTTTTTCAAGGCAGTTGCACTCCCAGTTGACGGGCGGAACTCTCTTTCCGTCGACAGTGACGGGATTTTTTTGAATTTCCATTAACGCGGCTACGACGTTGAGTCCGGGACGATAATCCACGTCAAATTCTTGATTGTATGGTTTTTCGTCCGGTCCGTCTTGCCGCTCTATAATGAATCTGACTTTTTTTTCAGCCATTTTTACGCTCCTTTCAGTCGCGTTTAGATCGATAGTTGCCAGATCGATAGATCGATAGTAATTTACCATTGATCCAACGATCTATCGATCCATCGATCTACTCTTTCTTAGCAACGGCGTAGTTACGAGCACGCGGCTTAATCAACGAATGATCGAAGTCACGATAACTTATAATCGGCTCTTCAGTTTTCGGGTCGTAATTGACGATTGTAACTTTCATAAAGCGTTCGTCGTCGCGCCCCATGAAAACCAATTCGCCGTCTTTGTCGAGTTTACGTTTGCCGTTTTCGAGAACAATTTTTGCATGAGCACCACGAGATTCATCACGCATGCGCGCGCCCTTCGTGATAGCCATTGCGTACAAAATCATGTTGCGAAGTTGGCGGACGAACATTGCCTCTTGGTTTGCAACTTTTGAATGATCCGTGACGCCGATATTGTCCCAACGCTTGAGCAACTCTTTCAACTTCTCAAGTCCTTTGTCAAGCCCGTTGTTGTCGCGCTCAATGGCAACGTATTCATACATAAGGTCGCCCATTTCGTGATGAAGTTGGTGAGCATTTTCCGGACCGTTCATTTGCAAAATTTTGTCGTATTCGTTTTGAACTTCCTGCCTTGCCGCTTCCAATTCGGCGTCGGTGAGTTCAGAACCTTTGTTGCCTTCCTTCGCCCAACGCATTGCTTCAGGACCGGAGACAGTTCCCGAATATGCCGCACTAAGCAGGGAATTTGCGCCAAGACGATTTGCACCGTGATATTGGTAATCGCATTCGCCGCTTGCCATAAGTCCAGGAATATTTGTGTTGTGAAGTCTGTCAACCCAAATGCCGCCCATTGAATAATGCACTGACGGGAAAATTTCCATAGGAACTTTGCGCGGGTCTTGTCCGACAAATTCAGAATACATTTCCAAAATGCCGCCGAGTTTTCTTTCAAGGTAACCGCTGTCAATGTGCGACAAGTCGAGGTAAACGCGATTTTCTCCGTTGATGCCAAGTCCCATGTGCACGCAAACTTTGAAAATTGCGCGGCTTGCAACGTCACGCGGTACTAAGTTTCCGTAAGCGGGGTACATCTCTTCAAGGAAGTACCAAGGCTTGCCGTCTTTGTAAACCCAAACGCGCCCGCCTTC
>JAFSXD010000034.1 GCA_017444245.1 Selenomonadaceae bacterium | reverse complement strand
GACGGCACGAACGCCAACGAGCCAATAATTTTTCCCGTCAAATTTTCCGTATCGACTGCGCGGGGAATTTCATCAGAGTAAACCACTTTCAAATTTTTTATGCCCAACTCTTTCAACTTTTTCCGCATGATTTTTGCAACGGGATCAACCGAAGTTTTGAAAAGGTCGGCAACTTTAAACCGCGTGGGATCAAATTTATTTCCCGCGCCCATGCTGCTAATCAACGGGATTTTTCGTCGACGACACTCCACAACCAAATTTATTTTCGCGGTTATCGTGTCGATTGCGTCAACTACATAATCATAGGGACGGAGAAAAAAATTTTCCGCGTCGTCATTCGGCAAATAAAATTTCTGCACAGTATCAACTTTTGCGTTCGGATTTATGTCAAGAATCCGCCGCCGCATAATCTTAACTTTCGATTCGCCAATCGTCGAATGCAACGCGTGAATTTGTCGATTGATATTCGTCACGTCAACGTTGTCTTTGTCAATCAAAATTAAATTGCCGATTCCCGAACGCGCCAACGCCTCCGCCGTGAATGAACCGACGCCGCCAATTCCGAAAATCGCAACCGTTGACGATTGCAACTTTAAAAAATTTTCTTCGCCGATAAGTCGCCGCGTCCTGTCGAATGCGTCAAGCTCTGCAAAATTTTTTTCCGTCAAAATTATTTTCACCTGTCATTTCTGCGCGAATCAAACGGCGGGAACGGCGGAATGGATTCAGGATTTCTATTCATCTTTCGATTTGCAAAATCAGCCATGTCCAAATTAAAACCGCGCGAAATTGTGTTCGACGCTCGCGGAACATCAATCGTCGGCGATTTCATTGCAAGACTGTCCACAAAATTTGTCGCGATAACGGTGGCTTGAACAGTTCCTTTCAAAGAATTATCCGTCACCACTCCAAAAATTAAATTTACGTCGTCGTTCGTCTGGTTGAAAATAAATTCCGCCGCCTCGTTCACGTCGTAAAGAGTTAAATTTTCGTCGCCGGTTATGTTCAAAATAATTCCCCGCGCGCCCGTCAACGACCTTTCGATAAGCGGACTTTTAATCGCTTGCCGGACTGCTTCAACTGCGCTGACGGAACTCCTGCCGATTCCCAAAATTGCGTCGCTCGAATCACTTTGCTTGAAAATTGTCGTCACGTCCGCAAAATCCACGTTGATGATTCCCGTCGTCAAAATTAATTCAATGATGCAACGGATCGCTTGAATCAAAACCGAATCAGCCGCGCGAAAAGCTTCAACCAAAGTCAAGTTTCGATTTTCCTGCAACATCATCAGATTATCATTTTTCACGACAATCAGCGCGTCCATGTACGCTTGCATTTTCACGACGCCTTCAAGGGCTTTTCGTTGTTTGGGCTTGCCCTCGAATGCGAAAGGAACTGTCACGACGCCAACGGTTAAAGTTCCCATTTCCTTAGCAATTTTCGCAATGACGGGAGCTGCGCCCGTGCCTGTGCCGCCGCCCATGCCTGCCGTTATGAAAATCATGTCCGCGCCCGATATCATATTTTTTATTCGTTCAGCGTCTTCTTTTGCCGCGCGTTCGCCAAGTTCGACTTTGCCGCCCGTGCCTTTGCCTCGTGTCAAATTTGCGCCAATCTGCAAACATTTTACTTTGGCGTTGCCGACGAAGTTCAGCACTTCCGATTCAGTGTTTACCGCAATTAAATCTGTTTCGGCAAAATGATTTTCCGACAGACGTTTCAAAACATTGTTACCTGCGCCGCCAATGCCAAAGACTTTTATCCTAACGACAGCGCGTTTTATATTTGTGTCGTTCCTCGCGTTGGCAAATTCGGAACTCGTGCGCGAATCATCCAATGATGTTATTGACATAGGCGATTTACCAAACCTTTCCGGTAACTAAAACCTACCAGCTACCAGCTAAAACCTATTTTCCCTTCCCTTGCGAAGTCTTGAAATATTTTCTCTGTGCTTGTAGACAATGAAAATCGCCGCAACGACGCCCAAAACTACGAACGGGATTTGTTCATCAAAGGCGATTGCCAAAATCGGCGTCATTATCGACGCAATAATTGACGCCAGCGAAACATAGCGCGTCGCAAGGAAAATTACCAGCCAAATTAAAAATACACACACAGTTACTTTTGGAATGAGCATGAAAATTACGCCGAGCCCCGTCGAAACTCCCTTGCCGCCGCGCAGTCCCAAAAAAATGCTGAACGTGTGACCGATTACCGCCAAAATTCCCGCGCAGACCATTAACCATGCATCGCCTAAAAAAATTTTCGCAAGCAGGACACTCAACGCGCCTTTCAGAAAATCCAGCAGGAAAATTAAAATTCCCGCCTTAGCCCCAAGCACACGCCATGCATTTGTCGCGCCAATATTTTTACTTCCGTAATTGCGCAAATCCCTGTGCCAAAAAAGTCTGCCGAAAATTAATCCGTTCGGGATTGAGCCCAAAAGATAACTCAAAATTAAAATTCCCGCCGTCATTTCACGTCATCTCCCCTCAAAACTTTTTAACCGTCAAAAAATTTTTCGCTGATTACCCACGCTAAATTTCTCCTTCCTCATTGCGTTTACGAATAACAAATTTTAACGGCGTCCCCTCGAAACCGTAACTTTCACGCAAACGATTTTCAATGAATCGCAGATAAGAAAAGTGCACCAGTTCAGGATCGTTCACGAAGAGAATGAAACGCGGCGGACAAATATCAGCTTGCGTGGCGAACAAAATTTTCAGTTGCTTGCCTTTCTTCGTGGGCGGCGGATTGACTGCAACGGCGTCGCGAATTAATTCGTTTAGCGCGCTCGTCTGAATGCGCATTGATTGTTGTTCGGCTACGAATTTCACAAGTTCCGTCACGCGATTGACACGTTGCCCCGTCAACGCACTGGCATAAAGCACCGGCGCGTATTGCAAAAATCCTATCTCGTCGCGCAGTTCGTCGGTAAATCGATTCGTCGATCTGTCATGTTTGTTGGGGAAAATATCCCACTTGTTGACGACGATAACGCAACCTTTTCCGGAGTCGTGAGCATAGCCGGCAATTTTTTTATCCTGCTCGGTAATTCCCGCCGGAGCCTCAATCAACATCAACACGACATCTGCGCGGTCGATTGCGCGAAGGGAACGCATGACGCTGTAACGTTCAACGGGGGCGTCGATTTTCGATTTACGCCGCATGCCCGCCGTGTCAATCAGCGTGAATTTTATACCGTCTTTGAAAAAATGTGTGTCGATTGCATCGCGCGTTGTGCCCGGAATATCGCTGACAATCACGCGTTCTTCTCCCAAGAGTGAATTGACGAGCGAAGATTTGCCGACGTTTGGACGACCGATTACGGCAATTCTGATTTCGTCATCTTCGTGCGAATCTTTTTCGTTTTCGGGGAAATGTTCCGTCACGGCGTCGAGTAAATCGCCCAAGTTCAACGCGTTGCTTGCGGAAATTCCTATCGGCGTGCCAAGACCCAAATTATAAAATTCGTAGGTGTTAACGTCCAGCTGAATGCTGTCAATTTTGTTGACGGCAACGACGATTGGTTTATCAGTGCCGCGCAGAATTTTTGCAATTTCTTCGTCTGAAGAAGTTATGCCCGTGCGTCCGTCGACGACAAAAACTATTACGTCCGCCTCGTCCATAGCGATATCGGCTTGCGCGCGAATGTCCGTCAAAATTTTATCCTTCGACAAAATTTCTATGCCGCCCGTGTCAATCAAAGTGAATTCGTGATCCAACCAGACGGCGTCCATGTAAATTCTGTCGCGAGTTACTCCGGGCATGTCGTCGACGATTGACATGCGTTTTTTTCCAATTTGATTAAAAAGAGTGGACTTGCCGACGTTTGGGCGTCCAACTATCGCAACAATCGGTTTCAATATTTTTCTCCTTATTTTCGGATCGATGGATCGATAGATCGATAGATCGATGGTTGGTAATGTTCTATCGATCCAACGATCCAACGATCTATCGATCTATTATAATTGCCCGCCGTTTTGTGGTCAACAAAAAATCTCATGCGATTATGTGGCATTGAGTTGCGAAAGAATGTTATAATGCGGAAAAAATTTTTTTGCAAAGAAGGCTTGGGATGCGTTTAGTTAAAATTGTTGCGGCGTTATTAATCGTCGCTTTATTTTTGACAATTCACATAATCGCGCCGGAATTTTTACCGGAGATTGTAGATTTACTTTCGCGCGGCGATATAATCGAAACGGCGGAATACATAAAAAGCTACGGCTCAATGGCGATTGTCTTCAGCTTTTTGTTGACGCTGTTCGTGAACGCGTTGGGATTTCCGCCCGCGATAATTTTTTCTACGGCGAACACATTGATTTTCGGAATTTTTTGGGGGATAACTTTATCTGTAGTCGCTGAAACCATTGGCGTCACGATAAGTTTTATTTTGCTTAGATTTTTTTTCCGTGACACCGCAAAAAAAGTTATGGCGAAAAATAAATTTTTGAGTTCGGCTGACAAGTACAGTTCAAAAAAAGGATTTATCGTCATGCTGATTGCGCGAATGGTGCCGTACGTGCCGAGCGGACTTTTGAACGCAGTCGGCGCACTTAGTTCACTAAGTCTGCGCGATTATTTTTTGGCGTCAATTATCGGAAAATTTCCTTCAACCGGAATTGAAGCGATAATCGGGCACGACATGATTGTTGGCGAGGGCGACAATACACGAATCGTCGTCGTGGTTATCTTCGCGATAATTTTAATTGTGTTTGCTCTGTGGTACGAAAAGCACGGGCATAAATTCCATTGAAGGGAGGAAACTTTTTTTGTATTCGCTTGAAAATTTTTTCGCCAATGCCGCGCATAAAAAATCCCTCTTCACGAAGGATGAAATTTCCTTCGTCGAGAAAAAAATTTACACCAAAACTTATAAGGGAAAAGAAATTCCGTACATTCAATGCGCCATTCGCAACAAAGAAATTAAGTTGACGCCGGAAGAAGTCGTCCGCCAACTTTTTATTTATCGCCTGATTAAAGTTTACGGATACAGTCCCGCGCAAATTAAATTGGAACATGGCATAACTTTTGGGCGTGAAGTAAAAAAGGCTGACATTGTAATTTTTGAGGAAGATCGTCCGACCGCCGAATATATTATCGTCGAAGTTAAAAAGCCGAAACTTTCCGAAGGCAAAGAACAACTTAGGTCTTACTGCAACGCCACCGACGCACCTATTGGCGTTTGGACGAACGGCGAAAAAATTTCTTTCTACCAGAGAAAACCGCCGCATTATTTTGAAGATATTCCCGCATTGCCGCGCAGAGATCAACAACTTAAAGATATTCTCCAAGAACGTTGGAAAATCGACGACCTTATTGCCAAAGACAAACTTTCCACCGAGCGAAAAACTTTGTCCAACCTTATCGTTGAAATGGAAGACGAAGTTTTAGCCAACGCCGGCGTAGACGTTTTTGAGGAAGTTTTCAAATTAATCTACACAAAACTTTATGATGAAATGATGAGCGGGCGCGATAAATCTCGAAACTTGGAATTCAGAAATTACGGCGAATCGGACGCAAAATTAAAAGAAACCATTCAAAAACTTTTTAACAATGCCAAAAAGAAATGGCAAGGCGTTTTTTCTGAAGACGACAAAATTAAACTTACTCCGTCACATTTGGCAATTTGTATTTCTTCTCTGCAGAACGTTAAACTTTTCAATTCAAACCTTGACGTTATCGACGACGCTTTTGAATATCTCATGAGCAAATCTCAAAAAGGGGAGAAGGGACAATTTTTCACGCCGCGCTACGTTATCGATATGTGTATCAGGATGCTCAATCCGAAAAAGTTTGAAACGATGATTGACACGGCGGCGGGCTCTTGCGGCTTTCCTGTTCACACGATTTTCTACGTCTGGAAAAATATTTTGGATGAACTCGGTATAGAACAATCTCATCTGTTCACCGCCGAACAAAAACCCATTGAATGTGAAGATTACGTCAACGAAAAAGTTTTTGCTATTGACTTCGACGAAAAAGCCGTACGCGTTGCCAGAACTTTAAACCTTATCGCAGGCGACGGCAAGACTAATGTCCTGCACCTTAACACGATTGACTATGGTCGTTGGGATGAGGCTATCGATCAAGATTGGCTGGACGTGTACAACGAAGGCTGGAAAAAGTTGCGTAAACTTCGCGCAGTCAAAAATAAAAATCGTGACTTCAGCTTTGATATTGTCATGGCTAATCCGCCTTTCGCCGGCGACATCAAGGAAACTCGTATCATTGCAAAATACGAACTTGGAAAAAAATCAAACGGCAAATATTATCCCAAAGTCGGACGCGATATTCTTTTCATTGAACGCAACCTGCAATTCCTAAAGTCCGGCGGGCGCATGGCTATCATTTTGCCGCAGGGCAGATTCAATAACTCAAGCGATAAATATATCCGCGACTTTATCGCAGAACGTTGCAGAATTTTAGCCGTCGTCGGTCTTCACGGAAATGTTTTCAAGCCGCACACCGGCACAAAAACTTCCGTCCTCTTCGTGCAAAAGTGGGATGATGAACTTTGCCCGCGCCGTGATGACTACCCAATTTTCTTTGCAACAATGCAAAAACCTTCCAAAGATAATTCCGGCGATAAAATTTACGTGCCGAGCAATGAGCCGCACCAATTTTTTTTGCGCGACAATCACGGGCACGTTATCGTTGACCATGATCTTTTCAATCACGACGGCTTGACTCAAGACGGCATCGCCGAAGCTTTTATCCAGTTTGCCAAAAAGGAACACCTAAGTTTTTTTGACTCAAGCTCCTTCGACGAAACCAAGTACAATTCTTTGTTGCAGGAGCTTGAATGTACTGAAATTTTTTTGTCTGAAGTTATTGAATCAGAAGAAACTTTTAGAATTGACGCAGAATTTTTTTCAAAGTTAGCTATTGCTACAGAATTATTGCTGAAATCTCATGAACATTTTTTGTTATCAAGAAAACTTGTTGTAAGTGGTCCTTTTGGCTCAACAATCCCTAGTTCATTATATCTTGAAAAAGGCGACGTTGCATTTGTTAGAATTGAAAATTTAAGAAACAGGTTTAATATAGATACTTCAAATTTAGTTTATTTATCTGCAGAAAACAACAATCGAATTTTAAATTCTCAACTTTTTGTTGACGACATAATTTTATCCAAAGTAGGAAATTCCATAGGACTTTTTGCTAGAGTAAATGAAGATTTATTTACTTGTAACATCAGCGAAAATAACATTGGAATCAAGTTAAATCTTTTTAATCGCTCCGAAAAACATTTTATTCTGACTTATTTAAACACAAAATTTGGACAGATATTAATTTTGCGCCGAAGAAGTGGTAATGCACAGCCAAAGTTAAATGTTGATGATATTTGCAAAATTCCTATTCCAAAATTTAATCAAAAATTTTATGAGTTCATAAGCTCAATAATTCTTGATAGCGACAAATACAATAAGCTTGCCGACGAAAAATACCATGCGGCGGAAAAAATTTTGTCGTTGGAGCTTGGCTTAGAAAATTTTTCGCCGTCGACAGAAAATATTGCGGTGAAAAGTTTTTCGTCGTCATTCGGTACAACGGGACGCCTTGACGCTGAATTTTATCAGCCAAAATATGATGATTTGAGGAAATTGCTTGATTCATTGAATACGCGCAGGCTCGGCGAAATTGTAGAAATTTTTAAATCGATTGAGCCCGGCAGTGAATTTTACGAAACAGAAGGCATACCGTTTATTCGTGTCAGTGACATAAACAAATTTGAAATTGCTAAACCTGAAATAAAACTTTCAGAAAAACTTTTTGCGGCATACAAAGAATTTTATCCACGTGCGGATACAATTCTATTTTCAAAAGACGGAAGCATTGGCATTGCCCACAGAGTCCGCGAAAATATGAAAGCTATTACATCGGGCGCATTGTTGCACTTGAAAATAAGGAAAAATATTTTTGTCCTGCCAAATTATTTGACGCTGGTGTTAAATTCTAAAATCGTACAAATGCAAGCTGAAAGAGATTCGAGCGGCGCGATAATAAAACATTGGAAACTGTCTGACATTGAAGAAGTTATTGTGCCGATTATTTCTGAAGACGTACAAGAAAAAATTTCCGCGCAGGTTGAGGAGTCATTCAAGTTGCGTGAGGAATCGAAGAGATTGTTGGAGTTGGCGAAACGTGCGGTTGAAGTTGCGATAGAGGAAGGCGAAGAGACGGCGTTAAAAATTTTGTAGGAAGAGAAACTGTTTAACTATTGGAAGTAAGTATTTGAAAAATAAATCATCATGCCCGAATTATCGGCAAACTCATATTCGATAGTCATTGATATTTTCAGTTTACAATACCGTCGCATAAGGAATTTACACATAGAATCTTTTTCTTCCTTACTAAGTGAAACTTTTACGCCGGTGAATTGGTAATGCCATAAGCCTTTATCCGGTGTAAAATCTTTGTCTATATTTTTTTCCGTCGAGTCACACACTTCTATCGAAAGTTCGGAGACGTGCACAGTCACATTTGACGAATCTAATATAACGATGTAGTCGTTACCGTGAGGTAGCGTTATTTTTTTTGTGTACTTCTCCAAGTAATCAGTGTATTTTCTGTTCTCTTCACGATTTACAAAGAACTTTGTCGGAAATCCGATAACAGTATCTCCAATTTGACATTCCGAAAAGTTATCCAATAATTTCTCCACGACATTTTCATCATATTTGGATAATTCAAGATACGGTAACTGAGCTTTGAAGATTTGAAAACAATTTCTCTCTAAGAATTCCAAAATGTAACTTTTAATGAGGTCATGTAAATCATGTCTTCCTAAATGTGCTCGGTCACAGTTCAGCATAGCAGAAATAAATTTCTGTTCGCTCAAATTGCTGTTACGGCTACGCGCACTTAGTGACTTTATGAGATCATTACATTTATCTTGGGATTCTTTTTGTAAAATTGAAAAGTCAAACATCTCTTTAGGAATATCCTCTTCCATTATTTTCATTTGCATTCTCAACAACAAGCTTTGTATATCCTTTAAATTTTTATTCAATGTCTGATCATTCAGATGACGCCACTCCGTTAAAAAAATTCTTTGCCAATTTTGGAAAACTTTTTTCAAACGATTCAATTCATCAGTGTCACCGTACTGCCGAAAAATATCTGAAACAATTCCTTTCTTTAAAATTGGTAGAGATTGTTCAAAATTTCTTGACAAGGCTAAAATGTGTAAAAAGAAAAAGTCTTCTACTGCCTTAGAGGCTACCAGGAATTTTACTTTTCCCAGCTCAAATTTTTCCCAGCGTTCCACTTGATTTTTTACGTATTCCACTAATTCACTAGTCAATAATTTATGGTGTGTACCGAATATGCTTGCAGTAAACTCTCCCCAAAACGTCTTTGAGATAGCTAGTAGTTGCTCAGCGTATGCACGCTCAGAATCAGTTGTTAAGCTTTCACTCAGAACAATGTAATACAAGTAAGCTTGAATCGACCATATGCACTGCAATTTTTCTTGTTCAGGAGAGCGTGATAAGTTTGTGTATTCGGAAAAGAAATTTTCCCAAATGTCCGTTATCAAAATCTCTTCCTTAAAATCAATAAGAGTTCTTATGAGATTAGCCACATCTTTGAAAAATAATGTTTTAGTTTTCTTATTCCAGGCACCGGGAAAGTAGTCTAAATGAGCATAGAAATGGAGTAACTCATTAAGGACGTATTTAAACATCTCGTAATCATCTTTGTTTTTACGAAGAGCGTACAAATAAAAAAGTGAAGAGAACCACTCTAACTCTCTTTCCCTAGCCGGCAAAATTTCTTTTAAATGGCTGGTATTTTCCAGTATAGCTTTTTTGAGATTCCAATACAAGCGGAGCATATCGCTCAATTTAATGCAACCAAAGTACTGAAAAACTTTTTCTCCTTCCAAATCTTCCCATATGTGTATTGCAACCTTTTGAAATCCGTTTCGTTTATGGTCTATTTTGTAAATGCTTATGATAGATTCAATCACCAAATTCAGCATGTCAGAGCGCTTCATTGAAAGTAAACTCATACAACCTGAGCAATACAGTTCGTGCCAAAATTTGAAATCATTTTCATCTACACTGAGATCGAGTACCTTCCTGTATAAATCAGTCAAAAAATTAAAATCCTGTGTCATCAAGGAAATATTTCCTGCTGCTTTAGCTTCAGCAAGTTCACTCGAAAAGTAAAATAACGTGTTTTTTATGCCTACGCACTTAGAGTTGTAAAATTTTTCCAACAGGAATTGTTTCATTTCTTCTTGAATCTTAAATTTATTGGAGAAAATGAAGAGTATGCTCCAAACAAGCCACGCTACAATCAGGATATTAACCATGAAGATGTACACTGCAAAGTTATAACAACGAGAACTGATACTCCAGAAATTAATCATTACAAGCATTATCTCTAATACAATAAGGTGACGGTGTTTCAATGGATCGTGTTTTAAATTTGTTATATATTCGGTTACTGATACACCAAAGAAAGATTCTTTATTCAACCCTGTCAATAGTGCCATTATGGCGATACCTATTCCCGAAATTGCCGCTTGAACCGGTAATAAATTTATAAGTAAGGTTTCGCTAACATTATTTTCTAAGCCTACTAAGAAGATGATGTTACGATTAAAATAATCGGCTATGAAACAATCAAAGCCAAATACCATTATCCCTAGAGTGCACAGTATTGCTCTATTAGCTAAAACTTCGATCCATTGCATACTACTACCTGCAAATTTTTTCTTGTGTCACAGTTATATTTCATCAGCTATACCCAGTACTGTCTCGTCATCCGATCTTTGTGACTCGGAATAAGAAGTGCTCGTCGCATTCACATCCGACGAAATTATGATATCATCAAACAATGCTGAATTCAAGGGAACGTTACCTCAATCACTAAACGTGGAGAGATTGTTATAATTTTGGTATGACAAATTGATTCACGTTGCGAATTTTTCTTGAAGTATTGTTTTTTTCAAAGTGCTGTGTTAAGATTGAGCCCGTGCCGTAATTATTTTTTGACGGGAGGTCTTATTTTGGCAAAAAAAATAACCATTGACAGCATAGATAATTACGAAAGCGAGGCAACGATAACTTTTGACGCGGCAGATTTTGAGAAAACCAAATCGCGTGCGTGCAAGCAACTGGCAGGTCGTGTAACAATTCCCGGTTTTCGCAAAGGCAAAGTGCCGCCCGCTAAAATTCTTGAACAATATTTGGGCAAAGGCGCGATTGTCGACGAAGTCAAAGAAATTCTCATCCGTGAAGGCGCGAACGAAATTTTGAAGACCATGAAACACATGCCCGTAACCGAAATGAAACCGGAAATTATTTCTAGCGCAGACGGAAAAGATTTCGTTTTCAAGCTGACGTATACCCCGTATCCTGAAGTTGAACTCGGCGAATACAAAGGGCTGAAGGTCGACAAAGTCGTTGAGCCTGTCACTGACGAAGACGTTGAACATCAGATCGGACACATCCTTGACAACAACGCAAACATGGTTGAAGCAGAAGAAGGCGCGGAAGTTGCTGACGGCGATTTCATAACTTTGGATTACGTTGGAACTGTCAATGGGGAAAAATTTGAAGGCGGCGAAGGTAAAGACCAACCGCTTGTAATTGGTTCGCACCGTTTCATTGACAATTTTGAAGAACAGCTTATCGGCATGAAAGTCGGCGAAGAACGCGACGTTAAAGTTACCTTCCCCGAAGGTTATCACGCGAAAGACCTTGCCGAAAAGCCCGCTGTCTTCCATTGCAAAATTAACAGCATCAAACACAAAAACATTCCTGAACTTGATTTAGACTTCCTGAAAAAAATCAACAGCAAATTTGAAACTGTCGAGGCATTCAAAGAAAATGTTCGTAAAACTTTGGAAGCTCAAGCCGAACGCGACGCATTGACCAAACAACGTGAAGCCGTAGTCCAAATGGCGATTGACAACATGAAAGTCGACATTCCGCCCGTGATGATTGACACGCGCGTTGAACAAATGATTAACGAATTTGAAGCGCGTTTGCAAGCTCAAGGTTTGAACATGGAAGTTTTCTTCGCCGGCAGCGGCAAGACGGTTGATGATCTGCGCGAAAGTTATCGCGACGACGCTAAACAATCTCTGCTGATCGACTTGTTGCTTGAGGAAATTTCAATCGTCGAAAAAATTTCCGTGAGCGACGCTGACGTTAACAGAGAAATTTCCGCGATGTCAAGCATGTACCACATGACGCCCAAGCAAGTTGTCAAGGCACTGCAGGAAAACGGACAAATTCAAACCGTGCTGTCGAACATTCGCCACCAAAATGCAATGCGTTTCATCTTCGACAACATGGCTAAAGACGAAGTCGCAGAAGAAATTTCCACTGACACCGTCGAAGAAAAAACTGCTGACGAAGAAAAAGTTGCAGACAAAAAAGTTGCAGACGTTGCAGACGTTGAAAAAGTTACAGAGGAAAAATCTGCTACGGTTGAAGAAAAAACTGTTGAGGAAAAATCTGCGGACGTTGACGAAGAAAAATCAAGTGCAGAGCTTGACAAATCCGCAAATTCCTAGTACATTTTTAATAGCTATTTAGAACTTTTTAAACAGCGATTGGGAGGAGCTTTCGGCTTACCTTCTAATCGCGTGTTTGTTAATTAGGGAATAGAAAATTTTTCATATGGCTTTAACTCCAACGAGGTGACATTATGGCGTATTACGTTCCTATGGTAATTGAAAAAACCGGCTACGGTGAAAGAGCTTACGATATATACTCGCGCCTTTTGAAGGACAGAATTATTTTTTTGGGCGGACCGATAACCGACGACGTTGCAAACTCAATCGTCGCGCAAATGCTTTTCTTGGAATCCGAAGACCCCGATAAAGATATCCATCTTTACATAAACAGTCCCGGAGGAGTCGTCACGGCGGGGCTTGCAATTTATGACACGATGCAATACATCAAGCCGGACGTTTCCACAATTTGCATTGGGCAGGCGGCAAGCATGGGTTCACTTCTCTTGACTGCCGGCACAAAGGGAAAACGTTTTTCCCTGCCGCTTGCGCGAATCATGATTCACCAACCTTTGGGCGGCGCACATGGACAATCTACCGATATTCAAATACAAGCGCGAGAAATTTTGAGACTGCGCGAAGTCGGCAACGATATTCTTTGCAAACACACGGGGCAACCGCGTGAAAAAATTGTCGCCGATACCGAACGCGATAATTTCATGTCCGCGCAGGACGCAAAAGAATACGGCTTGATTGACGACGTTGTAACGCGCCCAATAAATACCGACGAATCCGATAAGGAATAGTTGCCGGTCTTTCGCGATCTAATCAAGCAGCAATTTAACAGAGGTGATAGACTTGTTAAAGTTCGGGAGTAATCCCAACGTCTACAAATGCTCATTCTGCGGCAAGCCGGACAGTCAAGTTGAAAGATTAGTCGCAGGACCGGGCGGCGTTTATATTTGCGACGGTTGCATAAAACTTTGTACGGAAATTCTTGACAACGACGATAAGGGCGAAGATTTAATCAACTCTGAAAATCTTCCCAAGCCAAAAACAATTTGCTCCGTGTTGGATCAATACGTTATCGGGCAGGCGGAGGCGAAAAAAACTTTGTCCGTCGCCGTGTACAACCACTACAAGCGAATTGGTCATCCGAAAAATAAAAAAGAAGATGTTGAACTGCAAAAATCCAACATTCTCATGATTGGACCTACAGGTAGCGGAAAAACTCTTTTGGCGCAGACGTTGGCAAAAATTTTAAATGTGCCGCTTGCAATCGTCGACGCAAATTCTTTGACGGAGGCAGGCTACGTCGGTGAAGACGTTGAAGATGTTCTCTTGGCGTTGATTCAGTCTGCCAACGGAGATTTGGCGCGGGCAGAACGCGGCATAGTTTACATTGACGAGATTGACAAAATTTCGCGCAAGGCGGGAGTAACGAGAGATATTTCCGGCGAAGGCGTGCAACAAGCGTTGCTGAAAATTTTGGAAGGAACGACAGTCAACGTGCCGATGCCCGGCAATCATCATCAACCGATGCCCGCAATGGTTTCATTCAACACGAAGGATGTACTTTTCATTTGCGGCGGCGCGTTCAACGATTTGGACAAAATTATTGAAAAACGTATCAGCGGAAGTAAATTAGGATTCGGCGCAAAAGTTTCGTCGAAGGAAGATAAAAACGTAAGCAAGTTGTTGCGTGAAGTCATGCCGGACGATTTGTTAAACGTCGGATTAATTCCGGAGTTCGTCGGACGTTTGCCGATAATCGTAACGCTTGACGAATTGGACGAAGACGCGTTGGTTGAAATTTTGACGAAACCGAAGAACGCGTTGGTTAAGCAGTACAAAAAATTAATGCGCATGGACGATTCAAATTTGGTTTTCGAGGACGAGGCATTAAGATTAATTGCGCGTGAGGCGATTCAGCGAAACACCGGCGCGCGCGGGTTGCGTTCGATTCTTGAACGGATCATGCGGAATGTTATGTTTGAAATTCCGTCTGTTGGCGACAGCACAGTTTGTACAATCACGAAAGAGGATGTACTCATGAACAAAGAACCTGCCGTCAAAGTTCGTAACAGGAAGTAGGGAACTAAAAATTTTTCTCTTCTTCCTTAATCCCTCTTCCCTATCAGGGGTGGTAGTTGATGACAAATTTAACGGAAAAAGTTAGTCTGCCCCTTGTTCCTCTGCGCGGTGTGACAGTTTTTCCGAACATGATAATGCACTTGGACGTAGGGCGCGATTACTCCATAAACGCACTTGAAGCGGCGATGGTGGACGACAGAAGAGTTTTTTTAGTCGCGCAAAAAGTTTCCGAAAACGATAACCCTACACGCGATGATCTTTACACGGTTGGAACTATCGCTGAAATTCGTCAGATAATTAAAATTCCCGACGGCAACGTTAGAGTTTTAGTCGAAGGGATTCACCGCGCGGTAATGGTTGGCTATCGCGAGGTTGAAAATTACATTGAAGTCGACGTCGAGGCTTACGAGGACGCATGGAAAGATTCTCTCCAACTTGAAGCTTTGGTAAAAGGCGTTGTCCGCGAATTTGAAGAGTGGGTAAAAATCAGCAAGCGCATTCCTTCGGAAACTTTCATTGCAGTCACGATTCTTGAAGATATTGGGCGGTTGGCAGATTTAATAGCCAGTCATTTGAATTTGAAATTGGAAGCGCGGCAGGAACTTTTGAGCGCGTTGGACGTTGAAGATCGGTTAGAAAAATTGTACGCGATTTTGGCGCGCGAGCTTGAAGTTTTGCAAATGGAGGCGCAAATTAATCAGCGCGTGCGCGGGCAGATTGAAAAAATTCAGAAGGACAGTTATCTGCGCGAACAGCTTAGGGCAATTCACAAAGAACTTGGAGAAGACGAGGACGTTTCAGAAACTTCAGCGGAATATCGCAAGCAGTTGGACGAAGGCGATTACCCCGACGAAGTTCGCGAAATTGTCACGAAGGAACTCACGCGAATGGAACGGTTGCCGGCAATGGCTCAAGAGGCAAGCGTAATTAGAACTTACATTGAATGGCTTTTAGATCTTCCTTGGAGAATTTCGACGGCGGATTCTGAAGACCTTGCGAAGGCGACGAAAACTTTGGACGCGGATCATTACGGGCTGGAGAAAGTCAAAGAGCGCATTTTAGATTTTCTTGCGGTGAAAGTTTTGACGAAGGATAAACCTGCGCCGATTTTATGTTTGGTTGGTCCGCCGGGCGTGGGAAAAACTTCTTTGGCGTCGAGTGTCGCGCGGGCGATGGACAGAAAATTTATTCGCGCGTCGTTGGGCGGCATTCGTGACGAGGCGGAAATTCGCGGGCATCGTCGAACTTACGTTGGCGCAATGCCGGGAAGAATTATTCAAGGCATAAAAAAAGTTGGCTCAAACAATCCCGTCTTTCTTCTTGACGAAGTCGATAAACTTGGCAAAGACGGTTACAGCGGAGATCCGTCGTCTGCGTTGCTTGAAGTTCTTGACCCGGAACAAAATAATTCGTTCACGGATCATTACCTTGACACGCCGTTTGATTTGTCCCGCGTTTTGTGGATTGTCACGGCGAATAATCTTGCGACGATTCCCAAGCCGTTGCGTGACAGAATGGAAATTATCACGCTGTCCAGTTACACGGAGCATGAGAAATTTGAAATTGCCCGCAAATATTTGACGAAGAAACAGAAGGAAGTTAACGGCTTGAAGGCGGGCGACTTGGTTTTTGCAAAGGGCGTACTTCAAGAAATTATTTCCGAATATACGCGCGAATCCGGCGTGCGTGAACTTGAACGGGTAATCGGGCGCGCTTGTCGTAAGGCGGCGCGAAAAATTGTTGAGGGGCACGAAGGCGCGGTTTACATCACGAAAAAAAATATCAGAGATTTTCTCGGACGCCCAAAATATATTCAGAACAAGGCGGAGAAAAAATCTCAAGTTGGCGTGTCGACGGGCATGGCGTGGACGGAAGTCGGCGGAGATATTTTGCCGACGGAAGCGATTGTGCTCAAGGGCAAAGGCAAATTAATTTTGACGGGACACTTGGGCGATGTCATGCAGGAATCCGCGCAGGCGGGCTTGACTTACATTCGCAGTCGCAGTGATTTAATGGAACTGGAAGACGACTTCTACGAAAAAAATGATATTCATGTTCACGTGCCTGAAGGTGCTGTGCCGAAGGACGGACCAAGCGCGGGTATCACAATGGCAACGGCGATGATCTCTGCGTTGACGAAAAAGAAAGTTCGCAGTGATGTTGCGATGACGGGAGAAATTACTCTGCGCGGAAATGTTTTGCCGATTGGCGGGCTGAAAGAAAAAGTTTTGGCGGCGTATCGTGAAGGCATGCGCACGATAATTTTGCCGAAAGAAAATGAACGCGACATTGAAGATATTCCGGAAAGCGTGCGTGAAAAATTAAAATTTGTTCCGGTTGAACATATGGACGAAGTTTTAAAGACGGCGTTGCTGTCGTAGAAAGAATTTCGTGATAAAAAATTTTGACGCCTCAAATTTTGAAGCGTCTATTTTTTTTGAGACAAGGAGAATTTCCATGAAAATTTTAATGCATATGTGTTGTGGACCGTGTTCGTGTTATCCGCTGAAAAAATTGCGGGCGGAAGGATTTGAGCCGACGGGATTTTTTTTCAACCCGAACATTCATCCTTATCAAGAGTGGCGCAAGAGATTGGGCGCGGCGAGGGATTTTGCGGAGAAAGTTCAAATGGATTTGCAAGTTGTGAATCACTACGGGTTGAGGGAATTTTTGACGAAGACCGCCGCTGTGGTTGAGGGCATTGACGGTGAAGATACCGTGAAATTTTCTGACGGCTACCACAATCGCTGTAAAATTTGCTACGCTTGGCGGCTTGGCGAGACGGCGAAATTTGCCGCAGAAAATAATTTTGAAGTCTTCACGTCGACGCTTTTTTACAGCATTCACCAGAATCATGATTTGATGAAAAAAATTGCCGAGAACTTCGCAAAAAGTTTCGGCGTAAAATTTTTTTATGAAGATTTCCGCGCAGGTTGGCAAGAAGGAATTGATATCAGCTTGGAACTTGGACTGTATCGACAAAATTATTGCGGTTGCATTTTCAGCGAAGAGGAACGTTTCAGCAAAGATTTGAAAAAAATTCGCAAGGCACTAAAAGCTAAAAGCTAAAAAATTTAAATTCCGAAAAGCGCGTCTGCAAATTCTTTCGCATTGAACGGGCGCAAATCGTCAAGACGTTCGCCGACGCCAACCCATTTGACGGGAATATTTAATTCTTCTTTGATTCCGATAATCATGCCGCCTTTTGCCGTGCCGTCCAGTTTCGTCAAGACAATGCCCGTGATATTCGCGGACTTAGAAAATAATTCAGCTTGACGCAGAGCATTCTGCCCCGTCGTCGCGTCGAGTACCAGCAAAACTTCATGCGGCGCGCCGGAAATTCCTTTGCCAATGATTCGATTAATTTTTTTCAACTCTTCCATTAAGTTGAATTTATTTTGAAGACGCCCCGCCGTGTCGACAATCAACACGTCCATTTTTTTTGCGACGGCTGAACGCACCGCGTCGAGTGCCACCGATGAGGGGTTTGATCCTTCGCTGTGCTTGATGATTTCCGCGCCCGTACGTTTCGCCCAAATTTCCAACTGTTCAATCGCTCCTGCGCGGAAAGTATCGGCGGCGGCAACCATGACTTTTTTCCCCTGCTCTTTGTAATACGCGCTAAGTTTGCCGATTGTCGTCGTCTTGCCTGCGCCGTTGACGCCAATCATCAGAATCACGTGCGGCGGCTCAACTTCGGTAAATGTGCCTTCCTCTTCAATGAGTATTTCGCGAATTTGATTCGACAAAAATTTTTTCACGTCGTCCGAAGATTTTATTTCTGCACGTCGCACGCCTTTGCGGAGATCTTCCATTAACTTTTCCGTCGTCTTCGTGCCGACGTCCGAGATTATCAAAGTTTCTTCCAATTCGTCTAAAAGTTCGTCGTCGATTTTGGCAGAGCTGTGTAAAAGTTCGTCAATTTTATCCGCCAATTTTTCGCGCGTTTTGGCAAGCCCCGCCTTTAGTCTATCAAAAAATCCCATTGCGTCACCTGTTCCTTTTAGTTTTTAGCTTGTAGCTTGTAGCTTGTAGCTTGTAGTTTGTAGTTTTTATCTGTTAGCTTTCAGAAGTTTCTAGCGATCTGGCGATCTAACTTTCGGCAGTGATGACCCACAAATAATTTTTCGCGCAGATTTTTTTCAACTGGCTTGCTTGATAAGTATTCAATTTTTTCAAGCTGTAAAGTTGCGAAGGGTCTTCAATCAACGGCACTTGCCTGACGTTCAAACCTTTTGCCTTGAGAAAATTAATTACTTCAATTTCAGATTTGAAAGTATTCAAGTGAAGTGGTTCGCCGAAAAGGTTTTCGTACATTTTCGCCGTCTCGTCAAAAAGTTTTTGCGCGGAATTTTCTCCGTAAATTGCAACGGCAAGGTCTTTGAACATTTTCTCCGTGACAAAATCCGAAGTGATGTAACAGCCGCCGTTCTGTTTCAAAACGTCATGGATAATCGTGAACATTTTGTCGGCGCGTTCCTTCGTCAAATAAATCATCAAGCCATCTTCGATAATGCAAACCGGACGCCCAACTTTTCCTACGGCCTCGTTCATTGCAAAACGATCTTCTACAAGAACTTCGTCGTAGAAAAGATTTTGTTGAAATTCCGGCTTGATGAACTTGGGCATGATTTGCATTGCGCTGATAGCGACGGCGTTGAGCTCTGCGCCAAGATATTTTCGCCCGTCGTTAACCATGACGACAGCGCGGGGAGTGTAGCCGCCGCCGATATCGATAATGCTTTTGTAATTTTTGCTTGCCACGTATTGGGCAGTTGAGGCATAACAAAGTTCCTGATAGATGCCGTTCAACTTTTCGAGACGATCATAATCTTTGAGATTTTTTTTGCCGTAAATATTCGCCGTCCCAAATTCAGCCAAAATTTTTTTTGCTTCGGGCATGCCTGTCGTCGCCAGCCACTGCAATTTCACTTGCGCGGAGTAGGACACCAATTCAAATTCGGCGGCTAATGTTTTTGCGCTTGAAAGAAAAATTACTGCGCAGATTAACGCCGCTGTCATGAAAATTTTTTGCATAGATGCAACCTCCATTAAAAGTTAAGACTCAATTATAACGAACGCCGTAGCGTACTCCAGAGAATGACTAAGCGACAGAAAAATTTTTTCGACGCCTTTTTCTTCCGCAAAAGTTTTCGCCTTGCCGTACAGAAAAATTTCCGGCTGTCCACGCAAATTGTTCACGACTTCAACTTCATTTAGCGCAGTAAAAATTCCCGTGCCCAACGCTTTAAAAAAAGCCTCCTTAGCAGCAAACCTTGCGGCGTAGGAGGCGGCGAAACTTTTTCCGCGACTTTCGCAATAATCAATTTCCGTTGGCGTGAAGACACGACGCTTGAAATGTTCGCTTGCAACTGCGCGGTGCACTCTTTCAATTTCGATTATGTCAGTTCCAATTCCTAAAATCATTTTGCCACTAAGTCAACGTCACTTTGTGCGTGAACTCCTTCGTTAGGATTGAAAGACAGCGTGCGTGCGATTAAAATTTCAACGCGACGATTTTTCTGTTTATTCTCCGCCGTGTCGTTGGGGGCAATCGGGCGATATTCCCCGTAACCGATAGCGGAAAATCTTGCGGGATTCAAACTTGCATTGATTGACAGCAAATATTTCATGAAAGTCATTGCGCGGACGGAACTCAATTCCCAGTTCGAGGGAAATTGCGCGGTGTTAATCGGGTCTGTGTCTGTGTGCCCGGAAATTAACACGCGCTCGGGAACTGCCGCCAAAAGTCCCGCAACGATAGGACCAATTCGCTGTGACTCCTCAACCAACTCCGCCGAACCGGAAGGGAACAACGCTTTTTCTTTTATGCGAATCATCAAGCCTTCTTCTTCCATTTGCGTGGAAAGTTGGTCTTGCAACTGATTTTGCTCAATGTATTGGTCGAGTTGCTCCTTGAGATTTTCCAAATTTTGATTTTCTTTAATGTAATCGTCATTGCCCTGATCTTCGGAGCTCATCATTTGGCGTTGCATGCTTGAGCTTGGTCCTGCGCCTTCAAAGACTGAAGGTCCGCCTATATTGAACGCGGCGGTGAACGCTTGCGCGAGTGCTTGCAATTTTGTTTGGTCTGTCTGCGAAATTGCAAACAGCGCGATGAACAATGCCAAAAGCAAAGTCATCAAGTCTGAATACGGCAACAACCATGCTTCACTGGCTTCTTCTTCGTGTTTTTTTCCGCGCTTTTTTTTCGCCAATTATTTCACTTCCTTTTTTGGATCGATGGATCGTTGGATCGATGGATCGCTTGTAAAAATTTTTATCGATCTAGCAATCTAGCGATCTATCGATCTATCGATCTATCATTCAGCCGCCGACTTGATAGCTTCGCGTTCTTTCTGCGGAATGAAAACCATCAATTTAGCTTCAATCGCCGTAGGAGAATCGCCCGCCTGCAACGACAAAATTCCTTCGATAATCATGCGCTTGTAACCAATTTCAGACGCCGACTTCACTTTCAATTTGTTGGCAAACGGCAACCAGATAACGTAACCCGTGAAGATACCGAGAATCGTCGCGATGAACGCCGCAGAAATCGCGTGCCCCAATTTGTTAACGTCGCTAAGGTCCGCAAGTGCCGCGATAAGACCAACCACCGCGCCCAAAACGCCAAGCGTCGGTGCATAAGTTCCCGCTTGTGTCAAAATAGAACGCGCCTCCGAGTGACGCTCTTCCATAACCGCAAGCTCCGCGTCCAAAACGTCACTGACAAAATCGGGGTCCATACCGTCGATGACCATTCCCAAACCGTTGCGGAAAAATGGATCTTCAATCTCTCCTACGCGACTTTCAAGCGCCAAAATTCCTTCACGACGCGCAATCTGCGATAACTCTATAAATTTCTGTACCAGTTCGGCTTTGCCGCCGGTGTCTTCGGCACGAAACAAAAGTTTAAAAAGTTGTGGCAACTTCTTAACTACATCCATAGGAAACGCATTGAGCAGGCATGAAAAAGTTCCGCCTATGATTATCAAAAACGCCGCAGGGTTTGCCATTGACGAAAGCGGTGCTCCTTTTATAATCATACCCACAAAAACTGAAATAAGTCCCGCAAAAATCCCTATGACAGTAGATTTTTCCAAAACTGACACCCTCTCTCCATTGCCCAAAAAAATTTTTTTCCGATTGAAAATTACTCCCGCCCAAGTTTATTTTACTCTTGAATACCTACAATTTCAATGAAAAAGTTTTTTTTCCTACCTTAACGAATATTTTTTTTTAGCTTTAAGCTTTAAGCTTTAAGCTTCAAGCTTTAAGCTCTTCGGCTACTTCCAAAATTTTTTTCGCCACACGACCAACCGCGCCGCCTTCGCCCAATTTCGCGCAAGCAATTTTCAAATCAGCCACAACTTTTTCCCTGTGATTTTCGCCGCGATACAATTTTGAAATTTCCTCAACAATTTTTTCCGTCGTCACTTCGCCTTGAAGAAGTTCCGTTTCAATTTTTTTTCCTGCCAAAACGTTAGGCAAACTGAAACTTTCCACGTCAACTAAAATTTTCGCGACGCAGTACGTCAGCCATGACATTTTGTACAGCACGACGCACGGCAAATTCATTAACGCCGCCTCAAGTACGACAGTTCCCGAAGTAGCCATTGCCGCATCAGCAACGCCCATTAAATCGTAGCGAAATTTTTTCGTCAACGTCACTTCAACTTGAGCCGCGTCGACTTGCCGCAAAATTTCCGATTCGTCGACGTTGTCAGCGACAGGTAAAAAAAATTTTGCCGAGTTTTTTTTCGACAAAACTTTAACCGCCTTCAACATTTCAGGCAGTATCAAATCTATTTCCTGCCGCCGACTTCCCGGCAACAAAAGTATGACGTTATCCGATTCGTCAATCTTGAAAAAATTTTTTGCGTCGTCAACAGTCATTGACGGCTTGACTGCGTCGACTAGCGGATTGCCCAAGAAAGAAATTTTTGCACCGGCTTTTTCGTACGGCGGCAATTCAAAAGGAAATATTGCAATAAATTCGTCGGCAATTTTCGCGCAGTCCGCCGCACGAGATTTTCTCCACGCCCATGCGGAAGGCGGAATGTACGACAAAATTTTCACGCCAATTTTTTTTGCGCGCCTTGCCAACCGCCAATTAAAATCCGGATAATCAATCAAAACAAGTAAATCCGGTTTTTCTTCACGAATAATTTCTGTTAAATCGTCGAGGAGTTTTAAAATTTTCGGCAGATTTCTAACGACCTCAACAAATCCCATAACGTTATAATTTTTGTAGTGACGAACGAGACGAACGCCCGCCGCGCTCATTTCGTCGCCGCCCATGCCAAAAATTTCTGTGGTTGGGGAAATTTTTTTTATTTCTCCGGCTAGACTTGCGCCGTGAACATCGCCCGACGCTTCGCCCGCAGACATCATTATTTTCATGGTTAATAACTACAAGCTACCAGCTACCAGCTACCAGCTACCAGCTACAAGCTAAACAGCAACGATTGTAATTCCACGTTCGTCAGCAAAAGCAACGGTCTCTTCTCTGCCGACAAGCAAAGTTTTATTCGCCTCAATGGCAAGCGCACTCGCGCCAAACTCCGCCATAACTTCAAGCGTCCTCTTGCCGACAGTCGGAACGTCGAAACGGTTATCTTGATTTGGTTTTGCAACTTTCGTGACGACCGCGCCGCCATTCGCCAATTTCCCGCCGCGCTTTATGCATTCGTCCGTTCCTTCAATCGCCTCAACCGCCATAACCGCAAGATTTTTCGTCACGACAGTTTGTCCGATGTCCAGCCGTCCAAGTTCTTTAGCCACTCTGAAACCAAAGTCCATGTCTTGACGCTCAATCGCCGACGGCTCACGACCGGAAATCGTTCCTCTGCGCGGCATGAGTCTGCGAATCAAAGCAGTTTGATCAAAAGTCTGTAGCCCCAATTTTGCCAGCTCGCGAATGAACATCATCATAACGGTGTTGTCACTTCTGTCCGGCAGTGACATTATAAGTTCAATCATTTTTCTATCGGGCTGAATTTTTCCGTTGAACAACAATTCTTTGGTAACCTTGCCAATCATCATGACTTTTTCAAGATTATTTGCTTTAAGGTACTTTAAAATTTCTTCCAGCTGACCAACGTTAATTTGTTTGTAATCTGTTGCGAACTCGGCAATTTGCGGATCGCTCTCCGGCAAAAGTCCAACTGCGTAAATTTCGTAGCCAAGTTTTTTTGCTTCACGTGCACACTCGACCGGCAATTTTCCGGTGCCCGCCAAAAGTCCAAGTCTTTCCATAAATACTTCCTCCAATTTTTCAATTACAGCGACAAATTATTCAATCTCACGACGTTCACGGCAAATTCCACGTTCAGCATTGCGCAAAAATCTAAGAAAGTGTTCAACCTCTTCGCATGAGTCAACTTCTTGTTCAATAACCGCAATAGCCTCTGCCAAACTCAAACCCGACCGATATAAAATTTTGTACGCCTTTTTTATAAGGCGGCGTGACTCCAGCGGAATACCTGCGCGGGAAATTCCAACATTGTTGAGCCCGACGACTTTGGCGGGATGCCCGTCAACAATCGTGTAAGGAACAACATCTTGCACGAGTTTGCTCATTCCGCCGACCATTGCATTGCGTCCGATTTTAACGAACTGATGAACTCCCGCCATTCCGCCCAGTACCACTCGATCTTCAACCGTCGCATGCCCCGCGCAACTTGCCAAATTTGACATGATTACATGGTTTCCGAAAACGCAGTTGTGCGCCACGTGGATATACGCCATTAAAAGGCAGTCACTGCCGATTCTGGTTTCGTTGCCCTCGCCCGTTGCTCTGTGAATGGTTGCGCCCTCTCGAATAACTGTCCTGTCACCAATAACCGTTGCAGATTTTTCGCCTTTGAATTTTAAATCTTGTGGAATTTCGCCCACTGACGCGAATTGAAAAACTCGACAATCTTTTCCCAAAGTCGTCCACTTGGCAATTACCGCGTTAGGTCCGATTATTGAGCCGTCGCCGATTACAACTTCGTCGCCAATCACCGAGTACGGTCCTATTGTTACGTTATTTCCGATTTTTGCGGTAGGTGAAACAACGGCGCTGGCGTGAATGTTCGATTCCATTTATTCAACATCTCCTGTTTAGCTCTAAGCTTTTAGCTTTCAGCTTTTAGCTTTTAGCTTTCAGTTTATTCTTTACCGGCTAAGGTGAACAATTCTTCGCCGTGTTTCAGGGCAAATTTAAAATCTGCTGACGAAACAAGTTTGTCATCAACGTAACCGTCTGCATGAAGAACGCCAAAATCTCCGCGAACTTTAACAATTTCTGCGCGGGTTATCAAAGTGTCGCCGGGAACGACGGGCTTTTTGAATTTTATGTTGTCCATGCCGCCGAACAGTGCAATTTTACCGCGATGTTCTTCGGGATAAAGCATTGCCACGCCGCCGACTTGCGCCATTGCCTCCAGCTGAAGAACGCCCGGCATTATCGGATGACCGGGAAAATGCCCCGCGAATTGCGGTTCATTCATTGTGACATTTTTCAATCCGGTTGCCGACTTGAAAGGATCAATTTCCAAAATTCTGTCCACAAGCAACATTGGCGGACGATGCGGGAGTATCTTCATAATTTCTTCAATGTCTAATACCATTTCAAATTACCCCTTTTCCATAATTCGTAATGCGTAATAATTTTTCTACAAGCTACAAGCTACAAGCTACCAGCTACAAGCTACCAGCTACAAGCTCTAATGTCTTCAAAAATTTTTTTCGCAAGTTTCGTGTTAAGCGCGTGCCCAGACGCCACCGCGATGACATGACAATTAAAAATTCCTGCCAGCCGCATATCGCCGATAACGTCCAAAATTTTGTGGCGCACAAGTTCATTGGAATAATTCAGCTGATTCAACCAGCCTTCGTCGTTGTAAACGATGACATTTTCCAGCGTGCCGCCGAGCCCCAAGCCCATTTGATTTAGCATTGCAATTTCTTTTTCATAGGCGATCGTCCGCGCAGGTGCAATTTCCGTTTTGTAAATGTCACGCGTAATTTCAAAATCTGCGTACTGAATGCCAATCAGCGGATGCGGATTTATCGAAGTGAAGCTTACGCGGAAACCGTCATAAGGCAGGGCAAGAACAAATTTTTTTCCCTCGTCCGAATCAACGCGATAAATTTTTTTGAGCGTAATTTCTGTGCGCGCCTTCGACTGCTCAACGATGCCTGCGGCTTGAATCATTTCAAAAAAATCTATGGAGTTGCCGCCAAGCACGGGCGGTTCTTCGGCGTCCAATTCAATTTCGCAGTTGTCGATTTTGCATGCGTTCAGTGCGCTCATCAAATGTTCAATCGTGAAAACTTTGGCGTCGTCTTCTTCAATCGTCGTGGCGCGAAGTGTTGAAGTTACGTTGGCTGCCGTCGCATGAATTTTTTTCCCCAAATCAGTGCGCACGAAAACTATTCCGCTGTCCACTTCGGCGGGTTTGATTTTCAAATGAACTCTTCGCCCCGAGTGCAAACCTACGCCAATTTTTTCAGCAACATTTTTTAAAGTAAGTTGTCTTTGCAAATTTTTACCTCCAATAATTATTTCAAGGCAATTATAACATCAATTTGCTTTAGCGTCGACGCCGGAATTTTTTTTCTGTTAGTGGAGAATTTTCCTAACAGCTAAAAGCTGAAAGCTAATATTGATAACGCAGAAAAATTTGCTATAATAGCCGGAAAGAAAATTCGTTGGGAGTGGAAGTTTTAATGTCAAGACTTTTTGGAACGGACGGAGTGCGCGGCGAGGCAAATTCCGAACTCAAGCCGGAGTTGGCGTACAGATTGGGACGCGCCGCCGCTTTGTATTTTGGAAAACGTTTTGAAGAAAAACCGAAAATTTTAATCGGACGTGATACGCGAATTTCAGGCGAAATGTTGGAAGCGGCACTTGTAGCGGGAATTTGTTCAGCGGGCGGACATGCAATTTCAGTTGGCGTCATTCCCACGCCGGGCGTCGCTTATCTCGTGAAAAAAATTAACGCAGTCGCGGGCATCGTTATCAGCGCGTCACACAATCCTTTCTATGACAACGGCATTAAATTTTTCGGCGGCAACGGTTACAAACTTCCCGACGCCGTAGAAGATGAAATTTCTGAAATTGTCAGCCGCATTGAGCGCGACGATAATTTTTCCAGACCAACCGGCGCGAAAATCGGCGAAGTGGAATATCGTCAAGATTTGCTTGCTGATTACATTAACTTCGTCATAAGCACGACGAGTGAAAAATTTGACGGGCTCACTGTCGTTTTGGATTGCGCCAACGGTGCGGCGTACGACGCCATGCCAAAAGTTTTGAAACGGCTCGGCGCAGAAGTAATTTTAATGGGCAACAAACCCAACGGAATAAATATCAATGACGATTGCGGCTCAACGCACATTGAAAATTTGCGGCTGGAAGTTTTGCGACGCCGCGCTGATATCGGCATTGCTCATGACGGCGACGCGGACAGATGTCTTTGCATTGACGAAAAAGGAAATTTGATTGACGGCGATCACATCTTAATTATGTGCGCCAAATTGATGATGGATATCGGCGCGCTCGTGAAAAATACCGTCGTCACAACCGTAATGGCGAATATCGGTTTTCGTCAAGCGGTTGAAAATTTGAATGCGCGTTACGAAATTACGACGGTCGGCGACAGGTACGTTTTGGAAAATATGTTGAAGAACGGTTACAATCTCGGCGGCGAACAATCAGGACACATAATTTTCACGGATTATTCAACGACGGGCGACGGCTTGATTACCGCGTTGCAAGTTTTGACGGCAATGAAAAAATCAGGCAAGACTGCTTCGCAACTCAACGAGATGATGACGACTTTCCCGCAAGTTTTAATTAACGTTCGCGTCAAGGACAAAAAAATTGCGCAGGAAAATGATTCGGTTAAGCGGGCGATTTTTGAAGGCGAAGAAGAGCTGGGCAGCACGGGCAGAATTTTGGTCCGCGCGTCAGGAACTGAACCGTTGGTGCGCGTTATGGCGGAAGGTCCGAACAAAAAACAGTTGGACAGAATTTGTAACAAAATCGCCGCCGAAATTGAAAAAGCCGGGAATGGGATTTGAAATGTTAAAAGCAATAGTTGTAGTAAGTTTCGGTTCAACTGATGAAAAAATCCGCGCGGCGACGATTGATTCATTGGCGCATGAAATTTCCGTGACGTACCCCACGTTTGAAATTCGGCAGGCGTACACTTCAAATTTCATCGTCAAAAAATTATTTCGGCACGGCGTTTTAGTTCAAACTGTCAGCGAACAAATTTCCAATCTCCGCGCAGAAGGTTACGAAGAAATTATTTTGTTGCCGACGCATTTCACGGCGGGCGAAGAGTTCCAAAATAAAGTTAAAACTCAAGTTGCCGACGACGTGAAAATTTTATCGCCGTTGCTTTCGCCGAATTGTGACACGGATTTTGACAAAAAAGTTTTGGCTACCGCGATAAATTGTTTCTCAACCTTCGACGAAGATTTGGTTTTGGTTGGGCACGGTTCGCCGAATGTTCACAATCCAACTTACGAAAATTTTCAGCGGATGATTGACGAGCGTCACCAAAATATTCATGTCGGCGTTATCGAAGAAAAGGACACGCCGAATTTTGATGACGTGGTTAAGCGTTTGGAAAGTCGTGACGTGAAAAAAATTTTGCTTGCGCCGTTGCTTTTCACGGGCGGGTTGCATGTGGAGAAGGATATAAAAATTTCGTGGCAAACTCGACTTTCCGCGCTTGGTTACAAAGTGAAAATTTTTTCCGAAGGGCTCGGCACATTCAGAAGTTTTCGCCGGCTTTACATTGACAAGTTGGAACTTGCAGGAGTTTGACGCAGAAAAATTTTTGACACAGAAAAATTTTTAGGAGAGTTTTTTCAATGCAGTACAAGTGCAAAGTTACCGTCATAGACAAAAAAGTTTTTGGAGACTTGCAGGAAAAATATTTGGCTGATCCGAAATCGGGCGCGTGTCCTTTTTACAAAGTCGGCGCGGAATATATTTTTGAACGCTACGGCGACGAGGACACTTTCTGGACGCAGGGCAAAGGCGCGCATTGTTCTGAAGCGTGGGATTGTTTCAGCCGCTACGTTTATACGGCGTTGCAGGGCGGATCGATTATGCGGCACTGGACGAACGATGAACACATGATGATAGCTTGTTGCAACGACGGAACGCGCCCCGTGATTTTTAAAATTGAACGGCTGGACTACAAAGTTTTGCACGTCGACGCGGACAATGCGACGCAAAATAAAATTGCCGCCGAAATTAAAAATCTTGACGGCGTGCACAGCGTAAACTTTCGCGCAGATAAAAACTTTACAGAAATTTTCATGGACAGAAATCACGAAGTCAGCGACGAAAAAATTTTGGACGCCGTGAAAATTTTAGGCAGTTTTGAAACGCAAATCGATTAGGTATTTTCATGGAAAAAGTTGGAATACTCGGACCGCGCGGCACTCATTCCGAAGAAGCGATGATTCGATTGAACGAAATTTTGTCCGCGCAACGAGAAATTATAGTTTACACCGGTATTGATGAAATATTTTCGGCGGTTGAGGAAAAGGAACTTGACGCGGGATTTGTTCCGGTTGAAAATTCGCTTGAGGGCTCGGTAAACATCACGCTGGATATTTTGGCGCGCAGTGATTCGCTAACTGTTTCGCGGGAATTTATCTGGACAGTTCACAATCACTTAATGGCGAATGCCGACGTGAAAAAAAATGACGTGAAAAAAATTTTTTCCCACGCTCAACCAATTTCACAGTGCAGAAATTTTTTGCGTGAAAATTTTCCAAAAGCAGAAATTGTTATCACAGCAAGCACTGCACGCGCCGCAGAAATTGTTGCCCAATCTTCAATCGGCGACGGTTACGCGGCAATTTGTTCACGACGCGGCGGACAAATGAACGGTTTAAATTTAATCGCTGAAGATGTTCAAGACAACACCGCCAACCGCACAAGATTTTTTGAAATTCAACGACGCAAGGAAATTTACATGCCACGTGGCGACAAAATTTTAGTCGTCTGCCAAATTGACGGCAGTCGCGCAGGTGTGCTTTATTCCGTGCTAAAAGAATTTGCTTTTCGTCACATCAACATGACACGAATTGAATCACGTCCTGCACGAACGGAACTTGGCGAATACATTTTTTTCTTTGACTTGGAAAATAACGTTGAGCGACGCACTCTGAATGAGGCGATTGGCGGCGTTCAGCGCAAAAGTATTTGGCTAAGAAATTTGGGGACTTTCCCCGTGATTAGCTGTTAGAAAGGAAGTTTTAATTTGGTCATAATCATGCAACCTGACGCGACAGAAGAAAATATCGCGGACGTTGTGAAGACGATCGAAGGCGTCGGTCTTGAAGCAAAAATCATGGAGGGCGCGCAACAAAAAATCGTCGGCGTTATCGGCGACAAGGCAAAAATGGCGTCGGTGGCAATCGGCGCGATGGCAGGCGTTGAAAGCAGCGTAGCCATTTCAAAAAGTTACAAGTTAGCCAGCCGTGAATTTCATCCGCAGTCAAGCATCATTGACATAGACGGCGTGAAAATCGGCGGTGCTGAACCCGTGATAATGGCGGGACCTTGCGCGGTTGAATCTCGCGAACAAATTTTAGAGACGGCGGAGTTTGTCAAAAAAAGTGGCGCACAATTCCTGCGCGGCGGCGCGTACAAGCCTCGTACTTCTCCATATTCCTTTCAAGGTTTGGAAGTCGAAGGTTTGAAATATCTTGCAGAGGCACGCGAACGCACGGGTTTGAAAATTATAACTGAAGTCACGACGGTTGAAGGAATTGCTCCCGTTGCCGAATACGCTGATGTTATGCAAATCGGCGCACGTAACATGCAAAATTTTGGTCTGCTCAAAGAAGTTGGACGTTGCGGCAAGCCCGTGATGTTGAAACGCGGACTTTCAGCGACGATTGACGAATGGTTGAACGCGGCGGAATATATCATGAACGCAGGAACGACGGACGTAATTTTATGTGAACGCGGCATTCGTACTTACGAAGTTTACACGCGCAACACGTTGGACTTGAGCGCAGTTGCGGCAGTCAAACACCTTTCGCACTTGCCGATAATCGTCGATCCCAGTCACGGAACGGGCAGGTGGCGAATGATTAAACCAATGGCATTGGCGGCGATAGCGGCGGGCGCGGATGGTTTGATGATGGAAGTGCACCCCAACCCCGCTAAGGCGATGTCTGACGGTTCACAATCGCTGACTGAAGAACATTATTTTGATTTAATGGAGAGCGTACGTAAACTTTCAAAATTCATGCGCGAAGAAAATTTAAATCCGATTGTCCATTGATTTGTAATTATTTTTCTCTAACCTCTGAAAACATGCTCGACGCGAAAGCCGAGAGCTTTTTTTTTCGGCTAAGCATTTGCGGTAAAAATTTGCATTTGATTTTTTTGTTGCACAATCAAAATTTTTTTGTGCTATAATATTCAGCGTTTTGTGGAGGGGAAAATTTTCATGCGCGTCACTGCCTTTATCTATCGTTGGCAACCGTTTCGATACATCGGCATGCTTATCGGCTGTTTGATTGCGGCAAGTTCGATAAATTTGTTTGTCGTACCGAGCCACCTTTTGACGGGCGGTATTGCGGGCGTTTCGCTTGTGGTTTACTACTTGTCCGAATTTCCAATCGGCGTACAAACTTTTCTGTACAACATTCCGCTATTGATTGCGTCATACAAATTGCTGGGAAAAAATTATACTATCGACGTGGTAATTGGTACGATAATGTTTTCGGTTTGCTTGGACGCCATGAAATTTTTGAATGCGTACGCGCCGGTTGATGACACGATGCTTGCGGCGATTTATGGCGGCGTTTTCAACGGGCTGGGTTACGGAATTGTTTTTCGCATGAATGGTAGCACGGGCGGCTATGACATTGTGGCGGCGATTATAAAAAAGTTTTACTCAATGAATATGGGTGCCGTGATTTTCGCGTTTAACTGTTTAACTGTGATTGCGGGAGGAATATTTTTTGGCGTGAAACTTGCGATGCTTACATTGATTTGCATGTTTCTCAATTCGCAAGTCACGGACAAAGTCATTGCGGGAATTAATCGGAGTAAAGCTGTGCTGATAATTTCTGCGAAGTCGCGAGAGATTGCCAACGCGATTATGCAGGAGATTGGGCGCGGCGTAACTTTTTTGCACGGCGAAGGGGCGTTTAGCGGTGAAGAAAGCGAAGTGGCGATGGTGGTTGTCAGTTTGACGCAGTTGGGCAAGCTGAAAGTCATTGCGAATACGATTGACAATAAAGCGTTTCTTGTCATAATGTCTGCCGGCGAAGTCATGGGGCGCGGCTTTACTCTTCCTTCACGAAGAATGACGATGCCGGACGCGGACAAAAACTCTCCGGAACTTGAAGATAAGGTAAAGGACGCACTTAAAAATTAGTTTGAGCAGTGACTAAGTTAGGAGGACGTTTTCAAAATGGAAATTGTATATCTGCTAAACAGCGGATTTATGGTTAAAGACGAAAACATTTTGATGTTGTTCGACGATTACGAAGACCCTGAAAAAATTGTTGACAGAGCTGTAGGTAGGGGAAATTTTGAGTATTTGTATGTTTTGGTGAGCCACGCGCATTTTGATCACTTCGGAACACACATTCGCGCTTATGCGCCGCAAACTTCCAGATACATTTTCAGCAACGACATCAAGCACACCAAGCGCGTGAAAATGTTTCCTTCAGAAAATATTACGTTCATGAAAAAATACAGCGAATGGGAAGGCGCGGGCTTGAAGGTTTCAACGTACGATTCAACGGACGTCGGCGTTTCGTTTCTCGTGGAGACTGCGTCGGGCAAAAAAATTTTTCATGCGGGAGATTTTAACTGGTGGGATTGGTACAACGACACTCCGGCGCAGAGAATGTTGGCGGAAAAAAGTTTTAAGCGGCAGTTGAAAAAAATGCACGGGCTTGAAGTTGACGTGGCGTTTTTCCCCGTCGACGGCAGATTGGGCGAATCTCAAGAAAGAGGCGTTACCGAATTTGTTAATCAAGTCAGCGCGAAAAGACTTATTGCCATGCACAGGGTCGGTTATCCTGCGTGGAGACCGTCAAGGAGATTTCTTGAAAGTGCGCCTGAAGACATGAAAATTTGGTCGCCAACTGATTCCGGCGAAAAATTAGTTGTTAGTTAGTTAGATCGCCAGATCGCCAGATCGCTAGTTATAAAGAAAGGACAATGGACATGACAAAAAAAACCACAATGCTTACACAGGACGGCTACGACAAACTTGTTGAAAAGTTGAATTACTTGAAGAGCGTCAAACGCCTTGAAGTTGCCGACAGATTGAACGTTGCAATTTCTCTTGGAGACCTTAGCGAAAATTCCGAGTACGACGACGCGAAAAATGAACAAGGACGTTTGGAAGCCGAAATTCGTGAGCTTGAGGCAAAAATAAATAACAGCGACATAATTCACGGCGTTTCCTTGAGCAACACCGTTTCAATCGGGAGCAAAGTCGTGATTCGCGAAGTCGATTCGGACGAAAGCGATACTTACATGATTGTCGGTTCAACGGAAGCAGACCCGGACGAAGGAAAAATTTCTAACGAATCTCCGATTGGCGCGGCTTTAATCGGGCAGACCGCAGGGACAATCGTGCAAGTTCATGCGCCTGCGGGAATTATCCAATATGAACTTGTCGAGATACTTAAAAATTAATTTTGAGGAGCAAATTTCATGGCAGAAAAGTTTGTTACAGAAACGGTTGACGAAAATGAATTAATTAAAGTTCGCCGCGAAAAAATGAACGCCTTCATAGAAAAGGGCGTCGCGCCATTCGGTCATCGCTACGAAGTCACGCATCACGCGGCGGATATCAGAAAAGAATTTTGCAACATCGAAGGCGAAGAGGACGCAGGCGAAGTGAAAATTGCCGGGCGATTAATGGCGATTCGCGGACACGGCAAGGCAAGTTTCGCAACGATTGCCGACCGCACCGGCAACATGCAAATTTATTTCAAGCTGGACGTTCTCGGCGAAGAAAAATATAGTCAATTCAAACTTTTGGATATCGGCGACATCATCGGAGTGGAAGGAAAAGTTTTCAAAACTAAACGCGGTGAATTGACTGTGCGCGTTGAAAATTTTGATTTGCTGTCGAAGTCACTGCGCCCGTTGCCGGAAAAATTTCACGGCTTGAAAGATTTGGAGACGCGCTATCGTCAACGTTACCTTGACTTGATTGTAAACCCTGACGTTCGCGAAACTTTTTTGAAACGCGCAGAAATAATTAAGTCAATCAGAAAATATCTTGACGACAGAGATTTTGTAGAAGTTGAGACACCAATTTTATCCACGATTGCGGGCGGCGCGGCGGCAAGACCTTTTGTCACTCATCACAACACTTTGGACACGGATTTATATTTGCGCATCGCAACTGAACTCAATCTCAAGCGGCTGATTGTCGGCGGGTTCGAGCGCGTTTACGAAATTGGGAGAATTTTTCGCAACGAAGGCATGGACACGCGACACAATCCGGAATTTACCAGCGTGGAAATTTATCAAGCTTACGGCGATTATCGCGACTTAATCGACGTGACGGAAGGGATTATCTGCGCGGCGGCGGAAAAAGTTTGCGGCGGTACGAAAATTATTTGTGAAGGCGTCGAACTTGAGCTGAAAAATCCTCCGCGAATCAGCATGAATGACGCCGTGAAAAATAAAACGGGAAAAGATTTTCTCTCCTGCAAGACCGTTGAAGAGGCGCGGCAAATGGCTGACGAAATTGGCGTTGCTTACGAAAAAAGATTTGGTATCGGCGGAATTTTGAACGCGGCATTTGAAGCGAAAGTCGAAGAAGATTTAGTTCAACCGATTTTCATCACGGGGCATCCTACGGAAATTTCGCCGCTTGCAAAACGTAATCCCGAAGACCCGCGCATTACGGATCGCTTTGAATATTTTGTTCTCGGCAGGGAACTTGCAAACGGATTCACGGAGCTGAACGACCCCATTGACCAGAAACTTAGATTTGAGGAACAACTCAAGGCGCGTGAAGAAGGCGACGAGGAAGCTCACGTAATGGACACGGATTTTATTCGTGCGCTTGAATACGGATTGCCACCGACGGGCGGACTTGGTATCGGCGTCGACAGACTTGTAATGTTGCTGACGGATTCGCCGTCGATTCGTGACGTGTTGCTTTTCCCCACGATGAAAGTTATTGCGGAGTAAAATTTTTCGGAGCGGTTGACATGGAAAATTACGGGCGGTTAGCGCAAATTGTCGAGGCGACGATTGATTTTGCTATCGACGAAAAAAAAATTCCGTACGATTTATTTTTCCGGCTAATGGAAAAAGAATTTGGTGAACTGGGTTTTCGTGGTGCGCCGCCCGCCGAAGTGACGCAAAAAATTTTAATCCTTCGCCTTGATGCGGTTGGAGATTTTATTTTGACGACGCCCGCGATTCGTGCAATTCGCGAAAATTTTTCAAACGCTTTCATAACTCTTGCCGTGACGAAGGAAGTTTATCCGTTGGCGGAACTTTGTCCGTACGTCAATGAAGTTATCGTTTTTGAAACGGAGTATCAATCGACAGTCCAAAGTATCGATATGATTCAAATTTTCGAGACGGCGACAATTTTTTCTGCGCGGTATCTTTGGAGGAGAAAATTTGACGCGTGCTTTTCGTTTATGAGCGATCCGACGAGTTGCGTCATGTCGTACGTGAGCGGCGCGAAAATTCGTGTCGGTCCGAGCTACGATATAAGCGGCACGGGGTTGCTTGCGAATTTTCCGCGTGAAATGATTGGAAAATTTTTCACGCACCCTACGTTCATTGACCATGAAAAAGTTGTACATTTTTGCGAAAAAAATTTGCAGTTGTTATCGGCTTGCGGGATTAAAACGCGTTTTTCGGATTTGGAATTGTGGCATGACTTTGAAGACGTGCGGCGTGCTCAAGTGTTGATGAAAAATTTTGCACAGGGACGAATAAAAATTGCGTTGGGCATTGGCGCGAATTTGCCTGCGCGGAAATATCCCGTTGAAAAATATCTCGTCGCGTTGAAAGAAATAATTTCGCGCGGGGCGGCGGTTGTAATTTTGGGCGGCAAAAATGAGTTGAACGACGCAAAATTTCTTGAAGAAAATTTACCTGCCGAGTACGTGAAAAATTTTGTGAAGGTTGGCATTGATTGGCGAACGACGATAGGAATAATTTCACTGACGGATATTTATATCGGCAACGACACGGGAGCTAAACATGTTGCCGCCGCGTTGAAAAAGCCCGTCGTCATGGTTAGCCGCGAATCGAAGGACAGGGAACGTGCATTGCCAAGTTTTTGTGAACATCTTGCTTTCGCGCCGTATCGAACGAAGTTCATAATTTTGCAACCTGAACATCAGTTGGGCGATTGTGCGGACGATTTGAAAATCAGTTGCCGCGCAGATAAACCTCACTGCATTACGCAGATTGAGCCGTTGGAAATTGTTTCTGCCTACGAAAAAATTTTGAGGTAACACGATGGCAAATGAATTTGTGGAACTAGGAGAATACGAAAAATTAAATCAGATTATACGGGAAACTTTTGAACATCTGGCTCAAACCGGTCAATTAAAATTAGGTTTTTTTCTTCAACAAATGGAGGAGGAATTTACGCGGCTGGGTTTTCGTGAAGAGTCGGCGGGCAATGAAGTGAAAAATATTTTGTTGCTTAGTCTTGACGCGGTGGGAGATTTTGTTGTAACTTCTCCGGCGATTCGTTCCATTCGTGAAAATTTTCCTGCCGCCCGTATCACGTTGGTTGTCCCCACAAAAGTTTATCCGTTGGCTGAACTTTGTCCGTACGTGAATGAAGTTTTGATTTATGACTGGGAAGAAAAATTTTCGGCGGAAGTATTTTTGAAAGTAACGGATTTTGCGCGAAAAAATCTTTGGAAACGACGTTTTGATTTATGCTTTCGCATAGGCGTGGTGTATCGTCCGGAAATAAATTTCCTGTCGTATCTGAGTGGCGCACGAGAACGCATCTGCTTAGAGTTTTCGGAGATAGACAAATTTTTTAATACAAAGTGTATAGAAAACTTTATCAAAGCCGGCGACCATATAAGTGCTTTAGATTTGTATTTTCTGTTGAATGTCGGTTTGAAAGTTAACGATACGCGCTTGGAAGTTTGGTACAACAAAACTGATTTATTTACGGCGCGAAACTTGCTGAAAAATTTTGCACAGGGACGAATAAAAATTGCGTTGGGCATTGGCGCATATGCACCTGCGCGGAAATACCCCGTTGAAAAATATTTCGTTGCGTTGAAGGAAATAATTTCTCGTGGCGCGGCGGTTATAATTTTGGGCGGCAAAGATGAACTCAACGACGCAAAATTTCTTGAAGAAAATTTACCTGCCGAGTGCGTGAAAAATTTTGTCGAAGTTGGTGCGGGCTGGCGCGTTGACACGGCGGTAATTTCTCAATCGGATTTGTACATGGGAAACATGACCGGAGTTTGTGACATCGCCGCCGCGTTGAACAAACCGATTATAACGTTAAGCCGCGTCGCAAAAAGATTGCCGGGTTTTTCAGGCATTCACAACGAAACGATCAGCTATCGTCCGTTGCAGTCGCTGTCGTTTATTCTTCAGCCGGAACATCAACTTGACGAATGCCGCGAAAATCCCTCATACTTTGGTTGCGTCGCGGATCACGCTCACTGTATCGCGCAGATTGAGCCGAAAGAAATTGTCGCCGCGTACGATGAAATTATTAAGCTGATGAAATTTAGGAAGTGAAGAAAATGAATTTTAACTACGTCATTGTCCAAGCGGGCGGTAAAGGTTCGCGCATGGAAAGATTGACGCGCAACAAGCCGAAAGCACTTGTCCCCGTCAATAACTTGCCGATGATTTTTCACCTGTTCAAAAAATTTCCCGACAAAAAATTTATCATAATCGGCGATTACAAATTTGATGTGCTTGAAAAATATTTGCGCGAATTTGCAAAAGTTGACTACTCGCTCGTGAGAAGTTCCGAACATACGGGAACTTGCGCGGGCATGCACGATGCCTTGACGCACATTCCTGACGCGTCGCCATTTCTCCTAATTTGGTGCGATTTAATTTTGGGTGACGATTATCAACTGCCGAACACCGACAAAAATGTTATAGGCATCTCAAAAGATTTTTCATGCCGTTGGTCTTATCATGACGGAAAATTTTTTGAAGAGCCAAGCGATAAACAAGGCGTCGCCGGTTATTTTATCTTCCAAGACAAAAAATTTCTCTCCGATATTCCGATGAGCGGCGAATTTGTACGTTGGTTACAATCAAAAAATTTTTCTTTTGAAGAACAGCCGCTCGTGAATACGAAAGAGTACGGACTTTACAGCGAATGGAGCAAACTTCCGCGCATGCGTTGCCGCCCGTTCAATCAAATTACCGTTGACGGCGACAAAATCACTAAGCAAGGAATTGATGCGCAGGGGCGGGAGCTTGCAAAAAAAGAGATAGCTTGGTACAAAAAAATTCAAGGCGAACACTTTGAAAACATTCCCGTCATTTATTCCTACGAGCCGCTGACAATGGAATTTATCGACGGACAAAATATTTACGAGTACAGTTACATTCCCGACGCGCAGAAACGGCAGATTCTCAAAAAAATTATTTCGTGCTTGCAAGAAGTTCATAAACTTGGTAGCGTTGCGGCGGACAAGGAAAGTTATTTCGACGCGTACATTGGCAAAACTTACAAGCGGCTTGAAAAAGTTCGTAACCTTGTCCCGTTCGCGAACGACGAGACTGTAACGATTAACGGGCGCGTCTGCAGAAATATTTTTTACCACAAAGCCGAGTGTGAACGTCTAGTCATGCAATACTTGCCAAAAGAATTTCGCATGATTCACGGCGATTGCACTTTCAGCAACATGATGTTGCGCCATGACACCGAGCCGGTTTTAATCGATCCGCGCGGCTACTTCGGTTCAGTTCAATTTTACGGCGACGTTGCCTACGATTGGGTGAAATTGTACTATTCACTGCTCAGCAATTACGACAAATTCAATTTGAAAAGATTTTTGCTTGAGATTGACGATAAAAGCGTTTCACTTGAAATTGAATCCAACGGCTGGGAAAATCTTGAGGAATATTTTTTTGAACTCTTGGACGGCGAAGTTACAAAACGGCAGATGAAGTTGTTGCTTGCGATAACGTGGCTTTCATTGACGACTTACGCTTGGGAAGATTACGATTCAATTTGCGGCGCGTTTTACAGAGGGCTTTATTACCTTGAAGAAGCGTTGCAGATGGAGAGTGCCTACAGCTACTTTGAAAAGAATGTGTCGTGGATTGAAGGCGCACTTAAATCAATTTCAGGCACGCAGATGGACGCGATGATTTCGGATTGTGAAAAAACTTTGCGCGACGGACACCGTATCATAGTTTCAGGGCTCGGCAAAAATGTTCCGATATGTGAAAAATTTGTCGGCACGATGAATTCAATGGGGCTTGACGCAACTTTCGTTCATACAAATTCGGCAGTTCACGGCGACATGGGCGTAATTCGTTCGGGCGACTTGGTAATAATTTTGACGAAGAGCGGCGAAACCGAAGAGTCCGTTTACTTGGCGCGGCTTTTGCAACGGCGTGAAGGCGTTCAACTTCGACTGTTGACTTTCAGCGATCACAGCACGCTTGCCGATATGATCGACAAAAAAATTGTCATTCATCTTGAAAACGAAGGCGATCTCTGGAACGTTTTGCCGAATAATTCCACGACGCTAAATTTGATTGTCCTGCAAACCATAGCTATCGAAGTTGCCCGCCGCATGCAAATTGATTTGGAACGCGACTTTAAACCGAATCATCCCGGCGGCGCAATCGGACGAAACTTGAATTTGTAATCAGCCAAAATTTTTGAACTCCACTTTGTCGTACTGAAATTTTCGGGAGAATTTGTTCAGCACGCGTAAACATCTTTCTGAAAAGTCGGTTGCAAAATTCAACTGCGAAATTTTTTCGATTCTGTCAACGATAAAATCAATTTGCTTGGCACTGAAATCTATTTCTGTCAGCGAATCCAAAATCTTTAAAAGTTTTGGTTCGGCTGATTTTTTTATTTCCAAAGACGCCATGAATTTTTTTTCCGCTCGCTCGTCAACCATGCAAATTTCGTACAAGTTCAACGCAAAAACTTCCGCCGCGCAGGAAATTTTTTCGAAGACCGCCGCCAAATCATTCAGCTTGTCCGTCAACGAAAAATTTTCTTCCGAAAAATATTTTTCAATCAGCGCATCATAAAGTTTCGTCGCAAAAGTTTTCGCACGCGCAAATTCCCCCAAATTCACCATGCAATTAAGTTTCTCAACCTCAAGCCACCAGTACTCTTGAAAATCCTCCGCAGGAAATTTTTCCGCCTCCTCCAAACAACGCAACTCGTCACGATAATTAGAGATTTGCTGATATTCACGCGCCGCGTCACGCCAACGCTTAAACTTCTCTTCGTCACTCAAATTTTTAACTTCCCGCGCAGTCAACAAAAAATAGTCGCACTTGCGCCGGACTTCCTGCGTCTGCGAATATTCAAAATCGTCCAGCTGCACCATAACTCTAACTTTTGCGCGATAAATCAAACTCTGTAAATACGCATCGTCCAAAGAATTTTCGTCCAAATATTTCTGCGCCAGCTCGCAATACTTCAACGCAACGGCAGGTTCAGAAGGAATCAGCTCATCGCCCAAGTACAAACTGTACGCCGTCAAAAATTTTATGTGATACTCCGCATGATTTTTGGATAACTCAATCGCGTGCTCAAAAATTTTTTTCGTGCTCTCCCTGCTCTTCTCATCATAACGCTCAAGCCGCCGCGTCAAATTTTCTATCTGCGCCAAATCTTTTTCCGAATCCGTCAAGCGCAAAACGTACGCAAGAACAAAGTCATGAAGTCGATCCGACAATTCTTTTTCGTTGTACAGAAATCTGAAGTATTTAACTGCGCGTTTCCAAAATTTCAAATCGTTTTCTATCAAGTATAAACGAAAGTAAGCCGCAACCAAGTAAGTTATCAAGTATTCTGAATCCGCGTCGCTACTTTTTTCAATCAGCTCGTCAATTAATTTTTTCGCCGCGTCAAAATTTTTTTCGTCAATGAAAATATCAATCAAATCTAAAGCCGCGTGGCAAGTAAACGGAAATTCGGGATTTTCTCTGTCGATGCGCAAAATTTCTTCCAAGTTCTCCTTAGCTTTCTGAACGTAGCCCGCCCTTAAGCAAGCCTGCGCCGCCTCGTACAAAATCGAATCGTACGTCGGCTCGCCTGCTTCGTAAGCTTTCCGATAAAATTCAATCGCCGTGTCCAAGTCGCCTTTAAATTCGCAATCCTGCGCCAATTCGTAATAGCTGACGTCCGTCAAATTCTCCCCGTCATATATCGACGGCGGCTTTTCAAGTAAAACTTTTTTATCCTCTTCTGAAAGTTCCGTCCCCAATTTCTCCATAAGTTCAACAATGCCTTCGCACATCTGTGAAACGTAGGAAAGAGTTTGTGAAACGTAGGAAGAAACCGCGTCGTCCCTGTCGTCATGCGGAGAATAAATCTCGTCGTCTCCACGACGCAGCGCATTAATTTTTTGCTGATAAAACTGCCGCTTGTAGGGATTGGAAAAATTTTCGCTACGGTAGATCGCCATGTAGTCATTGGCTGAATAAAAATCACGGAGTCGCTCAAGCAGGGAAATTTTTTCTTCGGCAGAAATTTTGTCCGCCATGAGAAGATGTTCTCCCGCCTCGTCCAGAACTTGAATAATTTTTTCGTACAGCCGGTTCAGTTCCGCAGAACACTTGTTGTCCAACGTGTAGTACATTTCTGAGTTAATTGCATCGTCCGTCTCGAAAGCCAACGCGCTGAAATTTTCCGCCAAGTAATTTGAATCCGTCGAATACGCCGTACAATATTTTTTTGCCAAGTCAAAATATTTTTCCACAGCCTGCAAATTTTTTCGGCATTCGTCCTCAAGTTCAACGTTCTCAAGAAACTTTACCTGCGCGGAAAATTTTACCTTCAGCCGATAAAACCTCTGCAAAACGTCGTAAGCAAAAATTTCATGGCTCGCCAGACAAATTTTTTCAACGTCGGACAAATATTCTTCCTTGCCGTAACAAACGCACAATTCGGCATACTTCAAATTTTTTCCGGTCACACGTTGCAAAAAAATTTTCGCCAACTGTTTCTTTACCTGTTCGCTCGTCCAGTTCACACGTTCTTTTTTGAGCTCGCCAATCATGCCGTCGGTAATGCGCGGGCAATTTTCGGCGGACGGTTTCAAATCCGAATAAGTTAAATCCAAAATAATTTGGTGGAGTGAAATTTTTTCGTCGTCGCTTTCAATCCAGCCGCGCTTTATCAAAAATTCCAATGCGTCGGAATTTTCCAAGCGGAGCATTTCGCAAAAATAATTTTGATTGATTCGTACGCCGCCCAAAAGTGAAAGACTGCGCATAATTTCAATTTCCGTCGCGTCGAAGTTTGAAAGGTTGAACAAAATCCGCAAATGATCCGTCACGGCGATTGAGCGTAAGCGTTTGTCCTTGCGCTGTTTAACTTTCGTGTCGTCGACGTTCGTAATGCCTTCGACTTCCAAAAAACGTTCCAACAAAATCTGCGGACTCTCGCCGGTTTCGCGCAAATATTTTGCCGTCAATTCAACCGTCATGGTGTGAGATTCAATCAGCCGAAAAATTTTTTTTATCGCGTCCAATTCGTCGTCGTCATAGTCGTTGCCGTTATAAATTTTGAAAAGCGCGAACAATTCCTCCGGGTCTTCAATCTGCCGAATTTCAATTTGCTTGAAGTTGTAATCGCTGAAGTCCAGCCGCGTGGTAACGACAAATTTGCAAGGACAGGCAAGTAAATTTTCTAATTCGTCGTCGCCGTCGCTGTCGAGATTATCCAAAATTATTAAATCGTTTGGCGTAAGAGTTTCGCGCAGGATAGAAATTTTTCTGCGGAAAAAATTCTCCGCCGTTTCGTTCGGCTCTTGCTCAATGCCGTTGATTGAAATTTGATTCGTCACGAGATCGACGATTGAACTTTCGTACTTGCAAAAAATAATTGTGTCGAAGTTGTTGCGATTGATCGCGGCATATTTTTTCGCAATTTCCGTTTTGCCGATGCCGCCGATGCCGGAAAGAAAAACGAGCTGATTGGTTTGCAAAATGTTGTGAATTTCGTTAAGAACTTCGGCTCTGCCAACAAAATTTGCGGAGTTGTACTGAAAATTGTCGACGGGAAAAACGCGCTCAACATCCGCAAGTTCAATCAGCTCATCTAAAATTTTTACGATCCATTCCATTTCCTTTCGACGCGCAAAAGTTGAAGTCGCGATCGTCTTATGGAAAAATAAATCAAGTTCCCTAAAAAGTTTTGGCGGATAACGTTTGTCAAAAAAATTCATCTGCGTGAAATCGTAGCGCGCAGAAATTTTCCCGTCATCATTTGTTGCCCTGCGATTGAAAAGTTTGTAAAATAAAATTGCGCCGATTGAATAAATATCCGTGTGAAATCCGATTCTGTCAGCCCTGCCTTGAATTTGTTCAGGCGCAGAAAATCCGTCCGAGTACGACAAAATTAAATTCGGATTATTTTTAATTTCCTCCAACGTAACGATGCTGTCGAAGTCGAAAAGCAAAATATGTTCCGTCGTTTCGGGAATCACCAACATATTTTCCGGCTTAATGTCCAAGTGCAGAAAATTATTTTTGTGGTACTTGCCGATAATCACCGCCAAACTTTTTACATGTTCCAGCAACTCTTTCAAGTTTGAATCGCGATAATTTTTGTAGTCGCTGCCCTCGTCAAAATTCATGACGGCGTAAAAAGTATTGTTCTGCTCAATAAATTCTGAAACGTTGACTGTGGAATTTGTCAGCCCCAAAGTGTCACGTATCAGAGAATTTTTTTCGTAGGAATTTTTGAAACGCCGTTTCGCCTTGAGAAATTTTTCTTCGTCCGAAGTGCCGGCGATTAAATTTTTTTCTTCGTCACGGTGCAAGAGAAGATAGGCGGGATAACATTCCTTCACCAAAACCTTGTGAGAAATGCCGATGCCGTCAACCTGAACTGCGCGGTAGACGATACAATTTGCGCCGCGCCCAATTTCTTCCGTCAAGAGAATTTCTCCCTTGCCACTGTTAAGCTTAAAATTTTTTGAAAGACCTTGTCTGTTGTCAAACATTTTCCCGCCCCCTCCCTGCGAGAGCTACTAAATTTCAGCTCGCAAATATTTTATACGCACTTACTGAAATAGTAAACCATTCTAAGAAAATTTGCCGTCAACGCTTGATTTTATTGATTGAGCCCGCCGCCCTTAACGTCGTCATCAGCGACAGGCGTAACGAAAACAACCAGATGAAGTATCACGAACGTTGCCTGATCTTTTTCGTCGGACTCAAGCACGACCGATTCAAAAATATTTTCCGTTTTTTTGTTTTCCATGTTCACATTACTCCTTTTCAGAATCTTCCATTTTGAAAAACTTCTTGAGCTCGGGGTATTTAGCGATTTCCCTTTTCAAACTGTCAATGCCGCCGGGATCGATGATGCCCGCGTACTTGGGGTCTACGTGTTCGACAAGGTATTTGTGAAACTGCTCAATCTTCGCCATATCGATTTCCAAAGAAATAACCTCCTTTCTAAACTTCCAAGTACAGAAGATGTTTTCTCTGCAAATTCCTAACCTCTATAACAATCACCTCCTTAATGGAATTTTCGGCAACGTGGAGAGTTGAGGACAATTCCTTTGCAATTTCCGCCAAAGTTTTTTGCCCGTCTGCAAGAGTCAAGAGCAAGCCCGACGCCACCCCAAGAATTTCTACGCCGATGTAATTGCGGCAAGACGCGAAGTAAATTTGTTGCGACGAATCAAAACGCACTTTCTTGGCTCTGTTCTTCGGCTTAGCCTCTTTGATGAGTTCATAATACTTCGACATAGCTAATCTCCTCGTCTACGTAATTTCTGCCCGCCGCCCCAATTTTTTCCGGAGAATTTTTGAGTACTGCGCGAAGATTTTTATATCTCTCCCAAAGAGTTTGAATATCCTCTTCGAGCACGTCGCCAACGATTATTGGTTCAAAACAGGACAGACGCATTTTCGCATCCGGTCTGATAATCGGTATTTGATAATTGATTGTTTCGGCGTCACTTTGCAAAGCGTCTTCGATTGATTGAGTTGTAAAATTGATTTTAATATCTTTGAATTTTGCGCGAAGTTGCGCCGCTTCAACCAAAAATTTTTTTGTTTCCTCTTCTGAAAGTATCAATTCCTCCGCGTTGGAATAAGCTCTGCCCGATGCGAAAATTTTTGTGAGCGTCAAGGTACTTACTCCAATCTCCCGTGCCAACTTCACCATTTCTTCAAGGTCCGACAAAGTTTTTGGCGTGACGCATGTCCCAATGCAAACGGGAACATTGTAGCTTGCCAAGTACGACGCGGCTAAAACTGCTTTGCGCCAACTCCCCTTCACTCCGCGCAGGTAATCATGATATTCTTCGTGCGGCGAGTCGATTGAAATTTCCACCCAACCGAGCGCGTATTCAGAAAGTCGTTTGGCAACCTCCCTGTTCATCAAAAATCCGTTTGAAATTATGTTAATCCAAGTGTCGCTTGCCGAAAAAATATCCATGAGTTCAAACAAATTTTCTCCCAACATCAACGGTTCGCCGCCGCTCAAAGTGACGCTGAACAAATCGTTTGAAACTTTTTTTGAAAAATTTTTCCAGCGTTCCGCCGTCATGGAAGTTTTTTTTCTGCCGGAGTCGTTGTAGCACTGCTTGCATTTCAGGTTGCACGCGCCGGTGAGTTCAAATTGCAACGCAGTGGGGAACGCCGCGTCATTGAGATATTGATAAAAAGTTTTTTTCATATTCTCAACACCTCTTTCAATCACGCCGTCAAATCGTAGCGACTTTGATAAAGTTCTTTGTCGAATTGGTAGCGGCTGAACACTTCAGAAAAATTTTCTTCCAAAACGTTGCCGACAATTTCGTAGCTGTCGCCGAAGTCGTCAAGCAAATTTCCTTCGTTGTCGATCATGATGTAGGAACGCGTCAAAGTGAATTCGGCAACGCCCACGCCGTCCTTCAGCGGATTTCTCTTAACAAAATCTTGAAATTCTTCGTCGCTTATGGTTAAATATTTGTTAGAAAAATTTTTGTTCGTGAAAACTTTCATCTTGAGAAATTTCCAGCGCGAAATTTCAATTTCGTCCGCCAAACTTGTCAGCCGTTCATTCAGATTGAGTTTTGAAACGACGGTGTTAAGTTTGATTTTGATTGAAGGATTTACCGATTTTGCGCGTTCGACAATCCGCTTGAGATTTTCTTTTGACAAAACTTTGGATTTTTTGTCACAGCAGCCGAGCGATCTCAAAATTGTTTCGTCGAAACTGTCAACCGAAATTCCAAGCGTTTCAAAGTGTTTGAAAATTTCCGTCGGCATAAGTTTTTCGTTCATGAGAATTGAGCCGTTTGAAATGATTGAGACGGGAAAGTCCAAACTTTTTGCGTATTCAACCAGCGCGGGAAAATTTTTGTAAAGCACAGGTTCGCCGCCCGCAAAATTTATTGCCGAGATATTTCCCGCCGCCTTCAAGTCGTCAATGATTTTAAACCATTTCTCAAGCGGCAAGTCGTCATTGCGTTGAAAATGCGCGAAACAATATTCGCAGTGGTAGTTGCACTTTTCGGTAATGTGCAAATTGATTTTAAATCCCTTCATAGCGTTTGCCTCCTCAAAATCTTTTGCTGTGGAATTTTCTTGAGCCTATGATACAAAAATTTTTTTGCAGGTTTGTAATTGTGATTTCCTGTTTAAATTTTTGGGAGTGATGACATTGGAAAAAGGTCAGTACACTATTTTTAGTGAACAGAGTCTGAAAAATTTTGAATTTAATTCGAGCGACGCAACCGTAGCGGCCACAGATTTTTTGCGCGACAAAAAAAATTTCCGCCCCTTCGATGAAGGTTTGACGGAATTGTTGCAGAAGGCGGGTTTTCGCGGCGATATTGCAAATGTTTACGACAAAACGGATTTTCTTATGGAAAAACTGCAGACGATAAATTCAAACATCACGCGCAAAACTGTTTTATCATGGTTCGACGGCAAACGTCGCCCGAAAATTGAGCCGGCAAGTCGTCAAAAAATCTACGAGATTTGTTTTGCGCTGAATCTTAATTTTGATCAAGTCACGTGGTTTTTCAATCACGTTTACTTTGACAGAACTTTCAACTGTCACAGTGTCGCGGAAGTCGTTTACTACTTCGCCTTCTTGAAAAATATTTCGTATGACGACGCAATTAAAATCATTGCCGAAATTGAAGCCGCGCCCGCGCAGGATAATTTTGACGGCGGCGTTTACACGCGACTCATAAAAAATCGAGTTGATTCGATTGAAACCGTTGACGAGCTGAAAAAATTTTTGATTGAGCAGAAAAAAAATTTCTCCGCTTGGAATAAATCCGCACTGGAGAAAATTCAAAATTTGTTCATTAAAATTGTCGGCGACGAAAAAAAATGCAAGGATATCGTCAAAAAACTCAAGCGGACTGTTGAAAAAAACATACCGGGCGAATTTTCTTTCAGCGAAGACGAAATAAACCGTTGCGGTTTACTCCTGCGGTACATTTGTTATCGTGCGCGCGCAGAAAAAAATATCGGCGGCAAATATTCAGCCGACGAAATTTACGATGCCATATCCGGCAGAAATATTTTTTCAAAGGAGTTTGTTTTGGACAATTTTCTTGGCGGAATTTTGTTCGGCATCAACAGAGAATTTAACGTGCCGTACGTTTTGAAAAATAATTTTCCCGCGAAAAAAATTTTGTCGGACGTTCTGGACGAAAACAAAGCGAGCGTTTCAAAATCCTACGACGCGATTCGCAAGACGCTGATTTTGTTTCAATTCTACAAATTTTGGTACGAAGTGGCGTTGGGCGACGTGGATTTTCTTGACGCTAAAGAAATTGAAGAGTTGCCGGAAATTTATTTTGACGAAATCAACGGTGAGCTGAACGAGTGCGGCTACGAATCGCTTTTCTCCGGCAATCCTTACGATTGGCTTTTCATGTGTTCCGCCCAAAGCAAAGACCCCGAAGACCCGACAAATTTTTCATACGCGACAGAATTTTTTTCCGAAATCGTTTTCAATTTGACTGATGATTTTGCTGATGAGTAGAAAAATTTTTAACTGACGATCTGGCGATCTAGCGATCTAGTGATCTAGCGATCTAATTTTCTGTTGCGCCACAATCAATTCACGCGTCAACAAAATGGATCGCGAAAACAAATGCGAAATCAACGCGCCATGTTCGCCAAGATACGGCGCAAATTCTTTTTGGCAAATTTCCTGAACAATGTGCGGCTGCAAATTAAAACATTCATTCTGCAACCAGTTCAAGTCTATCGTCATGAAATTGGCGATGAGCGCGTAGCGATGATTGGCGTGCTCCTGAAAAAAATCAATCTTGCCCAAAAATTCGTCAAGGTGTTTCAAAGCGCGAATGGTGCGTTCCATTTTTCGGCGAATATTTTTCACGATATCCGCTTGACTTTTCGCCTGAACTTTTGAAAATGAATCTGGAATCAATCTGTAAATGTAACAAGAGAGCGGCACGGCAAAAACTTTTTTGGCGGTGCACAAAACTTCCAAAGTCCAAATGCTGTCGTCTTGAAAAACGGGAAGAAATTTTACGCCGCTTTCAACGAGAAAATCACGGCGAACAAGTTTTAGCCAAGGCTCAACGCGGAATTGCAATCTAATCCACGCGTCCGCCCTAACAGCAAGGTCTTCTGTAACCGTCACTGCTTGCTTGTCGTTTTTTGGAACGCCGCCTTTCAACTTTTTGAAAAAATTTTTTCCTACGCCGTCCGAAGTGAAATTGTACTTGCAATAAATCACGTCGGCTTGAAATTTTTCTGCGGCATTGAACATTTCCTCAAGACCGGTTTTAGTAAGCGCGTCGTCGGCGTCCATGAAGAAAACATATTTTCCGCGCGAAAGTGCAAGTCCTCTGTTGCGCGGTTCAGCGGGATGCCCCGCATTTTTTTTTTGAATGAACGAGATTCAGCCGCCCGCCAAATTTTTTTAAGTAACTTTCGACGACTTCACAACTTTTATCCGTCGATCCATCGTCAACGATTATTATTTCAAAATTTTTCAGCGTCTGCGCAAGTACGCTGTCCAAAAGTTCGCCGATATATTTTTCCGCGTTGTACATCGGCACAATCACTGAAACGTTAGGAATTGTATTCGCCATTAAAATTTTCCTCTCAATCCATAATCCAACCAAAAATGTCATCAACCTTAATGAACAAGTCATCAAAAATTGAAACCTTAATTTCATGTTTTACGGCAGCTTTTTCTTCGTCGTCAAGGAGTTCCCATTCATCATCACTATATTTCGTATAGGATTCGTTGAGAAAAAATTTTCCCTCGCTCAAAATGTAAACGTCAACGGTTTTATCCCACAGATTTATAATCCAATATTCCTTGACGCCGTTTGACTCGTAAACGTCTTTCTTGGTAGTCAAATCATTTTTGCGCGTCGACTTAGAAAGGACTTCAACAACCATGTCGGGGACGCCGTAAATCGCGCCCTTCCAATTTATAATACTGGAATTTTCCATTGTGATAACCGTCAAGTCCGGTCTGAAAAGATGTCCGTCCGGTAAATGAACGTCAACATTGTCTGTGAAAACGTAGCCACATTTTTTTTCGTCGACGTAATCAAAAATTCGCGCACTCAGCCGCATTATTATCCCGCTGTGATTAATCGCCGCCATTGCCGTCATAATTTTTTCACCACCGATAATTTCATACGGCTTGTAAAACAGAGCATCATTCAACATTTTTACCAGCT
>JAFSXD010000033.1 GCA_017444245.1 Selenomonadaceae bacterium | reverse complement strand
GCTTCTTTTTGAATTTGCTTGAGATGATCTTCACTGACAAAACTTTCAGCGTAGACTTTGCACATGTCTTCAGTGCCGGACGGACGCGCCGCGAACCAACCTTTTTCCGTGACAACTTTCAAGCCGCCGATTGATGCGCCGTTGCCGGGAGCTTTCGTAAATTTTCCGGTAATCGGAGCACCTGCAAGAGTATCCGCCTTGAGATTTTCGGGCGCAAGTTTGCCGAGAGCAGCTTTTTGATCCGGCGTCGCGGGGGTGTCTTTACGCGCATAGTAGAACGTTCCGAATTTGTCGGTGAGTTCTTTGTGATGTTCTGAAGGATTTTTGCCGGTCTTGGCAGTAATTTCGATTGACAGCAAGTCCATAATGATGCCGTCTTTGTCCGTCGTCCAAACGCTTGCGTCTTTGCAGAGGAAAGATGCGCCCGCAGATTCTTCGCCGCCGAAACCCATTGAGCCGTCAAACAATCCGTCGACGAACCATTTAAAGCCGACAGGAACTTCACAGAGTTTGCGCCCAATATCCGCCGCGACTTTGTCAATGAGTGAGCTTGACACCAAAGTTTTGCCAACCATAGCGTCTTTACTCCAGCCGGGACGATTCGTGAACAGGTAGCGAATTGCAACCGCCAAGTAATGATTCGGATTCATCAAGCCCTGCGGCGTAACAATTCCATGACGGTCGTAGTCAGTGTCGTTGCCGAATGCAATATCGTAAGCGTCTTTCATTTTAATCAAATTCGCCATTGCAAACGGTGACGAGCAGTCCATTCTAATTTTTCCGTCGTGATCCGGCGGCATAAACGAGAATGTGTAATCGATGTTGGGATTGACGACGTTAATCGGCTTTTTAATTTTGTAGACTTCGTTAATCAAATCCCAGTAGAAAATTCCTGAGCCGCCGAGAGGATCAGAACCGACGTTCAAACCGGAATTTGCGACTGCGTCCATGTCGATAACTCTTGCAAGTGCCTCGACGTACGGCATCATGTAATCCATGAAGTGAACGTTATCCATTTTGACTGCGCGTTCAAACGGAACACGTTTAATTTTGTCGATACCTTCCTTGATGAGTTCATTGGCGCGATTTTGAATTTTCGTCGTCGTTTCCGCGCTTGCAGGACCGCCGGTAATCGGGTCGTACTTAATGCCGCCGTCAGTAGGAGGATTGTGCGAAGGCGTGATAACAATTCCGTCGGCTTTCTTGTCGTTTTTCTCTTCGTAGTTGTGGCGGAGAATTATACGAGAAACGACGGGCGTGGGAACGGGTTTAAAACCTTCTTGAAGAATAATTTCAACTCCTGCCGCCGCGAGAACTTCAACGCAACTGCGAAGAGCCGGTTCTGAAAGTGCGTGAGTGTCTGCGCCGATGTAAAGCGGTCCGGTGACGCCTTCTGCCTTGCGATGTTCCGCAACTGCCTGCGCAATCGCCACGATGTGCGTTTCGTTGAAGCTATGGAGTTTTGAACTGCCTCTGTGTCCTGATGTGCCGAAAGCGACGCCTTGAGTTTTGTCCTCCGGATTCGGCGCAAGAGTGTAGTAATCACTAATCAAAGACGGAAGGTTCACAACATTTTTTTTCTCCATAAAGAAATCCTCCTGTTCGCAGAAAATATATTCAACAACGCCGCTACGATAAACATATACAATCTTGAAAGAAAAGGTACACATTTATACAGTGATGTTCTCGCGATACATCTTCCTGTTTCTTCGCGTCCGCTTTTGCCTCAGCTACTCGCGTTTTTTTGGAGCTCCACAGGCTTAAATTCCCCAGTAGCGATAGGTACATATCACAGTTGTCTTTTCTTGTGACTGCACTGTGATTGATTCGGCTTGGTTTTCGCCATTTTTACCTGTATTCCGACCGCACCCTACAGAGTTCTACCTCATAGTTATCAGGACTGTTTCAACCTGCACCGGTGTTTCCTGCGACACGGAGACTATTAAGAAAGTCAACTAAACTCAAGGCTTTTTGAGTTTTTCAGTGTATCGACAGACACTGCACTTTTCGCCTGCCACCTCCCAGAATTATTTTACCACAGAATATGACAAGGTAAAGTTAGACATTGGCGTATTTTTTTATAGCTTTGTCTAAATTTTTAATAACTGTTAAACAGCCCAATGTTGAGCGTGATTAGCTTGTAGGTTGTAGCTGGTAGCTTGTAGCTGGTAGGAAAATTTTTCTAACCGCGAATAATTTTTAAAAGTTCGTCGCGTTTTTCTTCCATTAATTTTTTATCGCCGCGTGATTCAACGTTCAGCCTGATGTACGGTTCAGTTTGCGAACCGCGCAGATTGAAACGCCAATTTGGAAAATCCATGCTAAGCCCGTCGACTTTGTCAACTTCGCCGCCTTCGCTGTAAAGTTTTTCAACCTTCGCAATAATTTCTTTAACAACGTCGACGCTTGCAACTTTCGTATTAATTTCGCCGGAGCATGGATATTTAGCAATCCTTTCACCGACAAGTTCAGAAAGTTTTTTGCCCGTCTCGCTCATCAGTTCCAGCACCATAAGCCACGTAATCATTCCGCTATCGCAGTAATAAAAATCGCGGAAATAGTGATGTGACGCCATTTCGCCGCCGTAAATCGCATTGTGTTCACGAAGTTTATCTTTCATGAACGAATGCCCCGAACGACACTTGACAGCAACGCCGCCAAGACTTTCCACGATGTCAATCGTATTCCAAATGGCGCGCGGCTCACAAATAATTTTTTCGCCCTTGTTATGTTGCAAAAAAATTTCCGCAAGCAAGCCGACGGTGTAGTAACCTTCGATAAATCCGCCGTTCTCGTCGAAAAGAAAACAACGGTCAAAATCTCCGTCAAAGGCAATACCGCAAGCCGCGCCGTGTTTTAAAACTGCGTCCGCCGTTTCTGCGCGGGCATCTTGCAACAGAGGATTGGGTACGCCATTGGGGAAGAAACCGTTGGTGTCGTTATGAACTTTTATCATCTCGAAAGGCAAAAATTTTTCCAGCTCATTAATTATCGGACCTGCCGCGCCGTTGCCGGTGTTGATGACAATTTTAAACGGTTTAAGTTTTTCAACTTCCACGTAGGACAAAATTTTTTTGACGTACTCCGGCATAATGTCAATTTTATGTACAGTCCCCGTTGCCATGCGGTGCGCCCAATCGCGGCTTTCGTCTTCAATCGCGGCTTTGATTTTGAAAAGCCCCGTGTCACTGGAAATCGGGCGGCAACCGCGACTGACAAATTTCATGCCGTTGTAATCTTTCGGATTGTGCGAAGCGGTTATCATAATTCCGCCGTCAAGTTCGTTAAAGCCCGTCGCAAAATAAATCATCTCCGTGCCGCACTGCCCAACGTCGTAAACTTCGCAACCCGCCTCCGTCAACCCGCGTGCAAGTGCATCACTTATTGTCGGACTTGAAAGGCGAATGTCATGCCCTATGGCAACTTTTTTTGCATCGAAAAGTTCCGGAAAAACTCTGCCGACACGGTACGCAAGCTCTTGGTTTATGCTCTGCGGATAAACCCCGCGAATATCATAAGCACCAAAGCCTGAAGTATTAATTGCCATAAGACCACGCTCCTGTTTCAAGTTTGCATTTTCAATTTTTTATTCTACCTTGCAAAAAAATTTCCTTTCAAATTTGCAGAAAATTTTCAATGAATTTTCGCTGAAACAATCTAAGTAAAATCGCCGCCGCAAAAAAATTTTGGAAAAAATCTTCGCCGAAAATTTAACTTTAAGCTTGCAATTATCGAATCAATTATGTAAAATTAAAGCAAAAATTCAAGGATGTTTTCTCAGTGGGAAAAAATTTTTCAAAGGAAGGGTGAATAAAAATGGCAATGACAGTTTCTAGCATGGTTAATTCCGGCATCAACTATTCAATGTTCTTGACCGGCACTTCGTCTAACCAGAATGCTACACAAAAAACTATTGCGAACTTATGGAGTTCGTACAACTCTGCGAATTCCAACGCGACCAGCACGGCTGCCAATCTGCAGGAAGTAAGAACCAATGCTGCTGCTCTTGTTGCAAGTTACGATGAGGCAAAAAATACTTTCTATAACGAATTTGACGCCAACATGAATGACCTCGCCGAATCCGCGCAGGCAGTTCGTGACTTCGATTTCAAAGGCGTGACAGCTGAACCTAAACCCGTAGACACGAATGCATTTTCGGCGGCGTCGAAGGTTGTGCAGGCGGCAACGGAAGCGGCGGACAAATCGGCAGAGGAAACGCAGGGAGTTGCTCAAGACGCAAAACCCGAAATTAATAAGGACGCTTTTTCTGCGGCGGCAAAAGTCGTTGAGGCAGCCAACAAAAATAGTGACGCCCCTCAAGTTGTGCGTAGTGACTTCGGCGTTACGGTCGTCTCTCCGGAACAATCTGAACGCGTCGTCAATTCGGACGGTTCAGTTACGACAACAAACGCGGACGGCTCAAAAACTACCTCGATTGGCAACGGCGCAATTCAAAAAACAGAGTTCTATGATTCAATCGGCAACAAGCACGTCGAAACAGCCTACAGCAAAGTCATGCAGTCGGCGTTGAGCACAATTCAAGATTTTGTTGACAATTATAACGGAAGTTTGCAATTCTTCCAAGAAAACGGCGAAGTTTCCTCGCGCGTTAACAGAATGGCGGGAGTTTTCGGCGACGCAACTTACAACGCGAAAACTTACGAGTCAATCGGAATTACCGTTAACGTTGACGGCTCTTTGGGTATGGACGCAGAAAAAGTTGCTCAAGCAATCGTGGACAATCCGAGCAGAGTTTCAAGCATTATGGGCGACGGTCTTGCAAGCAACGCGGAACGTCACGTCGACGTGGCGAACAGCCAACGCAGTCAACTTTTCCCCAGCGCGCAAGATATGTTTGGCGACGAACTTTCGACGGCGTCATTCTACACAAGCGGTGCTTACATTAATCTCAATGCTTATTCCAGTCTTGGCAACTTGGTTAACATGATGTTCTAGATTTTTAACTTCAGCAGTTGTTGTTTTTCATTTTGACTTCTTAAAGGTTAAATTTATTTTGACGGGTTCGCCCGTCTTTTTTTTATTGGATCGATAGATCGTTGGATCGATGGATCGATGGTAATAAAAAAAGTTCTCCATGCGGAGAACTGAAAAACTTTTTTATCGCGTGAAAATATTTCGCTGATTATTAGAAGTCTTCTTCAAGGTCGACAACTTGCAAGTCACGATATCGCGGCATCCCCGTACCGGCGGGAATTAATTTACCGATAATCACGTTTTCTTTCAAACCGATAAGCGGATCTACCTTGCCCTTAATTGCGGCGTCCGTCAAAACTCGCGTGGTCTCTTGGAAACTTGCCGCGCTCAAGAATGAATCCGTAGCCAGCGACGCCTTCGTAATTCCCAACAAAATCGGTTTGGCGACGGCGGGCAATCTTCCTTCTTCTATCGCCTTCGTGTTCGCCGATTCAAAAACGTTTATGTCGACAAATTCGCCCGGCAGAAAATCCGTATCGCCCGACTCTTCGATTTTGACTTTGTGCAACATTTGACGGACGATAACTTCAATGTGTTTGTCGTTAATCTCGACGCCTTGAGACTTGTAAACTTTTTGGACTTCGTAGACAAGGTAGCGTTGAGTTTCTTTCAGCCCGCATACGCGCAAAATGTCATGAGGATTTTTCGCGCCTTCGGTAAGAGGATCGCCCGCCTTTACGATTGAGCCTTCGTCAACCAATCTGCGCGACGCAAAGGGAACGGTATATTCGCGCGGAGTTCCAACGTCCGGCTTAATCGTAATTTGCGGCAAATCATTTTTCTCGTTGACGCCCATAAAAACTTCGCCGTCAACTTCAGCGATAATGGCGTTGTGTTTCGGTTTACGCGCCTCAAAAAGTTCCTCGACACGCGGCAAACCTTGAGTGATATCATCGCCCGCAACGCCGCCCGTGTGGAACGTGCGCATTGTTAATTGAGTGCCCGGCTCGCCGATTGACTGCGCGGCAATGATACCGACAGCTTCGCCAACTTCAACGGGAGTTTGATTCGCCAAATCACGCCCGTAACATTTTATGCAAACGCCGAAATGAGATTTACACGTAAGCACGCTGCGAATTTTTACTTTAGGGTTGCCTACAGATTCTTTCGCCGCAACAATTTTTTTCGCCAACTTTTTATCAATCATATCATTGATTTTGGCGACGATTTTTCCTTCTGCGTCGAAAACATCTTCGGCAAGGAAACGCCCAATAATTCTGTCTTCCAGAGATTCAATGACGCCCGTGCCTTCCTTTATCGCCTCAACTTCAATGCCGCGAACGTTGTTGTTGCGAACAAAAATTTCGCCGATCTCTTCGTTTTCGTCCAAAAGTTTTTCGATAAGTTCATGCGTCAAATGTTCGCCTTCGTAGTGCGTGAAACCGTCCAGCTCAAAAGGTTTTGCAAGTTCTTTGTCTAAATTTTCATGTATGAAGGCGTGGCGGAGTTCCTCGCGTTTGCTTTCGTCACGAGTTCCAAGAGTGATTGTTTCTTGAACGAGTGAATGACTTGCGGAATTTGGGGAAGTTAAACTTCTGCCGCGAATTGTGATAGATTCAACGCCGAGTTCGCCGATTTTTTCCAAATGATTTTCGCCCAAAATTGTATCGCGGGGAATTATGACTTCTCCCGTCTCCACATTAACGACATCGTCAGCAAGCACGCGCCCCGTCAAAGATTCGTTTAAAATTTCAATCGCGTCTAAAGTTTCTTCGGCAAGCAAGGCGCGTTCCAATTTCAAATTGATTGTGGAAACGTCGCAGTCCTCTTCGCGAACAATCACGTCTTGAGCAACGTCGACAAGGCGGCGCGTCAAATATCCTGAATCAGCCGTGCGCAGTGCAGTATCAGCCAAGCCTTTGCGTGCGCCGTGACTTGAAATGAAGTAATCGGAAACGCTAAGCCCTTCGCGGAAATTTGCGGTTATCGGCAAGTCAATAATTTTTCCCGACGGATCAGCCATTAAGCCGCGCATACCGGCAAGTTGACGCATTTGTTGTTTGTTGCCGCGCGCTCCGCTGTCAGCCATCATGAAAATCGGGTTGAACGGATTCATGTTTTCCATCATGGCATCGGCTACGTCTTCGGTTGCTTTGTTCCAAAGGTCCACGACTTTTTTGTAACGCTCCTCTTCAGACAAAAGCCCTTGACGAAATTGTTTTTCGACGCGCTCAACTTTTTTCTTTGTCTCCGCAATGATATCTTTTTTCTTCGGCGGAACGATAACATCAGAAATTGCAACGGTCATTCCCGCCAAACAAGCGTAATGATAGCCGAGATTTTTTACCTCGTCGATAACTTCAGCGGTAATCGTCGCGCCAAATTCGTCAAAGCATGCGGCAACGAGTTTTCCCAACTCTTTCTTGTTCATGACTTTGCCGTATTGCCAAGTTCCGTCGTCAAGTTTTTTGCAGTAGCGGAGATTAGGACGAAGTTTTTCATTGAAAATCATTCTGCCCAAAGAAGTTTTGACGAGAACGTAGCCGTTGGGAATTTCTTCACGAACATTTTCCGGCAAGTCCTCAACATTCATTCGCGCAGTAATTTCCGCTTGAAGTTCCAATTTTCCTTGACGTTCAGCCATAAGTGCTTCTTCAATGCCGGTTACGATTTTTCCTTCGCCGGTTGCTTTAGGCTTTATCTTCGTCATGTAGTACGTGCCCAAAACCATGTCTTGAGTCGGCACGATTATGGGCTTGCCGTCTTTTGGCGCGAGAATGTGATTAGCCGCCAGCATGAGTACGCGGGCTTCTGCTTGAGCCTCTGCACTCAACGGAAGATGAATTGCCATTTGATCGCCGTCGAAATCTGCGTTGTAAGCTGTGCAAGCCAACGGGTGAAGTCTAAGTGCGCGTCCTTCCGTCAAGACCGGTTCAAAAGCTTGAATGCCCAATCTGTGAAGTGTCGGCGCACGGTTTAAAAGCACGGGATGTTCTTTGATGACTTCTTCCAAAACTTCCCAAACGACAGGCTCTGCGCGTTCAACTTTTCTTTTCGCGGCTTTGATTGAAGTTTGCGCGTCAGTCGAAGAAAGTTTTTTCATGACAAACGGCTTGAAGAGTTCCAACGCCATTTCTTTTGGCAAGCCGCATTGATGAAGTTTCAGTTCAGGACCGACGACGATAACCGAGCGACCGGAATAATCGACGCGTTTTCCAAGAAGATTTTGGCGAAAACGCCCCTGCTTGCCTTTCAGCAAATCACTAAGTGAACGAAGGGAACGGTTGCCCGGTCCTGTGACTGGACGCCCGCGCCTGCCGTTGTCAATCAGCGCGTCAACTGCCTCTTGCAACATGCGTTTTTCGTTGCGAACAATAATATCCGGTGCCTCAAGAACCAAAAGTCTTTTCAAACGATTGTTGCGATTGATGACGCGACGATAAAGATCGTTTAAGTCACTCGTTGCGTATCTGCCGCCGTCAAGCTGAACCATAGGACGAAGGTCAGGCGGAATTACCGGAATAACTTCCATAACCATCCATTCGGGACGATTGCCGGATTTTCTGAACGCCTCAACTACTTCAAGGCGACGAATGGCACGAATTCTTTTTTGGCTTGCGGCAGTCTTCAGCTCTTCGCGAAGTTGACGGCTCATCTCGTCAAGGTCAAGTTCTTTCAAAAGATATTGGATAGCCTCCGCTCCCATACCGACTTTGAAATTTCCTCTGCCGTATTTTTCGCAAGCCATCCTGTATTCGCTTTCGGTGAGCAGTTGTTTTTTCTCCAATTTCTTTTCGGATTTATCGGTTGGAACAACATCAGGCGGCTCAAGCACAATGTAGGAGGCGAAGTACAAAACTTTTTCCAAATTGCGCGGAGAAATGTCAAGGATCAAACCCATGCGACTGGGAATCCCTTTGAAATACCAAATGTGTGAAACAGGCGCGGCAAGTTCAATATGTCCCATGCGTTCACGTCTGACTTTCGACCGCGTAACTTCAACGCCGCAACGATCGCAAATAATTCCTTTGTCACGGACTCGTTTATATTTCCCGCAATGACATTCCCAATCGCGAGTCGGACCAAAAATTCTTTCACAGAAAAGCCCGTCACGTTCCGGTTTTGTCGTACGATAATTGATTGTTTCAGGCTTTTTTACTTCTCCATGCGACCATTCGCGAATTTTGTCCGGTGACGCCAATCCTACGCGCATAGAATCGAAAACATTCACGTCAAGCATAGCCATTTCCTTTCTAAAAAAAGCGTGGAGTTTTGAGCTGAACGCTCGGCACTCCCTAGACAGTATCATATTATTTTAATGGCTTAATCTTTTTTCGTCAAGTTTTTAATTTAGATCGATGGATCGATAGATCGATAGATCGTTAGTTGGTTAGTTGGTTAGTTGGAAAGGAACGAAATTAAAAATGGAATTAACTGAAATACTTAACGAAGCCGTAAAGTTGGACGCATCGGACGTTCATTTAACGGCGGGACAAAAAATTTTTTTTCGCGTGGCGGGCGAACTTATACAATTTGGCGACGCGTTGAATGTCGACGAAGTTCAAAAAATTATCGACGAACTGACGCCGCAAAAATTATCCGCGCAGTTACAAAAAAATTTGTCGATAGATTTTTCTTACGTCGAAAAAATTTTTCATCGCCGTTTTCGCGTCAACATTTACTATCAGAGAAATTTTCCGGCGGTGGCACTTCGCTTGATTCAAAGTAAAATTCCAACGCTTGACGAAATTGGCGCACCGCCCGCCTTGAAAAAATTTTTTCATGCAACGCAGGGATTAATCCTCGTGACGGGGCGCACCGGCTCGGGAAAGTCAACGACTATTGCCGCCTTCCTCAACGAACTTTGCAATATTCGCCCGTGCCACTTGTTGACGTTGGAAGATCCAATCGAATTTGAGTACAACACGAAAAATTCTTTCATCAGCCAACGCGAACTTGGACAAGATTTTTTGAACTTCGCCGACGCCGTACGGACAGCACTTCGGGAAATGCCGGACGTTCTGTTAATCGGCGAAATTCGCGACGCTGAAACCATGCACGCGGCACTTGAGGCATCTGCGGCGGGCGTTCTGGTTTTGGCAACTTTGCACACAAAATCTGCGGCAGAAACGGCAATGCGCGTTGAGACAATGTTTCCGCTCGTGCAACGCGATTCAATACGCGATTTGTTCGCCGACGAGTTCAGCGCGATAATTTCACAGCAACTTTTGAAAAAATCCGGCGGCGGACGAATCTGCGCGGCAGAAGTTTTGTTAGCTAATCCCGCGTCACGCGCTTTGATTCGTCAAGGAAAATTTGTCCAACTTCCAACCGTAATGATGAGCGGACAATCTCAAGGCATGCAGACAATGGACATGGCGGTTAAAAAGCTGGTAGCTGGTAGCTTGTAGCTGGTAGGAAATTTTCCCAGCCAACTATCGATCCATCGATCCATCGATCTAACTCCACAATTTTTTCCTGTAGTCAAAAAACATGTCGAAAAATCCAATCAGCGCGATAAATTGAAGCAGGACAAAATTCAAAATAAAAATCGCAAATATCAGCACGCGAAACATTTTTGAAATTTTGTAGTGATTCATCACGAAGGACAAAACCGCCAACCCTTGAATCGCTCCGACTAACGCGGCGAAGAAAAACGCGTTTGTCGAAACAAAGCACAGCAACGCAGACGCCCACTCTTCACCCCAATAAACTCCTATTGCCGCAAACCCCGCCAAGTACGCAAAGAAAATTGAAAATCTCCATCGCGAAAACGGCGGCATAGGTGCGGGAAATTTCATGCGCAACTTTCGGAAAAAAATTCTTGTGGTGATGTAAGTTCCCGTTGCACTCAACAGCGCGACCAAAAACAAAATTAACGGCGTCAACACGATAACCATTTGCGCAGTCGATTCAATCTTTTCTTTTGAAAAACCAAGCGTCGATGTGTCCACGCCCAAGCTTTCGTAAACTCTTAAAGATCGCTCCAAAGATTCCGTCAAAAGTTTTGAATTTTCGGCGGCGTAGTCGATATTTAACACGACATACAACATTGCAACGGAAAAAATTTGCGCGGCGAACGACATAATTACCAGAGGAATGAAAGATTTTGTTGCGCTAAGCTCGCGCCGTAAACACGCGCCGAAAATTAATCCGCACATCCCGAACATCATCGTAACGCGCACTGCTATGATTGGACCGACAAAAATAAAAAGTAACGCCAGCGAAACGAATACCGCCGCCAATCCGATTTTTTCTCCTTGTCGTACAGTCAAAATTGCTATCGGCACGGAGCAAAAAAATTCTATGAACACGCCGAAGACGGGCAAATAAATTGAGCCCAAGCACAAAATTACGGTTATCGCCGCAAGCAAGCCGCCTTCGACTGTCATTCTAACTCTACTGTTCATGATTCGTTAAACACAAATTTTTCAACGGCTTCAGCAAATCCGTCGTCTTCGCAATTCCCCGTGACAAAGTCGCAAAATTTTTTCACGTCGTCCGTCGCATTGCCCATTGCCACGCTAACGCCCGCCGCCTGCAACATCGGCAAATCGTTGTAAGAATCGCCAATCGCCATGACTTCTTCGCGCTTGACGCCAATTTTTTCAGCAAGAATTTTTACTGCCGACGCCTTTGAAACATTCGGGCACATAATTTCCGTGAAAATCGGCGCGGACTTCGTCACTTCAATTTTTCCGGCGAAATTTTTTTTCAGCTCCGCCATACGACGCGAATTTTCCTCCTCGTTATCGGATATGCTCAAAAGTTTGCAGACATGAAAAGTTTTTTCCTTCATGCCGTCCCAACCGACAACGCTTGCTTTAACTTTCTGATTCGACTCGTAAAGTCTCACGAAGTCATTGTAGGCGGGCACGATTAAATTATCGTCGCTGTAACTTTGAAGATGCCAACCGCGCCGTTCGTAAAAATTTATCACGTCCACCAAAACTTTTTCCGGCAAATATTGCGCGTGAATAATTTCTCCGTTGACGGATTTAATCAGCCCGCCGTTGTACGTGATGATTGGAACATCAACGCCGAGTTCTTTTGCAATCGGAAGAGCGGCGCGATACATTCTGCCCGTCGCAATGGTTACGACAATTCCCGCGTCAACCATTTTTTTCACGGCGTCAATGTTCCGCGCAGAAATTTTTTTTGGCGTCTGCAAAATCGTGCCGTCAATATCGCTGACAAATAATTTTATTTTCATGTGTAAAGCTCCTCTTCAAAAAAATCTATCGATCTATCGATCCATCGATCTACCTAGCTGTACTTTTTATCGCGCATCAGGAAAAATCCTATCACGCCGTCAATCGCAACCAACAACATTATGTTCACGTCAAAAAATAAATTCGCAACGAAAGTTCCAATGATGATGACGATAGGAAGAATTAATTTTTTCTTGGACTGCTTGATAAGTAAATCAATCGCCACGTCGAGAAGTAACGCCGTCGCGCCGCATTGCATGCCTTTCAAGACGAGCTGAACATTTTCGTTTTTCGCAATTAAATCGTAGAACGACGCAACGATTGTGATAATTATCAGCGGCGGAAGAATTGTCGCGAACATGCCGACGAGTGCGCCGAGAACTCCCGCCATTCGATAGCCGAGCATGATTGCCGTGTTGACTGCCATAATTCCCGGCGTCGACTGCGCGATTGCAACCATGTTCAAAGTTTCTTCGTCGTTTATCCAATGGTACTCGTCGACGTACTTGGCTTTGAGTAGAGGAATGATGACGTAGCCGCCGCCCACCGTGAACATGCTGATGATGAACGTCGATTTGAAAAGTTGCCAATAAAAATTTTTGTCCCTCAAATAAATTTCCCTGCTTTCGACGAAAAATTTTTTCAGTCATTATAAACCAAACTTTGACAATTTGGTATAATTTCCCAATAAAAAAATCCCCGACAAAATTTTTCATCAGAGATAAAAGTTTTTGGTTATCTGTTAGAAATCAAAATCTTTGTCGTAATATGCAGCCGGCATGCACTCGCCATCGTCGTCCCACACCAAGCCATTGTCAGAATCATGATAATATCCGAACGGTATATCGAGTGTATCGATTCTTCGACTATGTGAACGGCGTTTTCCTTGTTTACTGTCAGTGACTTTTGAAGTGGTTGACCGTGACTGTTCGGCTTCTCTCTTTTTTTTACGAGCAAGTTCTCTGTTTCCGTATGCCACTGAAAGATTCGGATTAATTTCAATGGCTTTTGTGAAATCGGAAATCGCCGCGTCGTAGTTTTTTAAATTGTAATAAGCATCTCCGCGATTATTATATGCATCTGCATAATTCGGATTAATTTCAATGGCTTTTGTGTAGTCAGCAATCGCCGCGTCGTAGTTTTTCAAATCTTTATAAGCAATTCCGCGATTATTATATGCCTGTGAAAGATTTGGATTAATTTCAATGGCTTTTGTGTAGTCAGCAATCGCCGCGTCGTAGTTTTTTAAATTGTAATAATCAATTCCGCGATTATAATATGCCTCTGCATCATTCGGATTAATTTCAATGGCTTTTGTGTAGTCAGCAATCGCCGCGTCGTAGTCTTCCAAATAGCAATAAGCAATTCCGCGATTATTATATGCCGCTGCATAATTCGGATTAATTTCAATGGCTTTTGTGTAGTCAGCAATCGCCGCGTCGTAGTCTTCCAAATTTCTGTAAGCAATTCCGCGCTCAACATAGAGTCTCCAACGCTTTGGAAAAAGTTTAATCAGCTCGTTTAGATGCCCCAGCGCCTTTTGAAATTTTTTTGTATCTGTCATGAAATCCGCCTCCAAAAAATTTTTCAATCATTATAAACCAAACTTTGACAATTTGGTATAATTTTTTTATGGGAAGTGATTTTATGACAGAAAAAATTTTGCTGGAACTTCTGCGCGGTTACAAAAATAATTCCGTGAGTGAAGTGGAAATTCTTGAGCGATTGAAAAATTTGCCGTACGACGCAGTAGAAAATTTAGGATTCGCAAACGTGGATCATCATCGCGAATTGCGGCAGGGTTTCCCCGAAGTGATTTACGCCGAAGGAAAAACCGCCGAGCAAGTCGCAGAAATTTTTCAGCGGCTTTACGAACGTAGCGAAGGAAATTTAATTGCCACTCGTGCAAGCCGTGAAAAATTTGACTTCGTGGCAAAAAAAATTCCCGCCGCGCAATACAACGAATCGGCAAGAATTATTTACGTCGACAGAAAAAAAATTGTCCGCGACGAATCACGAACGATTTTAATTTTGACGGCGGGGACAAGCGATTTGCCCGTTGCTGAAGAGGCGCGATTAACGGCGTACCTTTTCGGTCATCACGTGAAAATTTTTCATGACTGCGGCGTTGCGGGGATTCATCGATTGTTCGCGCACTTGAAAGATATTCAAACGGCGAGCGTGATAATTGTCGTGGCGGGAATGGAAGGCGCGTTGGCAAGCGTGGTTGGCGGGCTGACGGACAAACCGATTATCGCAGTTCCAACAAGCGTTGGTTACGGCGCGTCGTTTCATGGAATTGCCGCACTTTTGGCGATGTTGAACAGTTGCGCGGCGGGAATTTCTGTCGTGAACATTGACAACGGATTCGGCGCGGCGGTTGCGGCTAGTAAAATTTTAGATTGCTAGATCGCCAGATCGCTAGTTGTTAGTTTGTAGTAGTTCAAATGTTTTGGCTGATTTCAATTCGGAATTAGTTTTCAAATTTAAATTCAAATCGTCGTGCGTGATTAGTATCAGCGTACGATTTTTTTTTCGCGAATCGTCCACGACTGCAGAAAGTAATTTCGCGGCAAGATTTTTGTCAAGCCCCGCCGTCGGCTCGTCCAAAATTAAAATTTCCGGCTCTCCCGCCATTGCCAGCGCAACTTGCAAGCGTCCGCGTTCGCCACCGGATAATTTCGCGGCGTCCTCACCAATCGGCAAATCAATATCAAAATTTTCAAGTTGGCAAAGTTTCAGCGTCGACAAAATTTTTTCTTCGGAAATTTTTTCGTGAAGGATTTCAAAATTTTCACGTATGGACGCAGAAAAAATATAATTTGTCGACGTGGCGGCGGCAATTTTTCCGTTGACTTCGACAGTGCCGCTATTTGGCTGAAAAATTTTCGTCATCAAGTAACGCAAGGTAGTTTTGCCCGCGCCGATTTCGCCCGCAATTTTCACAAATTCTCCGCGTTGAACATTCAAATTAAAATTTCTCAACACGACTTGCTTGCCGTAGGAAAAATTTACGTTGTCCATTCGCACGGCAAAAATTTTTTCGGAAACTTGCTTGGGGAAATTTTCTGTCGCGCTGAAATTTTTTTGAAGTCGCGGAAATTTAATTTGGAAATGATACAGCGTCGCCGTCGCAATTAAAACCAACGCCCAAATCGTCAACGTGATTCTGTCCGCGTGCAAGCTGATTTCGTAGAGAATCGCGCAGGTGCAGGCGGCGTTGAAAATTTTCGTGAACGTGTCGAAATTTATATCGCGTGACTTTTCGGCAATGTGTTGACTGCCAAAAGTTTTTGCGGCGTCGTCCAAGCGATTGACGGCGGGAGTCGTGCCGAAAATTTTAAGTTCGTCGCGCCCGTCGTTGCAGTCCAAAATTTTTTCTCTGTAAGCTGAATCGTCGGCGTCATGAGATTTAAAATGCCATGACATTGTCAAGACAACAAAAAAATTTATCGGTAGAATCGTGGCGTAAATTCCGATTGCGTCAACCAGAAAAAAAGTCAACAATGCTGTGACGAATGCGGCGGTTGAAACGGGCAAAACTACTCGCGGTAAAAAATTTTTCGCGGTGTCTGCCTCAACAGTCAATCGGTGTAGCAAGTCACCTTCCGTCGCAGGAAAAATTTTTGACGTGGCTGATAAAAAAATTTCTTCGCGCAGTTCGTCAAGGAATTTGAAAATGACTTTGTGGGAAAAAAATCTGTCCGCGTATCGAATGGCGGCGCGAAAAATTCCTGCAGTCCTCACGAGCGTAATTCCAACTGCCAGCGAACTCAACGGCGGTTGCAACGCGGCACTTGCGATGAGCCACGCTGAAGACGCCAGCAATAAAATTTCAGCCAACGCCGCAGATAAATTTGCCAAGACTGCCGGCACATTTCGGACGGAAAAAATTTTCAACTTCACTGCAAACCCTCAGAAAATTTTTGTGTAACGTACTTGACATTTTACAGCGTTTGTTGAAATTTGCGCAATGAAAAATTTCGACAAAACGATTAAGGAGTAGGGAATAAATTTTCTTAACTCCCTAAATTTTTTTTGCAAAGAATTTCTGAAAATTCGTATTGTATTCTTCGTGGGGTGTGTGTTAAAATATCGCAACGTTGACGTGGGAGGTGGAGGCACACGCCGATTCAAATGCAAACTGAAAATTTTTCGTTAAAGTTTTTTGCAGAAAAAATTTGCAGAATAATTTTTCCACTCGCTTTTTTGGGACTTTTAATTTTCACTTCGGCAGAGGCAAAGGCGGTTGAAGTTGCTCCGCATATTTTTGTTGATCCCGTTGATTCCGAAGATTGGTTTTTCAACGGCAAATCAGAAATTATTTTCGCGGGATGCGGCTCACCGATTTTTCCCAACAAAAAAACTCATTACTTGGATTACAAAACAATCCAGTATGGGACTTTGAAAGACGGCAGATTTATCATAACCTGCAACTTTTACGGAATGTACGAATTTGCTGTTTTCTACAAAGGCGACAAAAACGACGATTCACGGCGTGCAAGATTTATGATTCGCGCGACCGTCGACAGCAACACCAATCCTTTGGAAATTGATCCGGTCATTGCGGAATTTAACGGGCAGTACCTTGAACCTTTTCCGCCCGTCGGCAAAAATCTTATTCCTCATCGCGTTGCCGAAATGTTGTATTACATCGTCAAGGGAGAAAAATTTTACGGCGACTTTAATCCTGAACTTTTCGTCGACGAATCAAATCCGCAAGATATTTTAAATCCGTACACGCAAGACCTTTACGACAGGTGCAAAGTCAGCAAAAAGCAGTAAAGAAAATTCTATTGGCGGGAGTCGAAATTTTTATGGCAGAAAAAATTTTGCCGCAAATTTCTGTGGTAATTCCCATGTACAACGTCGAAAAATATGTTGGCGAATGTCTGGACAGTCTGCTTTGTCAAACTTTTCAAGATTTTGAAGTAATAGTCGTGGACGATTGCTCAACGGACGACAGCCGCGACGTTGTGAAAAAATATTTGCCGAGATTTGACGGGAAGTTGCAGCTCATCGAATCAGAAAAAAATTCCGGCGGTTGTGCCGTGCCGCGAAATATCGGAATGAAATACGCCGTCGGAAAATATTTATTCTTTCTTGACAGCGACGACTTGATTATAAAAACGGCGTTTGAAAAACTTCACGGCTTGGCGGAAAAATTTAACGCTGATGTAGTTCAGTGCGAAAAATTTTTTTCGTCAGACACGCCACATTTACAGGGCGCACGTTTGCAAGTGAAAAGTTTTAAACGCGAAGGATATGTTACTGAACCCACTTTGGAGACAAAAGATATTGCCGAGCGAATTAAAAATTTTCACGAGCAAAGATACGCTTGGACTGCGTGGTCAAAATTGCTCAAACGCGATTTCATAATAAAAAACAACGTCAATTATCCCATAACGCTGAACAATGAAGAGGTTGTCTTCACGCTGTTCTGTCTTTCCTGCGCGAAAAGATTTTTGACGATTCCCGACCCCGTGAACATTTACCGTTATCGTCCCGGCTCAATTCTGCACACAAAATTAAACGTCGTTGATTACGTCCGAAAATGGATTCGTTCATTTGCGACGGGATTTTCATGTTGCGATAAATTTTTGAGCAGCTTGGAATTTTACAAAAAAAATCCTGAAGTAAAATATCTTGCACTCGACGCCGTCACTCAAGATGTTTTCGGCAGGTTGATGAAAGTTTACAGAAATTTTTCTTCGGCGGCGTTGGATGAAATAATCCGTGAAGAACTTGAAAAATTTGGAAGTGAAGGCAGTTCTGCAATGGTTGCATTCCTTTTTAACATGTCAATGATGTATAGCCTTCAGATTGGAACTTACCTTTTGAACAAGGATAAATCGTAGATTATCAAAAAGTTTTTTCGGTGAAGGTGGAGCGCATTGAAAGGTAAATTTGGAAAGAGCTTGATAATTTTTTCTGCGGCGTCGTGTTTTTTCATGAACGTTGCACATGCAGAAGATGTGAACACGGCAGATATTTCTCGTGACGCGGCGCGCAGAGCATCCGGCGAAGGCGAAGAAAAAAAAATCGAACGTGTAGAGGTTAAAGAACGAGAAATTGAAAATCCGGAACTTGAATATATTCCGGAGGAATCATTTAATCTTAAAGGAATAATTATCGATTCCGACATAGAAGATATTAACCAAGCAAGTGTCCAACACATAATTGATCCGTACATTGACAAAAAAGTTACTATCAGGATTCTCAGGATAATTGCTTCGCATATTAAAATTTTTTGTCGTGACAGAGGTTGGCTTGCGGCGGTTGCTTACATTCCAGAGCAAGATTCAACTGACGGCACTGTAAGAATTAAAATTATGTCGCCAAAGTTTGGTGAAGTAATTTTCGACAATCAAAGTCATCTTGCTGATGATGTTTTAAAAAAAATTGGTGAGAATATCAGCCAAGACGACTTTGTAGAAAATGACAAAATCGAAAATGTTTTGTACCTCATCAATGAAATTGGCGGAGTAAGAGCGAGAGGAGCGTTGATACCGGACACTACAACACAGAGAATAAATTTAAACATCAGCGTTGTTGACGATCAAACTAAACGCGGAATTCTTTATCTGGAAAATTACGGCAACAAAAATTCCGGACGCTACCGCATGGGCATTATCTACGATATGTTCAACATAGACAATCGCGGCAGTCGTCTGGAACTTAGCGGTTTGCTTTCCAGCAAAAAAACGGCGTTGGGGCAACTCTTCGACAAAGGTTTAGATAATTACGTTGTGGATTACAGCTGGATCACAGACAGAAAAACTACTTCGCGGCTGGGAGTTTCATTCGGGCGGACAACTTATCATCAACACAATTTAATTTCGGATATCATCGGCGATTCCGGCGGTCATTCAATGGACTTTCAAATACACGGAACTACGCCCGTTTGGAAAACCATTCACGACGGATTCACATGGAATTACGGCTACAAGTTCCGCAAGGTTATAAGTTCCGTCGACTATGATTTTTCAAGCTACGGAATTCTTACCCAGCTTTTCCCTGAATTGTTCCCGACGCACACTCGAAATGAAAATTACGTTCACACCGTATCACTCGGTTTTAGCGGCTACAATCGTTCGCTGTTCAATGACTTATTCAATTATTCATTTACTCTTTACGGCGGTTATAATTCTCCGCGAACAGATAGCGCGCGTGATGTGGCGGAAGTTACGAACAGTGAAGGACGTTTCTTTAAATCTCAACTCGTCCTTGACTACAGAAAACTTTTTACAAAATCTTTTGAGTTCCACACCAACATATTAATCCAAAATGCAAGCAAGGGTTTAAATTCTTCTGAACAACTGCAAATTGGCGGCGCAACCGGCGTTCGCGGATATGCTGACGGCGACGGCGCGGGCGACGAAGGATATTTGACCAGAACCGAACTTATTTGGCACACGGGAACGCCCGGCTTGTCATTCAGTGCATTCTTGGATATAGGCGGCGCGGGACAAAAAATTGAAAAAGATATTCATACGATTAAATCTTGGGGAATTGAAGCCAATTTCGTAAAGCCCAATGACTACTTCATTAAGTTGGACTACGCAAGAAAAATTGGTAACAATCTTCAAGTAGCTTCTGACGATAAAAGACAACGTTTCTGGTTCATGGTAGGAAAAATTTTCTAACCTCTGTCTGCTGAAAATAATGCAATATACTTTGTCACCTGAAACGGATTTTTTTCAAACGGAATGGAGGGAAGTCGCTTGATTCTTCGGCGTGAGTTCGCGGGAGAAGAGCGACATTTTTCATGATAAGGAAGATACTGAAAAAAAGGTACAAAAAACTTTGTAACCTGCTCTTGGGTAGCGTCGCCTTCTTCGGTAGCATGTTCATCAGTCAAGACGCCGTAAACGCAATGCCCGTTGAGCCCGGCACGCAACACAGAGAAAATATCACTAATCTTGAAATAAACGGCAACGCAATGAACATCACGGGCACGGGAAATGCTTTCATCAGCTGGAAAGATTTTTCCGTAAGACCCGAAGAAATTATTAACTTCAGCGGCATGACAAACATGCTTAACTATGTGCCGTTCAAAAATCCTTCGCTGATTTACGGCACGATTAACGCCCAAAACGTAACTGATTTTTACATCATCAATCCCAGCGGCGTTTTGTTCGGACCAAATTCAAAAATCACGACGGGAAATCTTTTTGTGTCGACGCGCTCACTTACCACGAACGAAATTAATAGTTACTTAAGCAACGGCACAAATCCCCTTGACACTTCCATTGACACTTCACGAATCAACAACGGCGGCTTGAAAAGTTCCGATATCATGGGGGCTTACGATATCGCTGACGGCGACGTTATGTTTCTCGGTCAAGTTCAAGCCAACAGTTTGAAAATCGAAGGAAATACAATTCAAATTCGCAACACCGATAACGTGAAAAATAAATCCGGTACTTCAGTCCTTCAAGGCGAAGACGTTACATTAGTTTCAAATAATTCTCCTGAAGTCGGCTACGAAGTCACGACTGATGGCGTCACCAGTGATGAAGTTGACGAAAAATATTTTACCGATAAGTACAAATACTTTGTCGCCTCCGTAGTTGGCGATGCAAACATGCCGAACTCCGCAAATAAACTTGGTTGGAAGTCAACGACACTTAGCGGCGGCACTAAGGCGATAACCGATTTTAGATTGGTAAATGACGAATACGATTTGCGCTACATCAACTTCAGCAAGATTAAAAAAGATGAAGAAGGTAATGTTGTTTCTCCGTTTGTTCCTGCTGAAGGAAAAATTCAAGGCAATTACATGCTCGGCGGCGATATTGATCTTGCGGGAGTATTGAATTTTAAACCGCTCGGTTACAACATGACTTTCGAAGATTATAGAAATGAAAGCGACGCCATAAATTTCAACGGATTGAATTTCAAAATCAGCAACTTGACTATGGACAATTCGTCGACTTCAAACGTTGGCTTGTTCTCCGTTTTCTCTGGCACATTAAAAAATCTTCGCCTGCAAAATGTAAACGTTACGACTTCTTCCGGTTATTATGATGACATGGAAACTCCGCCAAGTGTATACGCCGGTTCACTCATTGGGTTGATCGGCTATTACGGCGGAGGCTATAAGACGTATTACGACGTATTGCAATATCGTAACAGTAAAGAGGCTACTCTGAACACTAGCATAAAAAATATTTCCCTGACTTCTGATTCGGAAGACGGCAACGTTATCGAAGGAACTAACAGCGGCGGACTCATAGGTAATGTTGGAACTGCGGTGGAAGATTTTATTGACGACTACACCGTATACGTAACTAACGTGGGAAGTCAAACGGTAACTTTCGAAAACATAGAAAGTTTTGCTGATGTCTCTGGTGAACAGTATGCGGGCGGTGTCGTTGGTGTTCAAGTCATAGGAGATATTTTATTCAAAAATGTCATCAACAAGGGCTCGGTAACTGGAATTAACGCGGGCGGTATTCTTGGCGGAACTAGTTACATGCACTTGGAAGATGAAGGCGACACGAAAGGTAACTTGACTTTTAACAGAGTTTCCAATTTAGGGGTTATCAATGGCACAAATGTTGCAGGCGGGCTTTTCGGCGGGGGCAATACTTCAAATTCAACGCTAACCATAAAACAAAGTTGGAATGAAGGAAATATTTTTTCTTCCTCAGATGTAAGTGGATCTGCTGGAGGTATTGCAGGATCAGTAACTAGCGTAGCAAAGCTTGACGTGGATCAAATTTTCAATTCAGCGGACATTGAAGGTGGAGGAAGGTTTACAGGTGGGCTTTTTGGATATTTGGGCAGCATAAGTTCTTCTGCCACTTTGAAAAATTCTTACAACACAGGAAAAGTTGACGGTAAAAATGTCCTTAATTCTAACGTCGGCGGAATTGTGGGGCAATTTAATGCTTCCAATGGAGATATTTCCAATGTTTACAACACAGGCGACGTTGTTCAAGGTCAGGACACTGGCGGATTAATAGGTAATTTTTCGGGCAATTCTCTCAAAAATTCATACAACTTGGGGAAAGTTCAAGGCTACGGCGATACGTACAACGAACCCAGAACAGGCGGCATTATTGGACGTTGGAATAACGGCACAATCTCCAACGTATTCAACACGGGCAATGTCAGCGAAGGCTTGTACGTCGGCGGGCTGTTGGGGTCTGGTTACACCAATAAAACCATGACGAATGCCTACAACTTGGGAACTGTTACCTCCAGTCGTAGCGATGCCAAAATTGGTGGAATACTCGGTTATGTTCAATCAAAAGATTCTAGTACCAAATTCACTTTGAACAATGTTTATAGTACACAAACCGACTTGGAACTTTTCGGTGCCGTTAATAGTAATAGATACGCGCCTAGTACAACTAACGTTGAACAAGTTGAGGAAGACAACGAGGCTATAGCGGAGATTTATGCAAATGTTTTTTCGAATTGGGAACTTGACAAAGACGGCACGGACTCAAGCGCGTTGTGGAGAGTTTACGAAAATCCCAACAGCAAATATGATTTGACTCGGCAACCGCTTTTGACAGCGTTTTTGCAGGACGCGACGATTCAACGCTACAATGAACTTAGTGCGGCGGGCGAAGTTACAATTGCAGACCTCGTTGAAGTGGAAGATTCGACTATCCACGCAATCCATGACAGCGACGGTTTCATTACGGATGTTCGCTACAAAAACACGGGAAAAAGTGTCGTCCGTACCGAAAACGGCACGAGATACTACAACGCAACCAATCCCGACCTTGTGGAATACGATATTGTTTCTTCAAGTGAAAGCAAGAAATTTTCCGTTGACGCGGCGACTTACTTCGCGCAGGCGTTGATGAAGTCTTCGCAATTCGGTTACAACTTCAAATTCAACAACAACACCGAAGATTGGTCTGACGACGCAAATTCTAACGGCACAATCGCCGGCAACTCCACCAAAGCAAACGTCGACAACAACGGCACGGACGACGATTTAAACACCGCCATAACAAACGCTAAAACTTCCCCTGAAGACAATGCGGTTTACTTAAAAATGGGCGTCAATAACAACATTCCAACTCCGCCCGAAGATACAACCATTGATGAACCCACCGTCGAAAAAGATAAAATTTACAACATCATCATCAACGTTTCCGGCGGCACTTATGATTCTTCAAGTGAAAAGTACACCTTTAACACGGAAGATTCAGACGACAGCCAAAAGCCAGGTTACGATGTGGATTATCCTAGTGCCGTCAATCTCAATAACTTTACAATCACGGGCGAGATTATCGAGG
>JAFSXD010000005.1 GCA_017444245.1 Selenomonadaceae bacterium | reverse complement strand
AATCAGAGCGGGAAGATTTAAGTTTGGGACTTGAAAAACAAATCCGTCGATAATTTTTTCGCGCGGCATTCCGATGCCTTCAAGGAGTTTCATTCGCGCATAAAAATTTTTTCGTGAAGAAATTATCGCGATGTCAAATTGACGCGGATCAACGTCATCACGCGAGTTAACGACGTTAATTTTTCCGTTCTCTTCAAAAGCGTAGCCGACAATATCCAAAGTTCCGCGCTGAACTTCAGCAAAGTAAAACGGTTGCAGAATGGGTAAATCGTTATCATCACGAAAAATAATTGCTCTGATAGCCATTAAAGAAATTTCCTCCAAAAAATTTTCTTAGATTATACCACAAAAATTGTGAAGGGAAATTATTTGCGTCGAAGAAATTTTATTGCGGGTGAAAGATTTATGGTTAGCATAGTCATTGCGGCAACACACAGCGGCGCGGGAAAAACTACAATCACTTGCGGAATTATCGCGGCACTCAAGAAACGCGGTTTGAAAGTTCAGCCGTACAAAATCGGTCCTGATTACATAGACACGGGATTTCATGAATTGGCGGCGGGGCGTCCTGCTGAAAATTTGGACAGCCGGCTAATGGGCAAAGAAAAAATTTTGGAAATATTTCAATCGGCGGACGCTGATGTTGCGATAATCGAAGGCGTCATGGGATTGTACGACGGCGGGCGCGGCGGTATCAGTTCAACGGCGGAAATTGCAAAACTTTTAGACCTTCCTGTAATTTTAATCGTCGACGCAAAAAGTGTTGGAACTTCCGCTGCGGCTATGGCGTTGGGTTTTCGCGAATACGACAAAGAATTAAATTTTGCCGGCGTGATTTTAAATCGAATCGGTTCAGCCGGTCATGAAAAAATGATTGTCGACGCGCTCAATGACATTGACATAAAAAGTTTTGGTGCTGTTCGTCGTGATGATGAAATGTTTTTGCCTTCGCGGCATTTGGGGTTGGTTCAAGCGGAGGAAATAGATTTTTCTCCACGCGTCGATTACATAAGCGAAAAAATTTCCGCGCAGATTAATTTGGACGAACTTTTAGCCGCCGCAAAAAAAATTCCGACTACAAGCTACAAGCTACCAGCTACAAGCTACCAGCTACAAGCTAAAATCGGTGTCGCGCGTGACGAGGCATTCAGTTTTTATTACGCGGAAAGTCTGCGTGAACTTGAAAGAATGGGCGCGGAAATAATTTTTTTCAGTCCTCTGCATGATTTTGCGTTGCCGAAAGTCGACGGAATAATTTTCGGCGGGGGCTATCCTGAAAATTTTGCCGCGCAGTTGGAAGGAAATAAAAAAATCCGCACCGAGATTAATCGGGCGGCGAATGCGGGCTTGCCAATTTTTGCGGAATGCGGCGGTTATATGTACTTGATGCGCTCACTAATGGATTGTCACGGAAAAATTTTTGAAATGTGTGACGTGATTCCTTCGCAAGCTTTGATGACGAGAAAGTTGCAAATGGTCGGTTACGTCGACGCGACTTTAACGCGGGATTGTATTATCGGCAAACGCGGAGAAAAAATTCACGCGCATGAATTTCACTTTTCAAAGGAAGTCGGCGACACTGAAAAAATTTTTGAATGTGAAAAACTTCGTACGGGCGAAAAATATTTTGCGGGTTATGCCAACGAAAATATCGTGGCGTCGTACTTGCACGTACATTTTTCCGGCTGTCCTCGTGTTGCAGAAAATTTTTTGCGCGCACTTCGCTAACCATCGATCTATCGATCTATCGATCCATCGATCTAAAAAAAATCTTCGTCGCTCAAAATTTTTGAGTAAATGTAACCTTCCCTAACGCCGGAGTCGCTGTAAATTATGCTGTGACTTCCAAAACGTTTAGCCAACACGTCGGCGATAACCAATCCCGGCATGAAAGTGTGCATTCTTTCGGGGACGGTACGCATGAGCAAAATTTTATCCGACACAATCAATTCATGATCTCTTTGAAATCTTTGCAAGATGTCATGCAGGCGGCGAAGTTCCATTCGCATATTTCTGCGCGGCAATCCGTACATTGAATTGTAAAGAGCCATAGCCCCCTTGAACGTGCCGCCGATACCACAAATTTGCGCGTGGCTTATGTCGCGAAATTCATTGACGGCACTGACAGTCGCTTCAGCCTCCGCGTACATTTCTTTGCATTCGCTCATGCTCGGCAGAATGTGCGCCTTGCCCGTGTAACGCGTGTGAAAACTCAACGAACCAATCGGCAAACTGACTTTGACTTGAATTTCTCGGTGATTGAAAAAAACAATTTCGGTTGAGCCGCCGCCAATATCGATGAGTAAACCTTTGTCTTCGTCAAGATTGTGCGTCGCACCGATAAAATCAAAAGTCGCCTCGTCGTCGCCGCTCATAATGTGGATATTTATTCCCGTCCTGTACGAAATTTCTCGCACTGCGTCACGTCCGTTTAATGCATTTCTTAACGCGGCGGTGGTAAATGCAGTCACGCGATTTATAACAAGGTCGTCCAAGAAAATTTTGTACTCGTGAATAATTTCTACAACTTTGTCAATGCCCTGACGTTGCATGTAGCCATCTTTCACGTAAGACGCCAAGCCGACGGTGTGTTTGCGTTTCATCAGCATATCCACGCGGTCGCCTTCCACTTCGTAAACAGCCATGCGTATCGTGTTAGACCCCACGTCAATCATCGCGTAAAGCATTTTTCCACCACCTTTAATTTAATTCGTCATGATTAATGATTAATGATTAATTATCGTGCCAGTATGCAACACTCGTTGTACCAACAAACTTTTACGTCTAATCCTAAGGAATACAAAGTATTTTCTAATTGCAGGCTTGATTCAGACGGAGGTAAATCTTCCAATGATGAACGATATTGACGCATGGCAAATTCATAATCCGACCGAATAGATTTAACAAAATTCATCAGTACCCAAAAATCATCCGGCTTATGATACGCGCTTAACAACAAAATCGGTTTAAATCGTGCAATCGTAGTTGTTGCGCCTTTCAATACGTCCAGCTCCGCGCCTTCAACGTCCAGCTTGATACAATCAACGTGCGAAATATTGTGCTCACTAACATAAGCGTCCAACGTTGTAATTTGAGCAGTTTCTGAACCGTTGGGATTGACTTGACTCATGCTCCCCAATGATTCATACCGGACATTTCTTTTGTATGAACCGAGACCTAAATTTTCTACGACGAAATGACTTTCTTCAGCTATTTTTTTTGCATTCTCAAAATTTTTTCTGTCCATTTCAAAGGCATATACCTTGCAACCCATTTCAGAAAAAAATTTAGACATATCACCGTTACAAGCACCTACATCGATTACAACTGCGCCTTTATCGGGAATAAATCCTTCTGTTATATAATGATGAGTATTCGTATAGACAATCTCACCAAGTCTTTCAGAGATACTACTCAACCAGTAGCCGCAAAAAGTTTTTCTGGATTCTTCGTCAATCAAGGACAAATAAACTTTTCGCAAATCTGTCAAATGATTCATAAAAGTTTGGTAAATGTAATCCGTATTTCTGGAAGTTGGATACAGTGTGATGCAATCAGGAAGGTACTTAGCTGAAATTCGTGCAGTCAGAGGATCATGCGCAAAAATATATTCCGGACGTGGATGAAGTTTTGAAGCTTGACTTATTCGCACAATATTGAAATCAGTTTTCAAATGGGGGGGGGGGGTAGGATTCTCCATAGTTATCAGCGTGGTAACGTTAGCCCCCTGCGCGCGCAGATTATTTACCAGCTGAACAGCCGTTTCAATCGGAGCGAGTGACAAAAACGCCACAGGAATTTTTTCCGCAACGATTTTGTTCATCACGACAGAAAATCTTTCTTGATGAACACGCTGAATGAGTTCAACAAATTTTTCCATGCTATACAACCTTTCTATTTTAGCTTGTAACTTGTAGCTTGTAGCTTGTAGAAATTTTCTACTCAATACTCCATAATTTTACAAATAACTGATTGGATTGACGCGTTGTCCATTGATGATAACTTCATAATGGACGTGCGGACCTGTGCTGAATCCTGTGCTGCCCATGAGCGCGATAACTTGACCGCGTTGCACAAATTGTCCGGTCGAAACTACGACTTGAGAGGCATGCCCGTAGCGCGTCATTATTCCGTTGCCGTGATCAATGTCGACCATGTTGCCGTAACCTCCGGCATTCCAACCGGCATAATCAACAATTCCGTCGGCAGTCGCAACAATCGGCGTGCCCATGTCGTTAGCAATATCCATGCCGGGATGAAAATCACTGCCACCCCAACGCAAACCGTAAGGCGAAGTGACGACGCCCGTCGTTGGCCAAATTGAAGGCATATGAGAATCAGCCGCAGGATTTCCGCCGAATTGACTTAAGTCGTAACTTGAAACGGTACTCGGTGACCAAGTTCCCGTGTAATTCGGAACGGGGACGCTACCTGCCGCGCTCGTCGCACTTGCCGCCGCAACAGCCATTTGTTCACGTTTTTGTTTAAGTTCAGTTTGAAAATCATCTAAACTTTCTTTGCGCGTATTTACTCGTTGTTCAAGCATTGCAAGAGCTTCAGCAACATTTTCAACAGTCAAATTTTCGATTGGTCCGCCCTGCCCGTTGTGTTCCGCAGAATATTCTTCAGCCGGAGCGTTTTCTGCTTCTTGAACTGCTTCCTGAACCTGCGCGGAGTTTTCAGTTTGCGTCGTCGATTCTGCAGTTGTAGATTCGGTTGGAACTTGTTCGCCTTCGGTTGGAACTTGTTCACCTTCAGCGGGAGTCTCCGGCTTATCTTCCTTCGGCGGATTCAAACCGGCTTGGATACGAAGTTCCTGTTCCTGTTGCGTGAGATTTCTCAACGTTTCGCTCAACGTTTCGGCTTTCTTTGAAATTGTCAAAATTTGTTCCTGCTGAAGTTCCGACGCTTGCTGAACTTCGCGAACGATAGCCGCGTTTCTCTGAACATTCAGCGCACTATAGATTGAGTAGCCGCACGCGCCAATAAAAATTATCAGTCCTAAAAAAAATGATGCCACGCCAAATTTAAAAACGCCTTCGCTCAATCTTATTTCACGATTCTTGCCGCCGCCCAAAATATTGATGACATATTCTTTTTTTTCTTCCCCTAACGGGACAAGCTCCCTAGTTTCTTCTTCCGACGGGGCAAGCTCTTTATTCTCTTCGTCCAAATGAAAATTCCCCCTCTCAATCTGTTTCGTCGTGATTTTTAGCAATTCATAATAGCCAATCACTTTACAAAAGTCAAGAAAAAGTGTACTCGATGCATAGGCGCGAAAATCTTTTGCTTAACGCCTAATTTTGATTTAAAAAATTGCGCTTTTCAAAATTTCGTGGTAAAATTTTTTTTGATTAGTCAAGAAAATTTTTTGGTAGGGATTCATGGAAAACAAGACGAAAATTTTATTGGGCGTGCTGGGGATTTTGTTTGTGTGTTTGGTCACGTGGGTTATCCGCACCACGCCAACTGAACCGCCGCCGGATGATTTCATTGAGCCGCCGACTGTTATGGAGTACGAAAACAACACTCTGGTTGAGGAAAAGGACGGCGTAAAAATTTGGGAACTCACGACTGAAAAAATTCGTATCGACGCCAACACTCACCGCGCAGATTTTCAAAACGTTAAAGGAAAATTTTATCAGGAAGACGGAAAAGTTTTAGAGTTGACTGCGATTCAAGGCTACTACGATCAAGATTCAAAAGACATTCACATTGAAGGCGACGTAGTCATGACGGACGGCGAAGGCGGCAAGCTGGAAACTGTCCACCTCGATTGGCTTAGCGAACCCGCCATGCTCATTGCGACGGAGGACGTGAAAATTTCCAAAGACGACATGCGCGCCTTCGCAGATCGCGCCGAAAGCATGAACGGTTTCAGAAAATTTTTGCTGAAAGGTAATGCGCGTGTCTTGAAGGGCGTCAAGGATGATGAGAATGAAGAATCAGAAATCAAGGATGAAGAATCAGAAATTAAAAATCAAGAGTGAGTAGAAAATTTCCTACAAGCTACCAGCTACAAGCTACCGGCTACAAGCTGACAAGGAGGAGATTCAAATTAATTGGAAAAAATTTTTCGCCGTAGCTTTTGCTATTTCGTTGACGGCTAACGTGACTTTCGCCGCAGAAAGTGACGCAACTTCCGAACTTCAAGCCGACGAAATCGAATACGACATGGACACCGGACAGGCGACAGCCAAAGGCAACGTCAACATTCAACATCAAGAAGAAGCCGAAAAAGACGCATCGCACTTGGAGGCAGACGAAGTTGAATACAACATGGAGACGGGGCAAGCGAAGGCAACGGGCAACGTTTACATTCAGCACAAAGAGACGCCTGAAAAAGTTCCTTCAGAGTTGAATGCGGACGTTGTTCAGTACGACGTTAATCAAGGCGTGATGACGGCGGCGGGTAACGTTCTCCTTCGTCAAGGAACTGCGCGCGCAACCGGACGCCGAGCCATGTACAATTCCAAAACGCGCGAAGCTTACCTTCTCGACGACGTAATTGCAATTCGTGACAACGTTCGTATCACTTGCGACAGACTTTTAAGCGACGGCGCAGGGCATATGCAGGCGGACGGAAATGTTCATGGCATTCAGACAATCGAACCGTCAGAAAAATATCCCAACGGCGACACACGCACCTTTCTGGGCGACCATGTAGATTATTTTCCGGACGACAGAAAACATATTGTCATACCGAACGGCGGATTGGTGACCAGCGGCGACGGAAATTTCACTGCCGACAACATGGAAGGTTGGATGGACGAGGAATATTATATCGGCACGGGCAACGCGCACGCGATTAGTCCTCCGCGTGAAATGGAAGCCGGCGGCGACAAAATCGAATACTTCGGCAAGGAAGGCGGCAAGGCAATTCTTACCGGCAACGCGTGGGCAATTCAAGAGAACAACACCATGCGCGGCAATCGCTTGACGATTTATCTTGCCGACGACAGAAATTTAAAAGTAAAGCCGTTGCCTTCACCGAAAGATAATCAGCCAACACAAAAAATTACTGCGCCGAGCGTTGAAGAATTTGAAGTTTTTGAACGCGAAAAAATTTCCAATCAAAAAAATTCAGGAGGGACGACAAAGTAGGATTTAGGTTTCATGAGTTAGGGTTCAGCAATCCCTAACCTTTAACCCTAACCCCTAGCCCCCAAAATGTACATTGAAGCAAAAAAATTAGTGAAGGCGTTCAAAAAGCGCGTCGTCGTCAATGAAGTTTCGTTGAAAGTTGAGAAAGGCGAAATTGTCGGCTTGCTTGGACCTAACGGCGCGGGAAAAACGACTTCATTTTACATGATTGTCGGATTGGAAAAACCGGATTCAGGTGAAGTTTTCCTATCCGAAGTAAATATTTCAAATATGCCGATGTATCGTCGTGCGCAGTTGGGAATAAGTTATCTGACGCAAGAGGCGTCGATTTTCCGCAAGCTGACTGTTTCGGAAAATATCATGGCGATACTTGAGACGATGAAATTGAGCAAAGAAGAAATGGTTGAAAGATTGGAACGACTTCTGCGCGAATTTAACATTGGGCATGTGAAAGAGCGTAAGGGTACGGAACTTTCCGGCGGCGAGCGGCGGCGCGTGGAAATTGCGCGTTGTTTGGCATTGGAGCCGCAATTTATTTTGTTGGACGAGCCCTTTGCCGGAGTAGACCCCCTTGCCGTCGCGGACATTCAAGGAATTATTCGTTACCTGCGCGAACGTGGAATGGGAATTTTAATCACGGATCATAATGTTAGGGAGACGCTTAACATTGTTGACCGCGCGTATATTTTGAACGAAGGCAAGATACTTTTGGAAGGCAATGCAAAAGAAATTGCCGAAAGTCCCGTTGCAAAGAAATTTTATCTCGGCGATAATTTTAGGCTGTAAGCCGGATCGATAGATCGATAGATCGATGGATCGATGGATCGATAGATCGATAGTTAGTTAAAACTTGAATTTTGCTAGCAGATAAAAGCTTGAAGCTTAAAGCTTACAACTAGAAACGGAGCGTGATTCATTGCGCCTTAGAATTTTGGATTTATACATACTCAAAGAAGTACTCTACGCGATGCTGTTCGCGATATGCGCCTTTACAGCAGTTTTCATAGGTTCAGGAACATTATTTCAAATCGCGCGTTACATTACAGAGTATGGCGCGTCAGTATCGTCGGTAGTAAAAATTTTCGTCTACGGTTTGCCGGGAATAATCATGTGGACGTTTCCGATGTCAACGCTGTTGGCGACGCTTTTAACATTTGGGCGGCTTTCCAGTTCCAGCGAAATTACTGCAATGAAATCATGCGGAATAAGTTTTGGAAGAATAGCCGCGCCGGCAATTTTTTTGGGTTTCGTCGTCAGCGTTTGTTCGATTCTTTTTAATGAACACGTCGTTCCTTGGTCTAAGACGGCTTATAACAACGTAGTCTATTACGAAATTCAAGGCAACACGGAAATGAAATCGCAAGATCACATTATCGTGAAAGAAATCATGAACGACAAAATTCAGCGACTGGTTTACGCGCGGGAATATCGTGCAAGCGATGAAACTTTGCAGGGCGTGACAATGCAAGAGTTCAACGACGACGGTAAAGTTACCCACGTGGAAAACGCAACTTTCGCCGAATGGGTCGACAATATGTGGATCATGCACGAAGGAATTATTTACGATATTTCGGAGGACGAACGGACGCGCTCAATGAGATTTTCGCGGCAAATTTTGCCCGTGAAAGCCAGCCCGCGACAGATTGTCCGCGAACAAAAAACGCCGGAAGAATTGACGATGAAGGAACTGCGCGCGCAAATTGAAATTATGAAGTCGCAGTACGTCAGCACAAACGAATTGGAAACGGAACTTTATCAGCGTTTCACAATTCCAATGGCAAGTCTGGTTTTCGCGCTAATCGGCGTCCCTCTCGGATTGCAGCCGACACGTAATGCGTCATCAATGGGATTCGCGCTGTCCGTCGTGATAATTTTCGTTTACTACGCGATAATGACTTTGGCAAACGCTATCGGAATTGGCGGGTTGCTTACGCCGATGATCGCCGTGTGGATTCCCAACATAATAGGATTGCTATTTGGCGCGTTTCTGATTTATCGCGCGTCGCATTAAAAAAAGACGGTTAGCCGATTCGACTTACCGTCTTTTTTGTTAGAAAAATTTTTTCGTGCGGAATTTCTTGCAAATTATTTTTCTTCCTGAACCAAGTCAAAGTAAACGTCCGCTTCGTACATTCTGTTCCAAGGATGGGTGAAGAAAAAGTTTTTCAAAAAATATCCTTGCGGCAATTTTATATTTTCCTCGACAAATTTCATTGCCATTTCCGAAGTCAACTCGTCAACCTTCGCAATTTTTTCGTCCAATTTACCTTTCGCGCCTTCGCCTTTAATCTTCGGCAACATATCCGTCACGACGCGGCGAACATTCGCTTGATAAACCCAGTCATCAAAATATCTCGTCAGCAACAACGATTCAACGTCTTTGTTGTCCATCCAGCGCATCAAAATGCCCGATCCGATTAAAAATCCTGAACTGTTCGACGCCGTATTCCAGCCGCCGTACGCGCGAATTTTGAAAAGCATGTTGTTTATCCGCATTTGATCCATCAGCGCGTTGTCAGCCCCGTTTGCGTAGGCAACGTCAATCACGCCGACGGAATATTCTTTGTCCGTCAATTCCTTCAAAATTTTTATGAACGGCTTAGTTCCCTTGCGCGGCGTCGTGAAATTTCCCGGCAAATTCGCTTCCAAAGTTTTGCCGTCATAATTCGTGTTGACTGCTACGACAAAATCTGCGCGATGAGCAAGATTTATTCTGAAACCGCCCGCCGCCAAAATTGCACTGTCAACGGATTCTGAAATTGTTTCGTTGCCATAACGCGGAAAAGTTTTTGCGCCCATGCCTTCGTTGTAGCGAACGGCAACCAGCGGAATTTCTCCAATGTCACGATTCACGGCACGGCTCAACATGAGAACGCCCAATTCGTCCGCGCCTGAAATAACTTGACAACGCGCCTTGCCCAAATCTTTAGCGTACTCCGACAAGTGCCGCCCTTCCAAATGCGTCTGCGAATATTCCGCGCTGTCGTCACAACCCAAAAGTAAGTAATCAAAAGTATAATTGCGTGCCATGTCCACGAAAAATTTTGTCGCGTTATAATTTTTTTCACGGCGTCCAAACCAATCCGCCAAATTATCTTTCGGAATGCCGGATTCAAGTTGAGTCAACTCTTTTTGTTCGCGCTTTTTCAACGGCTCAACCTCCGCTTTGTCCTTCAACGCGGTGTAACGAAAAATTTGCATGCCGTACGTCGCATAATACTTCGGCTCGTTGGCATCGCCTGAACCCATTCGCGGCGTCCGCATTACCGTGCTGAACGCGTAAATTGGCAGGTAAGGAAATTTTTTCTTGAACTGCTCAAAATTTTTTGCGCGATTCATAATTTCTTCGGCAGACAAATTATGTTCCCGCGACGCAATCAAACTTCCGTAAAGCATTGCATCAGTTGACACTACTGCGGCGGATGCCATTGGCGCGTTTTCATTCAACCATTGCCAAAGTTTTTCGGGATCGCCTTTGTTCGTTCGCGTTCCAAGAATTTCATCGGGCGGCGTCAAAACTTCATAGCCGAGTTTTTCGGCAACTTCTACCGTTTGTTTAAGACTGATAGGGCGATTGTCGATTGGCACATACAAAATTTTTTTGCCTTGACCGATTGACGCGGCAAATGCAACCGTCGTCACAGAAATTATCATTGCGGACAATAAAAAAATTGTTATGATTTTTCTCAACGCCCCTCACCTCTCTTCAAAAAATTTTCTACATTCTCTTCACGGGCACAGGTCCACGCGAAAGAGCAATCGCACCCGTCCGCGCAATTTCGACAATCTCGTAATCTTTCAGAACTTCGCAAATCGCATCAATTTTATTTTGGTTGCCCGTCAACTCAATTACAACATTTTCACTCGTCACGTCAACAATTTGGGCACGGAAAATGTCAACGATTGAAACTAAATCTGCGCGGCTTTCCTTCGTCGCTTTGACTTTAATCATGACAAGTTCGCGCTCAATCGACGGCGTCTTGCTCAAGTTCACAATTTTTATCACGTCAATTAATTTGCCAAGCTGATTAACGACTTGATCCAATTCGTTTTCGGATTCGACGCTGACGACAATATTAATTCGCGTGACGCTCGGTTCTTCGGTGTAACCGGCAGAAATACTTTCGATGTTGAAGGCGCGGCGACTGATTAAGCCTGACACGTGAGTTAAAACGCCCGGCTTATTGTCAACGAGTACGGCAAGTAAATATTTTTCCACGCTAAAAATCTTCCTTTCATTGGCTTAAAGCTTGGAGCTTAAAGCTTAAAATCAACCGGGCGGCCATTGCATTGAACGCCCGCCGAGTACGTGAACATGCAAATGATTGACGGTCTGCCCGCCTTCTTCGCCCGTGTTGATGACGACGCGAAAACCGCTTTCATCAATTTGTAAATCTTTTGCAAGTTTCGGCACAACGTCAACAAAAATATGCGCGGCAAGTTCTTTGTCGTCCTGCTGAAAATCTTTGACGCTGTCAATGTGTTTCTTCGGAACGATAAGAATATGTTGCGGTGCTTGCGGATTTATGTCACGAAAGGCAACAACGCTTTCATCTTCGTAAATAAAATTTGACGGAATTTCTCCGCCGGCAATTTTGCAAAATAAACAATCCGCCATAAAATTTTCCTCCCAATCTCAACCGAAAATTCCTTGAAGTACTCCGCGCCAACCCTTCGACACGGGCGGCATTCTCGTACCGTTCAAAATACTTTTAACCAATTCCCTCACGCAACGCGACGCCGGCGAATTTGGATTGTGAATCAAAAACGGTTCTTGCTTCTTTACCGCCGTTGCAACTTCTTTGTCTTCATAAACGTAGCCAAGCGGATCTAAAAACACATTCAAAAATTTCTGCGTCGTTTGATTCAGCTGATCCGCCGTCGCATTCCATTCGTCCAAACTGCGCACGCGATTGACAACTAACTTGACGCGCCCGATTCCTTGAAATTCATTGTACGCTTTCACAATCGTATAAGCGTCCGCCATTGACGCAGGCTCGGAAGTCGTCACCAACAAAATTTCCCGCGCAAAAAGAATAAATTCAATCACGTACCTGCTTAGCCCCGCGCCCGTGTCAATTACGATTGTGTCAACCATGTTTGACGCGTCAACAATTTTCCGCTGAATGATTCGCAAATCTTCATGGCTGGCGTTCAACATTTTATCGACTCCCGCGACGCCGGAAATATATTTTATTCCAAAGTTGCTTTCCTCTATCACGTCCTCAACGCGCGTTTTGTACTTCACCAAGTCCATGATACTGCGTTGAGTTACTCGACCCATTAACAAATTTATGTTCGCCATTCCAATATCGGCGTCAATTAGTAAAACTTTTTTTCCCGCCTTCTGCAAGCCTATTGATAAATTCAACGCCAAATTTGTTTTGCCAACTCCGCCTTTGCCACTGGTAACGGCAATTACCCGCGCAGATTCGATTCTATTGGTTCTTCCGTCCAGCAAATTCCTAAGACGTGTTGCTTGGTCTGCCATTGTCCAGCCTCCAGTAGTTTACTCGCCAACAATTTTTTTCAAAATTAAATCCGTCAAAATGTTCACGTTGGCAAGCTCAATATCTTCCGGCACGCCTTGACCTGTTGTGAAATATGAAATCATTAAATTGCTGTCCCTAAGCAAGTTCATAACCATTCCCAAACTTCCCGTCTCGTCAACCTTCGTGACAATAACTTTTTCCGGCTCGACGATAGAAAATTTGTCAATCATATCCCTTGCGTCGGTAATTTTTGTCGTGGCACTAATCACCAAATGTTTTTCAATTCTGGAATGGACGCTCATCAAATCTTTCAACTCTTGCATTTGCTGAAAACTGTGTCGACTGCGCCCCGCCGTGTCGATTAAAATCAATTCGCGGTTTTTGTGTTTGTCAATTACCGCGCTCAATTCGGCAGGAGAGTAGACAATTTCAAGGGGCAATCCCAAAATATCCGAATAAGTTTTCAACTGTTCGACGGCAGAAATTCTGTAAGTGTCAGCCGTAACCAAAACCGCTTCGATTCGATGTTCCAAAACAAATTTTGCGGCGATCTTCGCAAGCGTCGTAGTCTTGCCGACTCCCGTAGTTCCAAGCATGGCGACGATTCGCGGACCGTGACGATTTAATTTTATGCCGCCGGAAAATTTCAAATGCTCTTCAAGATAATTTGACAAAGTCAATCGCGCGGCGTTGGACAAAACATCTGCGGAAGTGTCACCAATGCTCGTGTCGGCTTCCATTTCGTCTAAAATTTCTTCGTCGACTTCTTGATAGGTTAAAGCTTCGCGCAATGTCACGGAATTTGGGGAAGTGCTACGCCCCATTACTCCTGTCAAAATATTTTTCATTCGTGCGACTTCGTTTTCAAGATGATGAATTTTTTTCTCCTCCGGTGTCATTCGTGCAAGCTTAACGGTGTCAGTCTTGCCTGCCGTCGATAATCTTCTGCGGTGCAATTCGCGCATTTGCTCCGCCATTTCGGCAACTTCTGCTTGAGCTTGAGCTTGCATTTGCGCCATCGCCATTTGATATTGATTGAACTGCGCGAACATCATGGCTTGAGCTTGAGCCAACTGATCCGGCGTGAAACCAAATCCTTGAGCCGGTTGCTCTTCGGTGTACGGCGAATCAATCGGAATGTCGTCAATAAATTGTTGGTCTTCGGGCAATTCGTCTTCAAGCGGTAAATTTTCATCAGGCGACAATTCGTCTTCAAGCGGCGGTAAATTTTCTTCGACGTTTTCTGTTCCCTGTTCTTCGGAAATTTTTTCTTCGTCAGGAAGATTTTCTTCGTCGGAAATTTTTTCTTCGTCGGAAATTTCTTCTTCGTCTGAAACATTTTCTTCGTCTGAAACATTTTCTTCGTCAGAAATTTTTTCTTCGTCAGAAATTTTTTCTTCGCCTGAAACTTTTTCTTCGTCAGAAATTTTTTCTTCGTCAGAAATTTTTTCTTCGTCGGAAATTTTTTCTTCGTCAGAAATTTTTTCTTCATCAGAAATTTTTTCTTCATCAGAAATTTTTTCTTCGTCGGAAATTTTTTCTTCGTCAGAAATTTTTTCTTCGTCAACGGGCGGCGGTTCGTCTTTAGTTTCTTCGTTCTCTAACGTTTCATCGAAAGTTGGATTTTGCGCGTTGCGAACGGTCTCGGCAAGTTTTTCGGATTGGGTACGCGGACGATCTTCAGTTTCGTTTTGGTCCGGGCGGTCTATCGGCAAATCATCATTAAAGGTGGAATTAATTTCCGCGCCACTGCCTGCATTTTCTCCGCCTTCAGTTAAATCTGCAGGTAGCGATTGCGGAACGGGCTTTTTATAAATTCCACGTACTCTGTCCGCTATAGGTACGACCTCGACGGCGGCGGTTATCTCGATAATTTCTTTTCCACCGAAACCTAAAAACCCGCCCTTTTTGTATTTGCGGCTGTGCAAAATTACGGCGTCTTCGCCGAGCTCCGCTTTCATTGCCGCCATTGCTTCCTTCATCGTTTCGGCTTTAAAAACTTTTATCTGCAAGGCATTGCTCCTTATGCTTGACGCTTATTTTTTCGACCAGTCAAGCTAGACTTATGACTTTTTCGACGTTGCAATAAAATTTCCTTCGACGCGGGCAATAGAGAAAAATTTTTCAACTTTTCACGTCCAGAACGTCGCGCAATTTGTCGCCGAGCAAATTAAAAATTGCAACGGTAAAAAAAATTGCCGCGCCCGGCGCAAGGATTACCCAAGACGCCGTCTGCAACATCGAACGCCCGTTGTTCATCATCGCGCCCCATTCTGCGGTTGGAGGCATCGCGCCCAATCCCAAAAAAGAAAGTCCCGCCAATTCCATGATTATCGTGCCGATATCCAACGCCGCCGTCACTAAAATTGTTCCCGCAATGTTCGGCATGATGTGAGAAAATAAAATTCCCGCTGAAGTTGCGCCGGACATTTTCGCCGCGTCAATGTACGGCATTTTTCTGATTGACAAAACGAGCGCACGGGAAATTCTTGCGTACTTTGTCCAGCCGATTATCGCAAGAGCCGCCGCCGCGTTGAAAAGTCCTCCGCCCAATACTCCCGCCACCGCGATTGCAAAAACCATTTGCGGGAACGCCAAAAAAATATCCGATAACCTCATCAAAATTGTATCGACTTTGCCGCCCTTGTAGCCGCAAATCGCGCCAATAAAACTTCCCACGATTGTTATCGTCGCCAAAAGCAAAATTGACGCGCAGATTGTAACTTGCGAACCCATGATAACGCGGGAGAGTACGTCGCGCCCGTAAATATCCGTGCCGAATAAATTTTCTCCATTCGGCGGGACAAGTGCGCCTTCCAAATCTTGAGCGTAAGGATCGTACGGCGTCAAAAATTTTGCGAACAACGCGACGAAAATTAAAATTCCCGCCAACGTCACGTAGGGAATGAGCGGGCGATAACGCGGGCTAAACATTTGCGTCTTCCTCGTAAGCAACACGCGGATCTAATTTTCTATAGAGTAAATCCGCCAGCAAATTTATAATCACGTAAATTATCGCCATCCATACAACGTACGCTTGAATCAACGGGTAATCGCGCATTAAAATTGCGTCGACAGCCATTTTGCCGACGCCGTCCCACATGAAAATTGTTTCGACAATCGCCGTGCCGCCGAGCAATGAACCCGTCGAAAGTGCCACCAAAGTTATTATCATCACCAACGCGGATTTTAAAACGCTCTTCGTTAAAATTGTGAACTCGTCAACACCGCGTGCCCTTGCTCCAATCACGTACGGCTTTTGCAATTCTTCAAGGACAACTGCGCGGATTTGTCTCGTGTACTTCGCGCCCATTGAAATTGTCAAAGTTAACGCGGGCATGATAATTCCCTGCACGCCGCTTGAAATTATCGGCAACAAATTTAATTTCAACGCAAGGAAGTAAATCAGCAACAGTCCCACAAAAAAATTTGGCATGGAATTTCCCACGAAACTCAAGCAACGGATTATGTAATCGACAAATTTATTTTGCTTGACTGCCGCGATAATTCCCAACGGCGTTGCGAAAAAAATTGTCAGTGACATTGACGCGAGCATTAGCGCAAAAGTGGCGGGCAATTTTTCTGCGAACGTTTCAAAAACTAATTTGCCGCTGATGAAGGAGCGTCCCATATCGCCGACTAAAATTCCTTTCAGCCATGTTGCGTACTGAACAAGGAAGGGTTGATCCAATCCCAATTCTGCGCGTTTCGCCGCCATGATTTCTTCTGAAACACTTCCGGATTGACGGTACATCATGTCGACGGCGTCTTCTGCGGAAAGTTGCATCATTGCGAAAGTAAAAAAAGTTATGCCAAATAAAATTGGTATGAGCTGAATCAATCGCCGGAAAATATATTTACGCATGAAAAAAAATCTCCCACAAATTTTTTCGTGGGAAATTTTAGCATACTCTAGAAAGATTTTGAACTGTGCACAAAAGTTTAATCTTTTTTCTGATCGACTTTCTTTTCTTTGATGCGTGCGGCTTTACCGGTGAGTTTGCGCAGATAATAAAGTTTCGCACGACGAACTGCGCCATGACGAACGACTTGAATTTTTTCGATACGCGGCGAATGCACAGGGAACATTCTTTCGACGCCGACGCCGTAAGAAATTCTGCGCACGGTAAACATTTCGCGGACTCCGCTACCTTGACGACCGATGACAACGCCTTCAAAAATTTGGATACGTTCGCGGTTGCCTTCGACGATTTTTGCATGAACTTTCACGGTGTCGCCGGGTCCGAATTGCGGAATGTCGTCTCTAAGTTGTTCCTTTTCAAGAATCTCGATGATGTTCATAAAAAAATTTTCCTCCTCTTGCGCTCATGGTTTTAGATTTTAGCTTGTAGCTGGTAGCTTGTAGTTTCTAAAAAATTTTCCCCAGCTAACTATCGATCTATCGATCCAAAATCCAGCGGAGCGTTGACGTAATTCTGGAAGTCTACCACATTTATTTTGCGCCGTCAACTTTAGAAAAGCCGTTGTAATTTTTTGACATTAATGGTAGTATGCTGGTAATATTTTTTCAGAGGAAGTGCTTGTAATGGATTGGGGTAGGTTGTCGGAAAAAATTGCGACCGGTTTTTTGGGATTGGTGCTTTTGTTCGCCATGCCGACCGCGCAGGCTGAAACTGTTGCAGAAAATCCTACGAAAGAAAATTCTAAAGTGGAAGTTCCCACCAAACCAACCGCGCCCGTAAAAAAAATTGTCATCAATTCTGCCAGCAGAATTTTGACTCTTTACGAAGGCAACAAAAAAATTTCAATGTATTCAGTAGGTCTCGGAAAAACTTCAACTCCAACGCCCGTTGGCTACTACAAAATTTTGGAAAAAGCCGTAAATCCTTCGTGGATTGATCCTTCCGATCCCGAATACGAAATTCCTTCCGGTCCTTCAAATCCGCTCGGCTATCGATGGATGCAAATTCAAGGAAATTACGGCATTCACGGAACGAATCGCCCCGACAGTATCGGTTACTACGTTTCCAACGGTTGCATTCGCATGCTCGAAAAAGATGTTGAGGAACTTTATGACAACGTCGAAGTCAACACGCCCGTCGAAATCACTTACAACAGAATCGTCGTTGAAAAAGCTGATGACGATAATGTTGTTTACTACATTTACCCCGACGGCTACGGTTGGCAAAAAGTTGAAGTCGCTGACGTTCTCCGTTGGATTGAGCCCTACGGCGTCGCGCCCTTCGTCACTGAAGAAGAAATTGCAAACGAAATTAAAAGTTCTGACGGCGAACCAAATTTTATTGGCAAACCTTACAACATTGAGCTGAACGGAAAAATGATTTCGCCTGTCGAAATAAACGGACGAAAATTTATTTCCCGCGCAGTTGTCCGCGATTCGATAACTTATCTTCCCGTCGTCCCCCTTGCCGTCGCCCTCAACACGAAAATTGAATGGCGCGCCTCCGAATCCACTTTGAAAACTGCTTACGGCGAAGTCACGGGCTACGACCTCAAAAAACAAATTTATTGCAATGCCGACGACGCCGTTATACTTTTCAACATTGACGGCGGTCTTAAAAATAATCCCAACGGCGGAAAAATTATCAGCTTGATGAGTATCAAGCCGCCCACAGAAGAAGTTCCTAAGCCGATTGAAAATCCCAACGACAAACCAAAAGAAAATTCTACGGATAAACCTAAAGAAAGTTCTGCGGACAAACCAAAAGATAATCCAAAAGATAATCCGATTGAAAAACCCTCTACAAATAAAAATCCGTCCGAAATTGAAAAGCCTTCTGCCACTGAAAAGCCGCAAGCCAACGACGGCGGACAGTACGTCGACAAACCTTTTGAAGACATGAAAAATAAATCGTCGTCGCGTGTCAAGGGCGGTGAAGTTTAATGCAAAAATTCATGATTATCGACGGTAGCAGCGTGCTCTATCGAATGTTTTACGCGCTCCCGTCACTCAATGCGCCAACAGGTGAACCAACCGGCGCAATCACGGGTTTTGCAAACAAAATTTTAAAACTCCTGCGCGAAAATAATCCTGACTTGGTTGTTGTTGCTCTCGACGCCTCAAGAAAAACTTTTCGGACGGATTTTTTTTCTGAATACAAAGCCAATCGCAACGACACGCCCGATGAACTTTCCGCGCAGTTCGCTCTGCTCAAAAATTTTTTGGACGCACTCGGCATTCAAACTTTAATCGCGCCCAATTACGAAGCTGATGACATTATCGGGACGCTGGCAACTCAAGCGAAAAATTTTTCCGTAGAAATTGTGACGGGCGACCGCGACGCATTGCAACTGCTCAATGATACAACCTGCGTTCTCTTGACGAAGGGCAAAGGCGTTGACGTGACGTACACCGAAGAAAAATTTTTTGATGAATATAATTTTGCGCCAAAACTTTTGGTTGACTTCAAAGGGCTAAGCGGCGATTCATCGGACAACATTCCCGGCGTCAAAGGAATTGGTCCGAAGACCGCAACAAATCTTTTGCTGGAGTTCGGTTCGCTGGAAAATATTTTGGCGAACGTCGAAAAAATTTCACAGAAAAAAATTCGCGAAACTTTGAAATCCTCCGTCGAAATTGCAACGCTTAGCAAGAAGTTGGCGAAAATTTTTTGCGAAGTGCCGAACATAATTTTTGACGCAGATAAGTTTAGGGTTAAACCAAATTTTTCTCTCGTTGATAAATTTTGCGACCGTTACGCCTTGACTGTTGCCAAGAAAAAAATTCATGAACTCTTCGACGCGGCGGAAAATCTTTTCGCCGAAAATTCCGTTGACTTCTTGAACGTTGGGGCAATCTGCGCTGAAGTCGACGCGAATAAAATTTTTTCGTCACAAAGTCTTTCAATCGCGGAGGGAGTCGTTAAAGTTGACGGCGGAGAAATTTTTTCAGCCGATAAAAATTTTCTAACCAAAATTTTCAACGAGTACGAAGGAAAAATTTTCGTCAACGGTTTGAAAAAATTTTTGCATGAAATTGAAATTGCCGACACTTCAAAAATTTTTGACGTTGAACTTGCCGCGTATTTAATTTACCCCGAAATGGCGGAGTACACTTGCGAAAAACTTTTTCCGCAGGAATTTGACGGCTTGCAATTACCGAATAATTCTCCCGCCGCGCAGGTTACCGCCATTGAAAAGCTCGGCAAACTCTACGCTGAAAAACTCGTCGAACTGGACATGAAAAAACTTTACGACGAAGTGGAATTGCCTCTCACAAAAGTTTTGGCGGACATGGAAAGTCGCGGCGTCTTCGTCGATACGCAAAGTCTTGAAAAAAAATCCGTCGAAATGCAAGAACGCATTGCCGAACTTGAAAAAAATATTTACGAACTTGCAGGCGAAGTCTTCAACATAAATTCGCCGAAACAACTTGCTGAAATTCTCTTCGTCAAATTGAACTTGCCCGCCTTCACGAACACAAAAAAGAAAACTAAATCGGGCGTCTCAACCAACGCTGAAGTTTTGGAAAATCTGCGCGGCGTTCATCCAATCATTGAGGAGATTTTAAATTTCCGTGCACTGTCGAAATTGAAATCAACTTACCTTGACGGAATAAAAAATTTGATTGATCCGAAAACCAATCGCGTCCACACGAATTTTAATCAAACCGTCACGGCGACGGGCAGGCTTTCAAGTTCAGATCCGAATTTGCAAAACATTCCGATTCGCACCGAAGAGGGCAGAAAAATTCGCGCACTGTTCGAGCCAAGCGACGGCTACGATTTTTTATTGTCCGCCGATTATTCGCAAATTGAACTTAGATTGTTGGCGCACATGTCCGACGACGAAAATTTAATTGACGCGTTCAACAGCGGACAAGATATTCACGCGCGGACGGCGGCGGAAGTTTTTGGCGTGAATATTGACGAAGTGACGCCCGATTTGCGACGCAAGGCTAAGGCTGTGAATTTTGGAATTGTCTACGGCATCAGCGATTACGGACTTTCGCGCGACCTTCGCACAACGAGACAAGAGGCGGGCGAGTATATCAAACTTTATTTTGAGCGTTATCCGAAAGTGAAAATTTTTTTGGACTCAATGATTTGGAAGGCGCGAGCGACGGGTTTTGTTACTACGATTTTTGGGCGGCGGCGTGAACTTCCCGCGATAAAAAATTCCAACTTCCACCTGCGCGGATTGGCTGAACGAATGGCAATGAATACGCCGATTCAAGGCAGTGCGGCGGACATAATCAAGTTGGCGATGATTCACGCGGAAAAAAAATTGGCACACCTTCGCAGTCGATTGATTTTGCAAGTGCATGACGAACTTGTAATTGAGACGGCGGCGGAGGAACTTGACGAAGTTTCAAAGATTGTTCGTGACGCAATGGAAAATGTTGTTGCACTGAAAGTTCCGCTGATTGTCGACGTTCATCACGGAAAAAATTGGGCGTTGGCTAAATAAAGCTTGAAGCTTGAAGCTTAAAGCTTAAAGCTTAAAGCTCTAAAACTGAACGGTTGAGTTGTGATTAAAGACAGCACCAAGAAAAAAATTTGCGAACTCATCGAACGTTACCCCGCGCTGGAAATTTGCCGCGACGATTTGAATATCGCGACGGAAAAAATTTGTGAAGGATTCCGCGCAGGCAACAAACTTTTAATTTGCGGCAACGGTGGCAGTGCGGCGGATTCAATGCACATCGTCGGCGAACTCATTAAAAGTTTTATCTTGCCGCGAAATATTCAAAACTTCCAACCGGATTTTTTGAAACGCGCAGAAAAATTTTTTCCCGACGACGCAAATTATTTCAAAGACAATCTTCAATGCGCACTGCCCGCAATTTCCCTCGTCAATGAAACCGCGTTGAATACCGCCTTTGCAAATGACTGCGACGCCAAATTAATTTTCGCTCAACAAGTTTTTGCACTCGGTCAACAGGGCGACGTGCTCCTTGCGATTTCAACTTCCGGCAATTCGGAAAATGTAATTTACGCCGCGAAAGTTGCAAAGATACTTGGGCTCACGACGATTGCTTTGACAGGGCGAAACGGCGGCAAGTTAAAAAATTTTTCCGATTGCGCCATTTGTACGCCCGCCGATTCAGCGCACACCATTCAAGAATTTCATTTGCCGATTTACCACGCACTCTGCATAGCCGCAGAAAATGAATTTTTCGGCAGTTAGGAGGAAAATTTATGAGCGACAAAAATTTCAGATTGCAGAAATTGCGCGAAAAGTTAGCGGAAAATCATTACAAGATGACGCCGCAACGCAAAGAAATTTTGCAAATTTTTATTGAGAACGAGGACGATCCGCATCTTAGCGCGGAGGAAGTCTACGAAGTTTTGAAGAAAAAAGATTTCGATTTCGGTTTGGCGACGGTCTATCGCAACGTGGAACTTTTGAGCACGCTGGGGCTTTTGTCTCGGGTAAATTTCGACGACGGGCGCACGCGCTACGAACTTGCCTCAACCGATCCGAAAGTTCATCAGCATCATCATTTGATTTGCTTGAAGTGCAAAAAAATAATTGAGTTTGAAGAAGATTTGCTGGAGAATTTGGAAAGCACGATAGAAAAAAAATCCGGCTTTGAAATACTCAATCACGAAGTAAAATTTTTCGGCTACTGTTCCGATTGCAGAAAAAGTTAAACATGCGAATAAAAAATTTTTCTTTGAACAGCGACGATCAAGTTGTAAAAAAAATTGCCGGCGAAGTTTTGCGCGCCTTCCACATTGAGATTGTCGACAACGATTTTGATTTTGACGACTTTCAAATTTTCAACGACGTTGCGGGCGAAAAAGTTTCGACGCGGCTCATTGTCGAAAATAAATTCGGTACGCAGGTTTTCAAAACGGCGGGGATTGTGCGAAGTGATGAACGACATGGCGCGGAAGTTCATAGGCTCATCAAAAAAAATTTGTACACGATTTTGACGCGGGATTTGAAACTGCGCGGCGTCCCCTACGGAATTATGCACGGCGTCCGTCCAACGAAAATTATTCATCGCTGGTTGAGAAATAATTTTGGCGTGACGAGTTACGGCGTCATTGACCGCGACAAAATTTCCCGCCGTCTTCGCGCAGAATATTTGACGAGCTACGAAAAGTCTTTGTTGCTTACAGAAGTTGCGTTGCGTCAAATTCCGATTTTAAATTCAAGCGGCGAAAAAAAAATCAGCGTGTACGTGGGGATTCCGTTTTGCGTGACGCGTTGCCTGTACTGTTCCTTCCCGTCGAACATTTTGCCGAACGAAAAAAAAATTGCCGAATTCATGAAAGTTTTGTCACGTGACATTGACGCGGCGGCGGCGGAAATTCAACGCTACGGATTTCAAGTTCAAAATATTTATATCGGCGGCGGCACTCCAACGAGTTTGCCCGCGAATTTTTTTCATGAACTTTTGGAAAAGGTTACGACGAAGTTTTATAATTCAAGCGTCGAGGAATTTACCGTCGAATGCGGCAGGGCGGACACGATTGACGACGAAAAAATTGACGCAATGAAAAAATTTCATGTCAGCCGCGTGTGCGTCAATCCGCAGACCATGCAGGACAAAACTCTTGAGCGAATCGGGCGGCGGCACACTTCCGCGCAGGTTGTCACGGCTTTTGAAAAATTGCGGCGGGCAGGCGACTGGCAAATTAACATGGATTTGATACTTGGCTTGCCGGGAGAAAAATTTCATGACGTAATGGACAGCCTTCAAAAAATTTTGGAACTTGATCCTGATGACGTGACGTTGCATGCGTTGGCGTTGAAGCGCGGATCGAAACTTCAGACGCAACTTGCCGACGAAATTTCTAAGCTCGAGGATTTTGAATTGCCGAGCGACGAGGAAGTTAGGCGAATGGCGGATGCGGCGGAAAAAATTCTGCGCGGGAAAAATTTTTCTCCGTACTATCTTTATCGGCAGGGCTACATAAGCGGCGCGATTGAAAATATCGGCTACTGCAAGCGCGGCGCAGAGTGCATTTACAACGTTCAGATTATGGACGAGCGACAAATAATTTTGGGCGTCGGCGCGGCGGCAAGTACAAAAGTTCCGGACAATTCGGCAATGCGTTTGAAAACTTCCTTTCACGCAAAAGATTTGTCGACGTACTTGCGCGACGTTGAAAGATACATTGACAACCGCACAAAAATTTTGGCTGAAGTTTTTGCAAGAGATTAAATTTTTTTGGGAGTGATAAATTTTGTTGTCGAAGGTTGGAAAAATTTATGGCGAGACTGCACTGATAAAATTAATTGCCGTCGGACTTGTCATAGGAATTTTGCTTGCGATTTTTGTACCGTCGGTAGTTCCCGCGATCGCGATGTTCGGAAAACTTTTCGTAAACGCATTGAAGGCAGTTGCGCCGATTTTAGTTTTCGTCCTCGTAATGAATGCGCTGTCACAAAAATCCGAATCCAGCGCGAACATGCGCCCGATAGTTTCGTTGTACGTGTTGGGAACATTTTGCGCGTCACTGGTTGCGGTTACGGCGTCATTTTTATTTCCCACGACTTTAACTCTGGAAATTGCTGACGCCACGATAACGCCGCCTTCAGGAATCGTTGAAGTTCTCCAAAATTTAGTTTTGAAAATCGTCGACAATCCGATTAACGCGCTGACGAATGCAAATTACATTGGAATTTTGGCATGGGCAGTCATAATCGGAATTGCCCTTCGTCCTGCGGGAAGTGAAGTTCATAACGCGCTGGCAGATTTGGCGAAGGCAGTTACTCAAGTTGTTCAGTGGGTAATTCGTTTTGCTCCTTTCGGAATTATGGGACTTGTTGCGGACGCGATAAACATCAGCGGAATTTCGGCACTCGTCGGCTACGCAAAACTTTTGGCGGTACTGTTGGGCGCGTTCTTCAGCGTGGCGTTAATCATGAATCCTTTAATTGTCTGGTTCAAGCTTAGAGTAAATCCTTATCCGCTTGTTTTTGCGACGTTAAAAGAAAGTGGGTTGTACGCATTTTTCACGCGCAGTTCAGCGGCAAATATTCCCGTCAACATGGGACTTTGCAAACGCTTGGGACTGGATGAAAATTTGTATTCGGTTTCAATTCCGCTTGGTGCGACGATAAACATGGCGGGCGCGTCGATAACCATTGCGGTATTGAGTTTGGCGACGGCCCACACGCTGGGAATTTATGTCGACATGCCGACGGCGTTGCTTTTGTGCATAATCTCGACGGTTGGAGCTTGCGGAGCATCGGGCGTTGCGGGCGGATCGCTTTTGTTAATTCCGGTTGCATGTTCAAGTTTCGGAATTTCCTCCGATATTTCCATGCAAGTCGTAGGCGTTGGATTTATTATCGGCGTCCTTCAAGATTCATGCGAAACGGCGTTAAATTCTTCCAGCGACGTACTTTTCACGGCGACGGCGGAATTTTCTCAACGCGCCAAAGAAGGCAAATTGAAATCGTCTGACTTAGTTCCCAAAAGTTAGGGGGAAATTTTTTGAATTGGATTTTGAAAGTTGAAGTCGGTTACTACTTTGACGTTAATTCCTATCTTTACGTCGACGAAAAAACTTTGCACGGATTTTTGATAGATCCCGGCGAAGAGGCTCAAAAACTTTTGAAAATCTGCGCGGATAAAAATTTCGTCATAGAAAAAATTTTAATCACGCATGGGCATTTCGATCACATCGGCGCAGTCAACGAAATTCAGAAGAAATTAAAAATCCCCGCCGTCATGCACGAGGAAGGAAAAATTTACGCCACAAATCCCGCGTGGAATTATTCAGATGATTTTGATGAGCCGATAATTTTAAACGACGTAATTTTTTTGCCCGATCACAGCAAAATTTCTGTTGAGGGTAATCCAAATTTTTACGTCGAACTGATTCACACGCCGGGACATACGAAGGACGGCGCGATTTATTACAGCGAACAGGACGGAATTGCTTTCGTCGGCGATACGATTTTCAAGCAAAGTTACGGACGTACGGATTTACTCGGCGGCGACACGAAAACTTTGTTCAAGTCCATTCGCGAAAAAATTTTAACTTTGCCGGACAAAACTGTTTTGTACAGCGGACACACCGCCGCAACTTCGGTTGGTGCTGAAAAAATTTTTTTCTAAGACTTCACGTAAAGGATTTTTTCAAAGGCGCGTTGAATTAGGGAGGAAATAATTTTTGGAGGGAAAATTTATGGCGGATTTCAATCAACAGCAACAGGAGAATTATGATCGCCTGAAACAATCCATTGAAGAAATTGTAAATGCAATGAGCGGTGTTTTCGAGACCGTCAACCGCGTTGCGAAGAGCGCAAAAACTTTGGCGTCGGCAGGACAAGAATCAATCAAGCAGGCAAAACTTTTGCAGGAAAAAAATGCGGACACGGTAAAAGTTATCGACTTCATCACGAACATTGCAGGTCAAACCAATTTGCTCGGCTTGAACGCGGCGATTGAGGCGGCACGTGCCGGTGAACAAGGTCGCGGTTTCGCTGTCGTCGCTGAAGAAGTTCGTAAACTGGCTGAACAATCTCGCGAAGCTACGGAAAAAATTCAGCTCACTCTTAACCAAATGAATGATGCCGTTACCGAAATTTCCAAGACGATCGAAAACACGGGCGCAATCAGCCAAGAACAAGAAGCGTCTACTTCAGAAATTACGCAGAATCTCTCACGCGCACTGAAAGCCGCCGAAGATTTGAAACGCTACATTGAGAATCTCAGATAATTTTTGTACACGCAAAAAAAAAAATCTCGACCGTTCACCGAGACTTCAAAAAATTTTTATCCCCAACTCATGGGGATTTTTTATTGCTCAAAAAACTTTTCAATGGCGGTTGAAATTATTTCCCCGCTGAAACCTTTCGACGCAAGATGTTGCCAAAGTTTTTGTTTGAACTTGAAATTTTCTTTCGCGTCGTCAAAAATTTTTGGAGTAAATTTTTTTTCCAGCGCACGAATTGCCGCGTCAAATTCATGTTCATCGTTGTCCTCCGGAATTAAACTTTCGACGAACGAAGAATCGAAACCGCGCTGAATCAACTTCACGCAAATTTGCCGAACGCTTAATTTCCCTTCCGCGTACAAATTTTCAAACTGCCGCGTACAAATTTTTTCATCGTCCAAGTAATTGTAGCGTTGAAGTTTGTCAATCGCCTCGTCGACTTCCGTCGCGTCAAATTTCCTAGCCAAAAGTTTTTTTCGCAATGCATTTGAACTTTGCTCTTGCCGCGCCAAAAGATCCGTCGCCTTCATCAATGCCGTTTTATTTTCTTTCACGCCTGACACCTAACCAAATGAATATTCCTAAAAAAATTGTGAATGCAATGACGCTGGTCATCTGCGCACTTTTCAAAATTCCGAACGCCAAATTTGTGTAATCTCCGCGCAGATATTCAAGAAAAAATCTTGCCGTCGCGTAAAGCATGACGTAAAGCGCGAAACATTGACCTTTGACGTAATTTGTTGAGCGAAAAATTAAAAGTAGCGCAAAAATCACGATGTCAAGCTGACATTCCCAAACTTCGGCAGGAAAAAGCGGTTGAGCTCCATAAGTCCGATAAGCAAGAGTAGTTTCTGGGTAAATTATTCCAAAATTTCCGCCGGTCGGCATGCCGAAAGCGTCACCGTTCAAAAGATTTGCGCAACGCCCCAACGCTTGCCCAAGTACGATTGCAGGCGCGAGAATGTCCGCCAGATGAATCACATCCAAATTTTTCCGCCAAGCATAAATTCCGCCCGCCAATACCCCGCCGATAATTCCGCCTTGAACTGCCATGCCGCCCTGCCAAACGTTTAAAATTTCCGTCACGTGATTTTGATAGTAGTCCCAATCGAAAAAGAAAACGTCCCACAATCTTGCGCCGAGCAGCCCGAAAAATCCGCCGATTAATCCGATGTCGATTAAAAAATTTTCGTAACCGCGCCCGTCCATTTTCGCAAAAAAATATCCCGCGCCCGTCGCTAAAAATATTGAGATCGACAACACGACGCCGTAAGAACGAATCGGAAAATCACCTATGAAAAATAAATATTGGTGCATTTTCTAACCTTTACAAAATTTTTTCTTGAGATAACTTTCATTCATTTATCAAGCCAACAATCCAGTTTAACCAACTTTTTACAGTTGAAGAACGACGCTCAAAAGTTTCATCACTTTTGACATTGAACAAATCAGAATCTTTCATAATGTCAACCACTTCACGCTTACTAGGCATTTCTCCGGAGCGAAAATATTTTTTCAACGTTTTGGCAAAAACTCTGTGTGACAAAATACATTTGCAGTACGCTAATTGACGGTTTTTGAAACTGTACGACAAAATTTTTTTGCCCGGTGCGCTCAAAGTGTACTTGACGCCTTTCGCATTGTTCTTTTCAACAAGTCCGAGATAAAGAGCCGCCGAAGTATAATAATCTGCCTGTCTTTCATCAAAATCATATTTCTGCGTAATGTCATCTTTAGTCAAATCTTTATTATGGAGCAATTCACAAAGATTTATGATTCTTTGAGAATTTTCCACTTGAACGCGATATTTTGAATCGTCTTGAAGGCTATTTATTTCAAAATTAAATTTCCCTGTGCATAGTATACCTTTTGCAGTGAGTAAAATTTTTTTATCTTCCATAAAATCTGCAATTATTCCGGACGCAAACGCAACATTCAACGCAATGGATTCGCTGAAAATCTTATTAAAATCCAAGCTTTGAATATGACTTGGTAACTGAAAATTTTTAATAGGTTTTTTTGCAGACGCAAGTTCGTGGTAAGTTTCAAAGTGCGCAATAGCATAATCTCCACGCGTTATTGGGAGAATGGACAATTTGTGTTCAAGAAAAATTTTTGGCAAATTTAATTTATGATCAAATTTTACCACGAGGCGCGGTTCTCTAAACTCCCTAATTTCATTTTCAGATATTTTGAAAATCCCGTTCCGTTCAATCTTCTTGAGTACGTCGTGCTTTTCAAAAAATTTTTTCCATGCAGAATCATTTTTTGTTTCGGACATAATTCCTAACCACCAATTCATATTTTTTTATACGTTCCACGACCAATAAATTTGATAAAACCTCTATCACGCAAAAATTGCAACTGCTGTCTGATTTTAGCTTCAATGTTGTGATTATAAAAATGACGGCTTTTCAAAAAGTCGGCGTATCTATAAATATCCTTTAGTGTAAAATTTTCTGACGTTATATCATTGATGCAGTTAATAACATCGAGCATCCAGCCGCGCAGATTTAAATTATCCGTCTGCAATTTTTTGGCATGGCTGTAAAGTTTTAAGACTTCATCCGTTTCGATTTTTTTCCCGTCACGAATTATTTCAATTCTTCCTTGCTCCGGAATTTTTTTGTATAAAATGTTGCAACCTATCCAACCGGCTCTTCTTGCATTTGCGGATAAAGGTCTTCGGCGTTCGATAACGTCTGCAGTGAAAAAGAATTTTGGAATGAAAACTAAATTTTTGACAGAAAAATGGGCTGAATAATTCATCACGAAAAGATGGGGATTTACATTGCTGTTAATTCGCTCAATCATAGTTCGATAAGCACCGTCTACAATTTTTGAGCCGATACAATTTCGTTTGCTTTTAAGTTCGAAAATTTCTCCGCAATTTCCGCAATAAATGTCTGCAACGGGTGAATTATTTTTTAATTTTTCAATGCAACTATTTCCGCAACAAGGACAAAATAAATTCTCAACGAGCCAAACTTCACTCATAACACGAATTTTTTGCGGAACACTTCTATAATTTTCAGCCAAAGTTTCGTCAAATTGCAAATTCATTTTTCCCTACGCTTGAAAGTATCAGAATCAAAAAATTTTTTTAGCCAGCTCAATCATGTTTTTAGCAATTTTCACTGCCGCGACGCCGTCTTTAGCGTAGGCATCAGCTCCCGCCGCGTCCGCGTATTCTTGAGTGAGTGCCGCGCCGCCGACCATAACTTTTGCTGAACTTCCCGCCGCTTTAAGTTCCGCGATAACTTTATCAATTTGAATCATCGTCGTCGTCATCAGCGCGCAAAGTCCGACAATGTCCGCGTTATTTTCAATAGCCGCACGAACAATTTTTTCCGACTCAACGTCCTTGCCCAAGTCAATCAATTTGAAACCGCTGTT
>JAFSXD010000032.1 GCA_017444245.1 Selenomonadaceae bacterium | reverse complement strand
GCCCGCTGACGCTGACGCCGCTGTTAAAAACTTTGGCGCAACCGGCGTCGGACTGTTCCGCTCCGAATTTGTCTTCATGGGCAAAACCGACGTTCCCAAAGAAGAAGACCAGTTCAAAGAATATAAAGCTGCTGTCGAGTACTGCGCGTCCGTCACGCACGGCGAAGGTCTCTGCGTTATCCGCACAATGGATATCGGCGGCGACAAACCCCTGCCCTATATCCAAGTCGGCGTCGAAGAGAATCCGTTCTTGGGCTATCGCGCAATTCGTATCAGTTTGCAACGCCGCGACCTCTTCCTGCCGCAACTTAAAGCTATCCTTCGCGCCGGTAAATTCGGTAAAGCCGCCATCATGTTCCCGATGGTTATCAACGTGAAAGAATTCCTCGACGCCAAAGAATTTGTCGAAGAGGCAAAACGTGAACTCGTTCAAGAAGGCAAGGAATATTCCGATAGCGTTCAAGTCGGCATAATGGTTGAAACTCCTGCGGCGGCGGTAATGGCTCCGGTTCTTGCAAAGTACGTTGACTTCTTCTCAATCGGCACAAACGACCTCGTTCAGTACACGCTGGCTGTCGACAGAGGCAACGCGCAAATTTCGTACCTTTACAACCACTTCAACCCCGCTGTCCTTCGTCTCATCAAACGTACAATCGAATCTGCGAACAAAGAAGGCAAATGGGCAGGAATGTGCGGCGAAATGGCGTCCGATCCCAACGCGGCAATTATTTTGATGGCAATGGGTATCAAAGAACTTTCCATGAGCGCGCCTTCAATTCCGAAAGTCAAAGAGCGTATCCGCAACATTACCATGACTGAAGCGAAGAGGATTCTTGATAAAGTTATGGAAATGGAAGACGGCGACGAGATTAAAAAATATCTTGCGACAATTCAATAGATCGATGGATCGTTAGATCAATAGATCGATAGTTTTTAGATCGCTAGTTGGCTAGCGATTTTTTTTTGGAGTGATTTATTTGAATGAAAAAATTCCGCGCGCAGATTTTGCGATAATCGGCGGCTCGGGAACTCTCTCAAGCAACTTTCCAAACAATTTTGTGACGGAGAAAAATTTTGACGTGAAAATTTTGTCGGAGAATTTATTTTTCACGACGCCTTACGGAAAAAGTCCCGCGATAAAAATTTTTGAAGTTGACGGGAAAAAAGTTTTGACTTGTAAAATGCATGGCTGGCGAAGTGGCGTCACTCGCGCTGATTCTTCGCGACAAATTTTTTGGCTCTTCCGTGAATCCGGCGTAAAAAATATTTTTTCCGAATGCGGCGTCGGCACAGTCAACCGTTTGCTTAATCCGCGCGATTTAGTCATACCTGATGATTATCTTGATTTGTCCGTAAGGAAAGACGTGCAACTTGACGGGAAATTTTTGTTGATTATGCGGCAGGCACTTTGTCCCGCGTTGAGGGAAAATTTATTGGCGGCGGCGCGAAAATTTTTTGAAGGCAGAATTTTTGAGCGTGGAATTTACGCCGTGACTGACGGCAGGCATTTTGAAAGTCCCGCAGAAATTTCCATGATGAAAGGTTACGCGGATATTGTGGGACAAAGTTTAGCTCCTGAAGTTTACTTGGCGCGGGAAATTGGCGCGTGCTTTGCAAATTTATCTTTCGTTGTGAATTACGGCGAGGGAATTTTTGAATGGTCTCATGAAGTTATGAAGGAAATTTTTTTCGACGACGCGGCACTTATCGGGAAAATTTTGCTTGACACAATCGTTAACACTTCGGCTGAAAATAAAAATTGTCACTGCGCGGAATTTCGTAAAGAAACTTTGCTGAAGGAAGTTTATTAGTTAGCTTGTAGCTTGTAGCCGGTAGCTTGTAGCTTGTAGCTTGTAGTTTTATAACGGCTAAAATGATTGACTTTTAAAGATACAGACTTTAAAATTACCGAAATAGTGAAACGGAGGGAAGGTAAGTTGTTTTTCTCGAAAAAGAAAATATTAACGGTGGCGACAGCGTTATTTCTCTCAACGACTGTCTTAACCGGTTGCGGCGACGAAGATAACCAACAGCAGGCAAGACAAATGCAAGCGCAACAAGTTAAGGCGATGAAAGTTATTCAACGCAATACGCCACTTATAAGCGAATTTGCCGGACAACTTGTCGGCGTAGAGGAAGTAAAAGTTCAATCGAAAGTTAACGGAAATATTGTTGAAAAATATTGTAAGGGCGGAGATTACGTAGAAGCGGGACAGTTACTTTTTAAAATTGATTCCCGTCAATATGAATCGGCGATACTTAAGGCGCAAGCCGATTTAGCGCAAGCCGAAGCCGTGTTGCAACAATCGATAGCAACTTACAAAAATTCTTTGATTGACCTCCAGCGTGACGAACAACTTTTGAAAGAACAGGCAATCGCCGAACAAATCGTTTCAACTCAAGCGGCGACGGTTCGCGCAAACGAGGCATTGTGCGCGGCAAATGAGGCGGCAATAGTTGCCTGCCAAGCGGCTGTCAAGACGGCGAAAGAAAATCTTGACGACACAAAAATTTACGCGCCAATTTCCGGAAAGCTCGGCATTGACGACGTGGCGATGGGAACTTTTGCCGCCGCAGGCACAACGACGCTGGTTACAATCGGTTCAATAGATCCTATCTTTGCACAATTTTCAATCAGTGAAGCGGAGTACTTGAAATTCATAACGGGGCAATCCAATCAGACGGACAGAAATCAAATGCAAGTTTCAATCACGTTGACGGACGGCAATCAATATCCCTACGCAGGACAAGTTGTCGAAGTTGACAGAGAACTTGCCAACAATACCGGTTCTCTCGTGATGAAAGCGATCTTCCCAAATCCAGGCGGTGCTCTGATACCGGGAATGTTCGCTCGTGTTCAACTTTCCGGCGAAACTATTCCCAACGCAGTTTTAGTTCCTCAACGCGCAGTTCAGCAACTTTTGGGAAAATCTTTTGTCATGGTAGTTGGCGCGGACAATAAATCGGAGGCGCGGGACGTTGAACTTGGCGAAAGGGTAGGAAGTTACTACGTTGTCACAAAAGGCGTGACGCCGAAAGATACCATTGTTGTCGAAGGTTTGACGAATCTGCGCGAAGGCGTCGACCTTGCAGTAACGACGGTGACGCCCGGTGAAATGGGCTTTACTCTCGTTGACGTGAAGAGCCAATACAGTGCCGATGCTAACATGAGTGCGCCGCTGAACAGCCCGAATTCGCCGAGTAATTTAAATCGCTAGGAGAAAAATAATTTATGGTGGACAAAGATTTATTCCTACACAATTTAGCCGTCGTTGCGATTATGAAAAACGAAGAGCCTTACGTTAAAGAGTGGCTTGATTATCATCTTTTGGCCGGCGTGGATCATTTTTACATCTACGACAACGACAGCACAACGGAATTTAAGAAAATCCTTCAGCCGTACATTGACGCGGGCATTGTCACTTATATTTTTTTCGGCGGCAAGTGTCGGCAAATGGAAGCTTACATCGACGCCGCTAAAAAGTTTCGGCATTTTTGTCGTTATATGGCGTTCATTGACGCTGACGAATTTATTTTCCCAAAAAGTAAATCTACCATAGTTGAAGTTGTCAACGAAATTTTTTCTGTTCACACCGACGCGGCGGGGCTTGCCGTCAACATTCACGCCTACGGTTCAAACGGAATGGACAAGGCGGATTACAGCGTTGGTGTTTTGGAAAGATTCACTCGGCGAGCAGGAAATGATTTCACTCCGGATATTTCATGGGCACCCGGTTTAAAAAGTGGCAGTGCCGCCGTCAAAACTATTGCCAATCCGCGCAAAATAAAATTTTTCACTCAACCGCATGCGCCAACTTATTTTGACGGTTGTAGCGCGATAAATGAAAATGGTAACCTTGTGCAAAGTTTTTCAAGTTTTCCCGTGAGTACTGAAAAAATCGTTATGAATCACTATCATTCCAAGTCTCGTGAAGAATACGAAAAAAAAGTTCAGCGCGGCAACGCAGATTTTGCGGACAATAAGTACAGCATGAAAAATTTTTCGCCCGCCGCACATAACAAAGAATTTGACGACGGAATTTTAATGTACCAAAAAGCTAGGTATAATGCGCTAATTCCCAACGGGGGGGGGTATAGAGAAACTATTTCCCTCAAAACGAATTAATCACGGGCGGCTGGTAAACGCACTTATTCAAAATCTTTTTCCGATATTCCTCAACAGTACGCCGCAAAATTTTTTTGGCGGGAAGATTGAAAATTTCCTAACCTGTCTGCGGGTTGCGTCCTACCTTAAAGAAAATTTCATCAGCGTTGACGGCGCGAAATTTTTTGAAGAACTTTCGCTTAAAGCCGTTCGCAGAGCACTTTACTCGGGCTTTATTTTGTCGGATATATTTTTGCTGATTGATGAGATGCCGGAAATTTTGTCAATGGATTATCCGATTGTTGATGACATTCGTGAGGCGTTGATAAAAATTATTCCGCAGATTATGTTGGTTTTCCGAATGAATAATTATTGGCAAGGATTCACGGACTTAGAACATGAATTAAATCTCTTGAAAAATTTTGACGCGTTGGCAAAACGAAACTTGAAATAAATTCCTACAAGCTACAAGCTACAAGCTACAAGCTAAAACGAGGTGATTGTATGACGGACATTGAAAAGCTCAGAAAAATTTTAGCGGAGAGTAGCCGCGCAGTTTTTTTTGGCGGCGCAGGCATGTCGACTGAATCGGGCATTCCGGATTTTCGGAGCGCGACGGGAATTTACAATCAAAAACTTCATAAAACATTCAGCCCCGAACAAATGGCGTCATACAGTTTTTTCGTCAAGCATCCTGAAGATTTTTTTGACTTCTACCGCAAAAGATTTGTCTACCTTGACGCCAAACCCAACGCAGGACACATTGCGCTTGCCGAGCTTGAACGGCGCGGAAATTTGGCGGCAATAGTCACGCAAAATATTGACGGACTTCATCAGTTGGCGGGCTCAAAAACCGTTTATGAATTGCATGGTTCAATCCGTCGAAGTTACTGCACGAAGTGCGGCAAAAAATACGGCGTCGAATACATTTTGGAAAATTGTCCGATTCCATACTGCGAAAGTTGCGGAGGAATTGTCAAGCCTGATGTTGTGCTGTACGAAGAAAGTTTGGACAGCGAAGTTTTGACGGCGGCGATACGTGCCATTGCTGAAGCGGACACGTTGATTATCGGCGGGACAAGTCTTGTGGTTTATCCTGCGGCGGGACTTGTGGATTATTTTCATGGCGAACATTTGATTCTGATTAACAAGAGCGAAACCCGCGCGGACAAAATTGCAGAACTTGTCATTCGCGAAAATATCGGCGAGACGTTGAGTAAATGTGTGAATTAAGGAGTGGCGTTTCCAGCAATGGAAGTTGAAATAATTTTTAGAACCTAAAAGCTAACAGCTAAAAAAGGAGGCGATATAGTGGCAAAATTTTTTATTCACAGACCGATTTTTGCAATAGTCGTTGCATTAATAATCGTACTCGTCGGAATTTTGGCGGGAATACAACTGCCCATTGCTCAATATCCGCAAATTTCTCCGCCGACAATTTCGGTAAGTACAAATTACACGGGAGCAAATGCCGAAGTCGTCGACCAAACTATTGCGCAAGTCATTGAACAGCAAGTCAACGGCACGCAGGGCATGGACTACATGAGTTCCAACTCTGACGACACGGGACGCTACAGTTTGTCTGTCGTCTTTGAAGTCGGCACGGACAGCGACATGGACTCCGTTAAAGTTCAAAACAACGTTGCCGTTGCGAATGCAAGTTTGCCTAGCGCAGTTCAATCGATAGGTGTCACAACTCGTAAATCTTCCAATCAAATGGCACTGACGTTGGCGATGTATTCTCCAGACGGAAGATACGATCGCGCCTTCATGAAAAATTACGCGGACATTTATTTTATGGACGCAGTTAAACGCGTTGACGGCGTCGGCGACATTCAAATTTTTGGCGCGGATTATTCAATGCGCATTTGGCTCAATCCCGATAAACTTGCTGAACTTGACTTGACGGTCGGGCAAGTTGTTGCCGCGATTAACGAACAGAATCAACAAGCGGCGGCGGGCACTATCGGAGCAATGCCTGTAAGTAACGGGCAGGAAAAACAGTACACCGGCAAAATTCAAGGACGCTTGACGACGATTGAGGAGTTTAGCAATATCATTCTGAAAAGCGACGGCAAAGGCAGCTTTGTTCGTCTGAAAGATGTTGCACGAATTGAGACGGGACAAAAAGCGTACAATATCGTCAGTAAATTTAACGGACAAGCGGCGGTTGGTTTCGGCATTCAGTTGACGAGTGACGCAAACGCCATGACGACTGTAGCAGAAGTTCGCGAAATTATTGAACAAGCAAAGTTGGATCTTCCGCCCGGCTTAATGGTGGATCAAATTTTTGACAGCACGGATTATATTCGTGAATCAATCGAGGAAGTTGCTCACACTTTCATTGAAGCGTTGGTGTTGGTCGTTATCGTTATCTTCGTCTTCCTGCAAAGTTGGCGCGCGACGTTAATTCCGTTGTTGGCAGTTCCCGTTTCACTGATTGGAACTTTCGCTTCATTCATGTTGCTGGACTTTTCGATAAACACGTTGACGCTTTTTGCAATGGTGCTTGCAATCGGACTTGTCGTCGACGACGCGATAGTTGTCATTGAGAACGTCGAACATCACATGGAAAGCGGATTGACGCCTGTCGACGCAACGGAACGCGCAATGGACGAAGTTCAAGGACCTGTTGTCGCGATAGCGTTTGTATTGGCGGCGGTCTTCGTACCCGTTGCATTTTTGGGCGGTATGACGGGCGTTTTATACAAGCAATTTGCGTTGACGATAGCAATTTCAATGGGCTTGTCGGCATTCGTGGCGTTGACTTTGACGCCGGCACTCTGCGCGTTGATTTTGAAACCGAAAGACCCCGAGAAAAAGAAAAATATTTTTGATAAAGCATTCGACGGATTCAATAATTGGTTTGAACGCACAAAAAATTCTTACGTCGGAATCGTTGCAGGTTTTATAAAAAGATCCGGTTTAGCTTTTGTCTGCTTGGTTGTAGTTTGTATTTTAATGGGATTTATCTACGTCCGCTTGCCTTCCACCTTCGTGCCGGAGGAAGATCAAGGATTTTTCATGACGGCGGTAAGTCTGCCTGAAGGAACGTCGATGAATCACACGCAGGAAACGATTAACAAACTTGGCGCGGCGGTTATGAAAGAAATGCCTGGACTTCAAGCATGCATGACGGCAGTCGGCTTTGACATTCTTTCCGGCGGCTCAAAACCCAGTTCGGGAATTATCGTTTGCAGTTTGAAATCTTGGGGACAACGCGGAAAAGAAGCGTCAATCGACGCTTGCATAGGTACGATGTTCAGGCTCGGTGCACAATACGCGCCGGAGGCTATGGTTATCGCGTTTAACATGCCTGCTCTGCCAGGTCTCGGCAACGTCGGCGGTTGGTCAATGCAACTTCAAGACATGGCGGGGCACACAAATGAGGAACTTAACGAAATTGTCGGGCGAATCGTTGCAAAGGCGAATCAGCGTCCTGAACTTCAAGGCGTCCGCACGACATTTAACATTGCCTCCCCAACCGTCGAATATGAAATAGATCGTGAAAAAGTTAAACTTCTCGGCGTGGAATTGAGCGATATCTTCACGGCGTAGCAATTAAACTTCGGCGGCATGCAAGTCAATGACTTCAACGAATTTGGGCGCACTTACAAAGTTGTGTTGCAATCGGATATTCTTTACCGTTCGGAGGCTGATTCGGCGAAATTTATTTTCGTCAAAGGTTCAGACGGGCAAAAAATTCCTTTGGACACTTTGATAACGCCGAAACTTAGCACAGGTCCCACGCAAATTTCAAGATTTAATATTTCCCGCGCAGTGCAAATTCAAGGCAACGCGGCGCAAGGTTACAGCTCCGGCGAGGCGTTAACAGCCATTGAAGAAGTCGTACGCGAAGAGGCGGGCACGGGATTTAATATCGAATGGTCGGGGCAATCGCGCGAAGAGAAAAAAGCGTCCAGCTCAACCATGCAGGTTTTGGCGTTGGCGTTAATTTTCGTCTTCTTAATGTTGGCGGCACTTTATGAAAGTTGGTCAGTTCCTTTCGCGGTATTGTTCACAGTGCCGACGGGAATTTTCGGCGCGGTATTTTCCGAATATGCGTTGGCGATGATTGAAGGATATTTCGGCATACAAAATGCCGGCTTGCAGAACAGCGTTTACATGCAAATCGGAATTATCACGATAATCGGCTTGGCGGCGAAAAATGCAATATTAATCGTCGAGTTTGCAAAGGTCCGCGTTGATAGGGGGATGCGTCCGGTTAAAGCGGCGATTGAAGCGGCGGGGTTGCGTCTTCGCCCAATATTGATGACGTCGTTGGCATTTATAATCGGGTGCTTGCCGTTGGCAATGGCGTCGGGCGCGGGTTCGGCGGCGCGTAACGGAATGGGCGTTGCGGTTGTCGGCGGAATGCTTTTCGCTACGGCAATGGGAATATTTTTAATTCCCGTCTTCTTCGTGATTGTCGAGTTGGTAGCTGAAAAACTTGGATTTATGAAACAGGAGAAACGCAAATCTTCAATCGATTATATGTAGTGGGTTAGATCGCCAGATCGCCAGATCGCCGGTTAGGGTACTAGTGATCTGGTGATCTGTCTAACTGGCGATCTAAGAAAGGAGTCTTTTTAGTGGCAAGAAAAAAAGCTGTAAAAGTAGTAACTCAACCGCAGGAACTCGGAGTAAATGAGCAAACGCCGCGAGAAATCGTAGAGGAACTCAATAAATACATCGTGGGGCAGGACGAAGCAAAAAAATCTGTGGCAATCGCGCTAAGAAATCGTTGGCGCAGTCGCAAACTTGCTGAAGACATCCGCGATGACGTTATACCAAAAAATATTTTGATGATTGGTTCAACCGGCGTGGGCAAAACTGAAATTGCCCGTCGTCTTGCAAAATTAGTTAAAGCTCCGTTCGTCAAAGTTGAGGCGACGAAGTTTACTGAAGTTGGTTACGTTGGGCGCGATGTTGAATCAATTATCCGTGACCTCATGCAAATTGCCGTTCGCATGGTGCGTCGTCAAAAGACGGAAGAAGTCAAGGCGAAGGCTACTGAAAATGCCAATGAAAGATTGTTGGATATTCTTGTACCCGAGCCGAAGAGGACGCAAAATCCGTTGAGTAAACTTTTTGGCGGCGGCAATGAGTCTGAAGAAGAAAACAACGAAGAGCAGACGGATACCAACGCAGGGCGTGAGTACGTTCGTAAACGTCTTGCCGCAGGAAAAATGGAAGATGAAATAATTGATCTTGAAGTTGCTGACCATGCCAAGCCAATGGTTGGAATGTTTTCCGGCTCAAGTCTTGAAAGCATGGGCGATAATCTGCAGGACATGATTAGTAGCGTTATGCCGAAACGTACACGTCGACGCAAAGTCACTGTTGCTGCCGCGCGGAAAATTTTGGAACAAGAAGAGGCAGAAAAACTTATAGACATGGAAGAAGTTGCGGAGACGGCGGTTAAACTTGCCGAGCGTAGCGGAATTGTTTTCTTTGACGAAATTGACAAAGTTGCAGTGAAAGGATCAAGCGCAGGACCTGACGTAAGCCGTGAAGGCGTCCAGCGTGACATTTTGCCGATTGTCGAAGGCTCAACCGTCATGACGAAGTACGGACCGGTTAAAACGGATCACATACTTTTCATAGCGGCGGGCGCGTTCCACACGGCGAAACCTTCGGACTTAATTCCGGAATTGCAAGGGCGTTTCCCCATTCGCGTTGAGCTTAAGTCGTTGAAGAAGGAAGACTTTGAAAAAATTTTGACTGAGCCGCAGAACGCTTTGATTAAGCAATACAAGGAACTTTTGAAAACTGAAGGGCTTGAGATTGAGTTTGAAAGCGATGCTATCGGGCGAATTGCGGAGATGGCTTACGATGTCAACGAGCAATCGGAGGATATTGGCGCGCGCAGACTTCACACCTTGCTTGAAAAATTGCTTGAAGAAGTTTCTTTCGACGCCCCCGACATGGTTAAGGAAGGAAAGACGAGCGTCAGCATCAATGCGGAGTACGTCGACGAACGCTTAAAGGAAATTGCTAAGAATCGCGATTTGTCGCAGTTCATTCTGTAATCAAAGTTTTGCAATTCTATCAAATTAAGTGTGGCTAAAAAGTTTTGACAAAAATAAAAACGTTCCAATCGAAAGAAAGGAACGTTTTTTATAATGTGCTTGCGGAAATTTATTCAGCGACCGCCGCGTTTGGTTCGTCAGGCGCATTCACAATTTCATTCAAGGCGTCAACCAACGAGTCAACGTCAATGCCGTGAGCCAACGCGCCTTGCTCAATGTTTTCAAAGCGCGCCGCCATACAGCCGAAACAACCCATGCCCGCGTAAAGAAACACCGGAATCGTATCAGGATAACTTTGCACAACTTCCGCAATGCTCATGTCTTTAGTGATTGTCAAAAAATTTCACCTCTTCGACAAAAAATTTTTCTTTTGCAACGTTCATAAATTTTACACCATTCAGACGCCAATTTCAAATTTTTTTTGATTCAGTGCAAAATTTCATAATTAATTCATGGCTTTTATACAGCTCAAATATCTTGAAAATTATAAGAAGTTGTTGTACAATGTGCCAAAACTTTTAAAGGCTATCGAAGGTGGTACTTATGGCTGAGCGAGAAATAAAATATCGCGGGCTGAAAAAGTTTCAGATTTTCGGCGGCGATACAAAAAAAGTTTGGGACACAAAAAAAGTTTGGATCTATGGTTTTTATTTGAAACGCGGAACGTACGGCGATCCGGGACCGCAGGCACATATTTTTGTCTATGAAAACGGTTACGAGGGTTACCGCGTGGAAGCTGAAACCATTGGGCAGTTCACCGGAATTTTTGACAAAGATGGCAGGGAAATTTATGAAGACGACATCGTTAAATTTTCAGATGGGCGCGTAGGCATCGTAGAGTTTGAGCATGGCTGTTTTATGTTGCGTTATGGCAGCGGTCAACTCACTCAATCGTTGCGCGAAATCAAGGATTGGCAGCTGGAAGTCATTGGCAACAAGTTTGAAAATCCTGAATTGTTGGCGTCTAATTCTGACGCAAAAAATTTTTTCGTGAATGAAAAATCCTTGAGCGATGTTGAAATCGCCCCGTCTAGGCGGTGACTTGATGATTTATAAAACCGTTGCCATTGCGCTTTTAGCCGGATTTATTTTAGCCGGTACAGCAGAAGCGTATGACTTGCCAAAAATTACAGTGAACAAAAAATTGACTGTCGAAGAAACAAAGTTGCCGATGTTCAAAAGCGACTGGACGGAGATGACGCGGTTTGAAGCGAAGTTGAAAGCAATTTTGGCGGACAATAAAAAATTGCCGGCGGCATCTCCCGAAAGAGTTTCCTACGACAAAAATAGGGTTTTTATTGCCTTCTACAAGGGTAGCGCGTACTTCTTGGACAAATATTCCGTTGAAGTGAAAAGCGATGTGCGCGGCAAGCGAAGTTGGACGCAGAGAATTTTTCCAATCGGGCAAAACGTGACGCCGAAAAATGCTGTAGCCACTGAACAAAGTTTTTGTTTCGACGGAAGAAATTTTTTCAATGCGACGAGTGCGATGAATCCGATAGCGAAAGTTGAAAATTCGGAGGATAAAGCGTTCTTGCAGGAGTGTTTTAGAGTCGGCTATTATTTCGCTTTTGGCGAAGAGCTAGATGACTAAGAGAAGTAGCGCGCCGAAAAAAATTGTAATGCTGAATCCGCGCAGAGCGTTTTGCACGGGGCGGTTGTACTTGCCGAAAAATGAGCCGATGAGTGGGCGGACAGTGTGCGTGAGGAGCGACATTGCCAAAAAAAATAGCGGCTTATCCAAAGTTGTGGCGGAGTAAACCAGCATCACGGCGGAAATGACTGCGCCGGTAATTTCTGCGCGGGTAAGGTTGCGGCGTAAGTCGGAGTCTTTACTTGTACTTTTTTTGTCGTCGACGGACTTTTCCGCAAGTCGTTCCTGCATGGCTTTGACGCGAAAAGTCGGACGCGGCGGCGCGGGGTCTCCTTCAGCCGTAAGTTTTCTGCGCGGTCGACGAATTTTATTTTCCAGAAATTTATTGTCTGCCTCCTCAAAAATTTTTTGCTCCAACTTCGGATCAACTTCAACTTGCACAATTTCAATTTGCGATTCACTTTGTGGAAGTTCCGGCGGCTGAATTTTTTTTTCAGCAGTTTCAAGTTTTTGTTCCGAAGTTTCAAGTTTTTGTTCAGGCAATTCAAAATTTTTTTCAGCAGTTGCCTTAGCCAAATTTACTTTTGGCACGGTATTTTTTTTTAAGCGTTCCTGTTCTTTCTTTTCGATATTCAAATTTTCCCTAGATGAAATTTCTTCGCCAAGTGCATCCGTGAACTTGTCGCGAAGTTTTTTTCTTTTGCGTTTCTTCACGAAAAATCCCCCCTTGACAAAAAATTTTAAGCTAGTACAAATTTTCTTCCTGCGTTTCTCCCGAAATATCGTCGCCCGCGTCCGCCGTAGCAGTTTGTTTAAGTTTGCCGATAATCGTTTCGCCGCCACGAACTTTTTCGCCTTTCGACACCAAAACTTCAACCGTTTCAGGCATGACAATTTCAGTGCACGAGCCGAAACGAATCAAGCCGTAAAGTTCGCCTTTTTCAAGTTTGTCGTCGAGAGTAACCCAGCTGACGATTCGCCGCGCCAAAATTCCGGCAATCTGCGTGACGGTAACGCGCAACTTTTCATTTTCAATTCCGATTAAATGCCGTTCGTTTTCAAAGCCGACAGAATCTTTGTAGGCGGGACGAAACCTTCCGCAAATATATTTTTGCAACTTAATTTCGCCGGCAATGGGACTGCGGTTAACGTGCACGTCGAAGATTGAAAGAAAAATTATAACTTTTGTGCAAGGAGAATTTACAAATTCGTCGTTGCCCAAGTAAACGACATCTTGAACAGTTCCGTCGGCGGGCGAAACAATCAGCGTTTCGTCGACAGGAATTTTTCTTTCGGGATTTCTGAAAAAATAAATGCAGTAGCACGCCAAAACCAAAAACGGAATTGACGCGTAAGGACTAAGTAAAATTCCCACGAAGAGCGCAATAAAGAGCGCAACTCCCGCAAAGTAATATCCTTCCTGAATTATTTTCAAGTGATCCACTCTCCAGAGATTATTTTTTCTTCGACGCGTGAACTTTCAAAACGAATTTCGGCAAGGCGATAAGACGACCTGCGCGGCTCGGTTGCAACAGCGCACGGAAAAGCCATTCAAGTTTGGCGCGTTGCATCCACTTCGGCGCACGCTTGACGACGCCCGCCATAACGTCAAAAGTTCCGCCGACGCCAATGCTGACGGGAACATTCAATTCGTCCTTGTGCGCAGCCAACCACTTTTCTTGTTTGGGAACACCCAACGCGGCAAGTAAAATATCCGGCTTGGAATTTTTTATTTGCGCGATAATTTCGGGCTCGTCAGCCGCCGTGAAATAGCCGTTGCGCGTGCCGACGATTTGAATGTTGGGATAAAGTTCCTCCGCCTTGAGTTTAGCTTTTTCGGCAACGTCGGGGGCTGAACCGAAGAGAAAAAATTTGTACGACTTCGACGGCGCAATTTTCATGAGCTCCTGCACCAAATCAAAACCTGCGACGCGTTCGGGCATTTCGTAGCCGAGATGATGAGCCGCCCAAACTGTTCCCGCGCCGTCAGGCACAACTAATTCCGCCGCGTTCAAAATATTTTTAAGTTCGTCGTCCTGCGTTGCCCGCATCAACATTTCCGCGTTGGCAGTCGCGACGATTGAATTTTTTTTTGCGGCGATAAGTTTTTCAACGCACTCAACGGCTTGCGCCATAGTCACCGCGTCAACTTTCACGCCCAAAATTTCAACTCTTTCACTCATGGTACATTCCAAATTTTATTCCACCGTCACGGACTTAGCCAAATTACGTGGCTTGTCAACGTCACAGCCGCGAGTTATCGCCGCGTAATACGCTAAAAGTTGCAGAGGAACGACAGTCAACAGCGGAATTAAAAGTTCGTCGGTGTCCGGCACGAAAATTACATGGTCAAGATATTTTTCCAGCTCCGTATCGCCCGCCGCCGCAATTCCTATTACGATAGCGTCACGCGCTTTGACTTCCTTGATGTTCGACAAAGTTTTTTCGTAAACACTTTTTTGCGTAGCCAACGCGATGACGGGGACGCCCTCAACAATCAACGCCAGAGTCCCGTGCTTAAGTTCGCCCGCCGCATAAGCCTCCGCATGTATGTACGAAATTTCTTTCAGTTTCAACGCGCCTTCCAACGCAACGCAATAATCTAAACTTCTTCCGATATAAAACACGTCTTCATTAAATCCGTACTTCCGCGCGAAAGTTTTTATCGGATCAACGTCAGACAAAGTTTCGCTAATCTGCGCGGGAATTTTTTTCAGCTTGCAAATTAATTCCTTGATTCTTTCAGCGGGCAACGTTCCGTTAATCTGCGCCATGTACAACGCCAACATGAAAACCAAAATTAATTGAGTGGTGTAAGCTTTCGTCGACGCGACGGCAATTTCCGGACCCGCCCACGTGTGAATGACATATTCGGCTTGACGCGCGATAGATGAGCCCACGACGTTTGTTATCGCCAAAGTTTTTGCGCCCAATCTCCGCGATTCTTTCAACGCCGCCAAAGTGTCACTCGTCTCTCCGGATTGGCTGATGACTATCACCAAAGTTTTTTCGTCGACAATCGGATTTCTGTAACGGTATTCGCTAGCCAAATCCACTTCAACAAGTTTTCGCACCAACCGTTCAATGTAAAATTTCCCCACAAGTCCCGCGTGGTAAGCAGTGCCGCAAGCAACGATATAAATTTTATCTATGCTGTCAAGAAAATTTTTGTCCCAGTTCAACTCGTCCAAAATTATCGACGCGCCGTCCTTCGCAATGCGTTTGCTTATCGTGTCACGCACCGCCTTAGGTTGCTCGTTAATTTCTTTCAGCATGAAATGTTCGTAGCCGCCCTTTTCAGCCGCCTCCGCATTCCACGTTACGTGAAAAATTTTCTTGTCGATAACTTCTCCGCGACGATCTACCACGCGTACAGAATCTTTCTTGACGATTGCAATTTCCCCGTCGTTCAAAATGTAAGTTTCGCGCGTGTAAGAAATAATTGCCGGAATGTCCGACGCACTAAAATTTTCGCCCTTGCCCAGTCCGATAACCAAAGGATTTTCTTGTTTCGCGCAGATTAAAACATCAGGATTTTCCGTCGACATGAAAACCAACGAGTACGATCCTTCAATCAACGACAAAACTTTTCTGACGGCGTCGACAAAATCTCCCGTGTAATTTTCTTCCAGAAGGTGGGCGACAACTTCAGTGTCCGTCTCCGAAATAAATTTGTGTCCGCGCGAAATTAAATCTTCCTTCAACGGCATGAAATTTTCGATAATTCCGTTGTGAACGACGACAAATTTTCCATGACAATCCGTGTGGGGATGAGCGTTTACGTCCGACGGTCTGCCGTGCGTTGCCCAGCGCGTGTGTCCGATTCCAATCGTGCCGTCAACATTTCTGTTGCGCAATTTTTCTTTCAACGAATCCAATCGACCGACGGATTTTTCAACAAAAATATTTTTGTTGTTCATCACGGCGACGCCCGCCGAATCGTAGCCGCGATATTCCAATTTCGTTAAACCGTCCAGCAAAAAACTTATTGCTTTACTTTCGCCGATGTAGCCGACAATTCCGCACATAAAAATTTTTCTCCTTTGTTAGCTTCAAGCTACAAGCTTTAAACTCTATAGTGAAATTTTTCTATTCACTGCAAGCTACAAGCTACAAGCTAGACTGAAATTTTTCTGAATCATTCGCCGAAAATTATATATCACTTAATCGGCGGCGTCAATTCAAATTTAGCTGAATCACGCGCGAAAAGCTTTGAACCCGCGCTCAAAAATATTTTTCTCAATTCGTTGCGCCAAATCAACCAGAGCAAACTTTAACATGCTGTCGACGTTGTAATTTCTCCCGTAAACGGCTTGAATTTTTCCTCTGTCTAATTTCGTGCGCTTATCGGAAATTTGTCCTGCGAAAACTTTTCCCGTGTTTGTCTCAACAAGGTAGTAGTCCAAGTCGACGAGAATTTTTTTCCCTTCAAGAGATTTTACGGTTGGCGTTGTGGCGCGCGTCGATTTAAATTGCCGCCAAGCGTCCATATCGCGAACGTTGCAGAAAAAAATGTAGTCGACGCCGTAAATTTTCCCAAGATTTTTTATTTCGGAGTTGAGGGAAATGCTCAAGCGATAAGTTTTGTTGTCATATTTTTTCTCCGGCTTGCGAAGTTGCTTGTTGATAGATCTTGCGTAGTCTTTCAGCGTGGAATTTGAAGTTTCGTAGCGATAGAAAGGACCTTGAACGATCGCGTCTTTGTGAATGGTGGAAAAAATTTCTACGTTTGAAATCGGTTCGCCGCCGAGATTTGCGATTAGCCGCCGTGATTCAACGTTGAAATCTTCCTTCAGCGCGTCGGAAATTATTTCATAAAACTGCGCGGTTACTTCCGGTTTCAATTCGTGAACGCCGTAACTCGTGACTTCGGCTATCAGAAGGCGCGGAATTTTTTGCGGGGCGGGTGCAGCGTTTGCCGTGAATGCGAAGAAAAAAATTAGCACAAACGCCATGAAAAATTTTTTTGTCAACATCTGTATGAAAATTTTCTGCGTCAATATTCGTCACCTCTCAAGAGATTTTTTAATTCGTTTTTTGATTTTGATACCGTCCAACAGAATTTTTATTTTAAGTCTGATATTTTCTCGGAAAGGAATTTTTAATTTGCTGAACGCCGCCGCTTGGTAAATTGAGTGAATCATTTCCAAAATTAAATCTGCCGGTACGTCCTTCCGAATTTCATTATTTTTTTGTCCGCGCAAAATTATTTCGCCGAAAATTTTTTTGAACTTTGGCGACAAATTTTCCGGCATGCTTTCGGGTTTGTCGGAGTGAATCCCCGCGCGCGTGAAAAGCGGGAGAATGAATCGGTTTTCGTCAATCATTGCCGCCGCGTCGTTGCAACAATTTTCCAGAAGTTTCAGCGACGATTTAAATTCTTCCCGCGCAGATAAATTTTCTTCAAGCTGCTTAAATAAATTTTGGACAAGTACCATTAAAATTTCTTCCTTAGAATTGAAGTAGCTGTAAAAAGTTCCGACGGCGTATTTTGCCTCCGTCATTATGTCCAAAACGGAAGTACGTTCAAAACCTTTCTCTTTGAATCTGCTCGCCGCCGCGTCCAAAATTTTTTGTCGTGCCTGTAATTTTTTTTGTTCTCTGATTCCCAAATTTAACGCCCCACTTTCATTTTAGCTTGTAGCTTGTAGATCTGTCCTCTATGAAGAAACATAGCGTTGCAAATATCGTTACCGCCAAATTTCTGTACGCCATATAATCATGAACGTACGAATGATTTTGCAACACCGCGTACCACAAAAACGGCATTAACATTATAAACGCAAACGCCGCCGCCCGCGACTTCGTGACAAAAATTTTTTTCTTGCGTCGAATCAAAATGTAAATCAAATAAATTATGAGCAGTCCCAAAATTATTGGTAACGGTCCGCGAAACAGTGCTGAAAAATTTCGCGCCAATACGTCAATGAATGTGAAAGTGCCGCCACCTTCCGCCGCCGACAACGTCGTTGAAGTTCGATAAATGACTTTTTCCAACGCGCCCATTATCACGTTGTCGCTCGTGAAAACGCTTGCCAAAATCCATTTGCCTGCCCACATTCCGCCGTAACCGAATCCCCACGCGAAAAGGTATGTTGACAACTTCAAAAAAATTTCTTTCGGCGTCATTGCAAAAAAAATTTTTTCGTTCATCATCACGCATAAACATAAACTCATGCCGAACGCCGCGAAAGGATACGTCAAGAAGTCGACGTAAACCGTGACAATTCCCAGTAGCAGGAAGAAGTACAAATAATTTTCGCCGCGCAGGAGCATTTCATTTTTTCGCAAAATAAAAATTGTTGACAGAAGTATTATATAAAACATGTCCGCCATTTGAAAGTTTATCGACGCGGTTATTGGGTTAATCGTCAGCAACGCCAACGCAAACGCCAAAGTTAATTTCAAACCAAATCTTTCGTGAAACAAAATCAACGCTATCAGCGTTAAAAAAAACTGCGCGTAAAAATTTAATACGCGCAAATCATGCACCGGCGAAATCATCAGCAACGGTTTCAAAAAAATTAAATAGCCGTGCCAATACAGAGGATAGCACCAATTTTCGGCGTCCGCCTGCCGTTTATTTTTCATTGCGTCAATCAACGTTTCAACCGGCGAATCGTCAATGAGTTTCCACGAAGGATTGAGAAAAGCCGAGTCGATTAAATTTTCTACAGGATACGCCGCCTTCGTCAACATAATTATATCCGTGAAATTGTCAATGCGCGTATGAATCACGCCGCCCGCCCAAAACGGCGAGTGTCCTTCAAATTCGTAAATCCGCGCAGATTTTTCGACGTTATGATAAATTCGCGCCGTCGGCAGAGAATACGCGGCAAGAATTAAAATTGCGCCTACACAAATTGACGCCGCAATAATGCCCGTCATGTTGAAAAAAATTTTAGCCTTCAACCTTCAACCTCTTCAAAATATTCATCTTCAATTCAAAATCCTTTCGCGCGTTGACGGCTATCGTGTCCAAAATCAGCCCGCACACCGCCGATAAAATCGAAGTCAAAGCGATTAACCCGCTTACAATCAGCGTTGGGAATCGCGGCACAAGTCCCGTTTCCAAAAATTCCGCGAAGACGGGCAGGAACATTGCAAGCGCGATAAGCATTAAAATCATTGCCGCCGCGCCGAAAAATTTCAGCGGCTTGTAATTGCGATACAGATTAAAAATCGTCATCAAAACTTTTGCGCCGTCAACGTAGGTGTTGAGCTTGCTGAAACTTCCTGCGGGTCTGTCGCGATAATTGACGGGCAAACTTTCAATCAGAAAATTTTTATCCAGCGCGTGAATTGTCATTTCCGTTTCAATTTCAAAGCCTTCAGACAAAATCGGAAAACTTTTCACGAACATATAACTGAAGGCGCGATAACCCGTCATCACGTCGAGAATTTTTTTAGATTTTTTTCCGCGCGTCCAAAATGCATTTATGAAAGCGCGTACCAACGAATTGCCGAAACCGTGAAAAGGACGCTTATTCTCTTCAAAATAAGTTGCACTCAATCTGTCGCCGATAACCATATCTGCGCGTCCGCTTAAAACCAAGTCGCACATTTCTCCGGCGTATTCGGCGGGATAAGTGTCGTCGCCGTCCGCCATGATGTAACAATCGGCGTCAATTTCGCGAAACATCGTGCGAATGACATTGCCCTTGCCCTGCCGGTACTCGTGACGGACAATCGCGCCGGCTTTTTTCGCAATGTTGAAAGTGTCGTCCGTCGAATTGTTGTCGTAGACGTAAATCACGGCGTCGGGCAAATTTTTTTGAAAGTCACGTACAACTTTTTCTATCGTTAAACTTTCGTTGTAGCACGGAATGAGTACAGCGATTTTTTTATTGTCCATCAGCTTTGCACCTTTCGCAGTGATTCAATCAAAAAGAGTTGCCGCAAAATTTTACGACAACTCTTTTTTTACGTCAACTAAATTACTAACTAACTGTCTAACTGTCTAACTGGCGATCTAGTATTTAAAATTCTGCAGAGAAGTCTGCAAGCCTTGTGCCAAGCGTGCAAGTTCGTCACTGGCGGAGGCAATTTCTTCACCGGAGGCGGATTGTTCTTGAGACGCGGCGGAAACACTTTCCATTTCGCGTGACACGTGCGCGCTCTTATCGGAAATGCTCTGCGAATTGTCACGAATCTTGTTAGTGGCTTTGGAGACGGCGTCGAGTTCCCTAACCATGTTTTTGGCTTCGGCGGCGACGTTGTCAGTTGCCTCACGAATTGAATCGAAGGTGTCACGAAGTTTTTCAACGGATTGAGTGCCGGCACGAACAGCCGCAGTACCTTTTTGCATGGAGTCAACCGCGTTGGTAGTTTCGTTTTGAATGTCACCGATGAGCGTTGCAATTTTTTGAGCCGCGCCTTGTGATTCTTCAGCAAGTTTACGGACTTCTTCGGAAACGACGGCGAATCCGCGTCCGTGTTCACCTGCACGTGCCGCCTCAATAGCCGCGTTGAGTGCAAGCAAGTTTGTTTGTTCGGCAATGCCGCTGATAGCTTCGACGATCTGTCCGATCTCTTGTGAACGTTTGCCGAGTTTATCAACAGTATTTGCGGAATCGTTTACAATTTTTTCAACGCTGATAATTTGATTGACAGCTGATTCAACTGCGCCGCTACCTTCCGTAGCTTGATTGTTTGCCCTTGTCGCGTGCGAAGAAACAGAATCTGCCGTCTTGCCAAGCAATGTGATTGAGTTGTTAGCCTCGTTAATCAATTCGAGTGCGTCACCGACGTTTTGTTGTTGTTCAACGACAGCACTTGCAGAAGTCGTTACGGATTGGGCGACCTGTTCAGATGCCTGCGCGGATTGATGAGCACTTGCAGTGAGCTCTTGAGAAGACGCGGCTAATTGTTCGGCAGAATTGCTTGTCTGTTGCAAAAGTTTGCTGATTGTTTGACGCATGTCACGAATTGCTTGCGACATTGTACCAAATTCGTCACCGCGTGAAGGATCGATTAAATGACTTTCTCTGAAATCACCGGTTCTAAGTTTGCCGAAAAGTTGAATCATGTTGTCAAGCGGATTGGTAACGCCCTTCATGACTGCGACGCTAAGGAAAATCAAAACGATAACGACGACGATAACGACGATGAACAGAGTCATGACAACTTGACTTACAGCGGCTTCACTCTTAGCCCACATTTCTTGAGAACGTTCCATAACGCCGGCTTGAAGATTTGACATGTCCGCGCTGATTGCTACTGCGTACGGCATACATTCTTTTTCGTAGTAAGCCATTGCCGCGTTTCTGTGATCCGCCATAGCCATTCTGTCCGTTTCAGCATTTGCGGGCGGTCTCATGTCCATCAAAACTTTGCTGGTTTCTTTGTACTTTTCCCAATTTTTTCTGATAGGCTCAAGTTCTGCGACTAATTGCGGATCGTCTGCGATGTTTTGCGCATAAGCGTTGAAAGCTTCTTCGCATTCTTTAATCGCGGTATTGTACTTGTCACTACGTGATTTGAACAAAGTCGGGTCTGATGAAAGTGGTCCTAAGGTTGCCTGAACTTGCATGTATCTGACGTTATAGCGGCATCTGCCGACGTAGTAGACGGAGTGAAGATAACGGTTATACATTATCTCCATGTCGTCCTTTGCCGTATTGACTGCACTGTAGCCGGTAAACGCTACGATTAAAAGTCCAAACAGTGCTATGACGTTAAGAATTAACAACTTGTTGGACACCTTCAAATTGTCCATAAAACCCATGAAAAAAAACCCCTTTCTTCTGCGGTTACCATCCATGCGCCATGAGATTTTACGGCGACAGCGTCCCACTGTTGCCAACCGCTGACTACTCTTTAAACTTTAGCCTTTTCGGAAAAATACCTGAAAGCCATTTTTGCCTATGATAACACAATCTTTTTGGTTTAGTCCATAACTTTTTTTAGCTTGTAGCTTGTAGCTTGTAGGTTGTAGCTTGTAGGTTAGTTAGATTTTGAAATGGCTCGTGACATCTTGCATGGTCTGCGCCATTTCTGCAAGTGAACGGCTGGCGTCGGCAATTTCATGCATTGTTGCGGATTGCTCTTCACTGGCGGCGGAGACGGTTTCAGCTTCTTTCGCAACTTCGCGGCTCTTCGTGTTGATTTTCTCAACAGATTGTGTGATAACGCCCGTGCTTTGAACAAGCTCTGCAACAATTTTTTCCACTTGACTTGAACCGTTCGCAACGTCCGTAACCATTTGAACAATTTCGCCAAAAGTTTTTCCTGCGCCGTCGACTGCGTCCGCGCCGTTCTTCACGTTAACAACGCCGTCTTGCATTGAATGAACTGCGTCTTGTGCCTTCGCTTGGATTGAGCCGATTAATTCGGAAATTTCGCGCGCGGAGTCTTGAGATTGTTCAGCAAGTTTACGGACTTCATCAGCGACGACTGCAAAACCTTTTCCGTGTTCGCCGGCACGTGCCGCCTCGATAGCCGCGTTGAGTGCCAAAAGATTTGTCTGCTCGGCAATTTCAGAAATGGCGTCGACAATTTTTCCAATCTTATCGGACTCTTCGCCAAGTTGCGCGATAACTTTTGCCGACGCGCTGACAGAAGATTCAATTCGTTGCATTTGTTCGACGGCGTTTTCTACGCTCTTTCCGCCCGCTTCAGCCGCCTTTGTCGTTTCATGAATTCTTTGCGCGGAATTTTTCAGCGTCTTGCTCACGGAGTCCATATTTCTTTGAAGTGTATCTGCCTGTGCGCTTGCGCTTTCAACTTCGCTGAACTGTTCAGTGCACGCGCTTGCCACAGTTACGATTGAGTCGGCAACTTGGTTAATTGCAATGGTGGATTGATCCGCGCTTGCCGTTAACTGTTCAGAGGCGGAGGCAACTTGTTCTGCAGAAGTTATCACTTGACGCATCATCTTGCTGATATTTTCGCGCAGTGTCACGACAGCCCGCGCCATTACGCCGAGTTCGTCCGTGCGTGAAGTATCTTTTTCCTGCTCATCCGCATTGCCCTTGTTGATGCGGAAATCTCCCGTGCTTAAAGTTCCAAGAACGTCCGTCAAACGTTTTATCGGCGCAATCAAGCGTTCAGATAATGCCATTGCCGCGAAAGTTATAACTGCTTCAAGAATCAAAATCATAATCAGCGTTTGAAACATGACGGACTTCAACATTTCATTTGAGCGCGCCTCCGCAACCGCAACTTTTTCGTCAATGTAATCAATCCAAACGCCCGTACCGATAACCCACTGATACGGCTCAAATGCCATCGTAAAATTTCTTTTCGGCAACGGCTCGGTTTGATTTGGTTTTGCGAACATTAAATCGGTAAAGCCGCCTTCAGATTTTCTGCCGTTCTCAATCATTTCACGGATAAATTGTTTTCCCGTCGGGTCGGTGAGATTTATGCGGGACTTGCCTTCGGTTTCAGTGCGCCCCAACAAAACGACGTTGACGCCTTCGTAAGTGTCGATCCAAAAATATCCTGCGTCGCCTTCGTAGCGCAAATTGCGAACGAGTTCTGCCGCCTCTTCTCTCGCCTGTGCTTCAGTCAACTTTCCCGCCTTTTGTCTGTTGTAGACGTCTTGAATGAGACTAATTGCCGTCTTCGTCTGATTCTTGAGTTCGCGTTCAACGTCGGACACCAGCAATTCGCGAATTTCTTGGACTTGCTCTTCTGCCTCGTTTATCATGTTGTGAATGAAAACGCCGCCGACGAAAAGCATTGTTACCAGTGAAGAACAGATCATCATCAGCAAAAATTGCCGTTTCATTGACTGAACTTTTTCCACAGAAAAAACCTCCCAATTTCTTCAATGCGTGATGCGCAACGCGCAATGAAAATTTGCGGCGATTCTTAGAGTAGCAACAACTTTTAACGCAGTCAACGCACCTACGTTTAACGTTTAGAGATTGGTATTCTATTTGAGCGTGAAAGTTCCTGCAGATTTTTCAAATAATTTTCTGGGGGTTAGGAGGCGGAAAAATTTCTTCCCTGATTTTTTTCAGTTCCGGCAAAAGATTTTCTTTCAACAAATTTTCAAGTTGAGTTAAGTCGACGGCGTCGAAAATGTACAGAGGATGTTGGACGCCGCCAAATTGCGCTTCGCCGGAAAAATTATCGCCGTAGACGTTGTAAAAAATATTTAAGTCGCAAAAATTTTCAAAGTCACTGTAATTGATGATGATGTAAGACCCGTTCGTAATTTTCACGGGATTTTTCGGCGCAATGAAAAGTTCAAAGCCTTCAAGATTTTTTTTCAACGTCTGCCCGTATTGCCACGAAGAAAAATTTTTGTCGGCAATTAAATAATCTTCGGCGGGATCAATCTGCGCGGAAATTTTTTTTATCGTGGCGTCAAGTTCTGCCGCAAAAATTTTTGTGAAGGTTTCAAAATCCTCCGTGAAAAATTCCGTCAAACAAAATTCCGCAAGCCCAATCGCAACGAGAACTTTATATTCTTTCGTCTCTTCATGAAAATAAGTTTTCAAACTGCGATGCGTCGTTTCATTTTCGTAGGCGAAATAAAAAAATTTGTCGCCGTCGTCCGCCAAAATTTTTTTCAAAGTGTAGCCGTCAATCTCCGCAGGAATTTGCTCAAAAAAATTAGCCGCCTCAAATTCAGCGGCAACTTTAGATTTTATTTCAGGTTTCATGTTTAAGCGTTCAAAATTTAATCGTTCAAATTTCGTCCAAAAAATTTACTTTACCCGTGTCGATATGATAAACCGCGCCGATAACTTTTGCGGGAACTTTTGCGTTGGTGATGACTTCGCAGCTGTGCTTGACGTTGAGTTTGACAGCCTCAAGCGGGTTGGTTTCGTCTCCGATTGCCGCAGAAATTTCGTCAATGATTGTTTTCAACGCGCCTTCAACTTCGTGATGAATCAACGCCGTGCCGACCGCGCCGCATTGAGTGTGACCGAGCACAACGACCAACGGCGAACCGAGATGATCTACCGCGTATTCGATACTGCCCAGTTGAGTTTTGTTGACGACGAATCCGGCAACGCGAATCACGAAAAGTTCACCGATGCCCGCAGAAAAAATCGCTTCGGGAATAACTCGCGAATCGGAACACGTAATGACGACTGCGTAGGGGAATTGTCCTTCCGTTGAAGTTTTCTCACGAATTTTCGGCGAAACATCGCCGCTTGAAGTTTTCGACTTCAAAAATTTTTCGTTGCCTTCCTTCAGCCGCGCAATAACGTCCTTTGCAATAAATTTTCTTTCAACGCTCATTAATCATCACTCTCGTTTTCCTAAAACCTCGTCGCTAAAACGGCGGTCTTCCCATTGGTCCGCGCGATCTGTTGCCGCCGGAACTTGAGGAATTTTTTTGCGCCTCGTACGTTACAGAAATTTCGTCGCCGACTTTCAGATTTCCTTTAACGACTTCCACATAATCTTCGCCGTAAAGTCCAATCGTTATTGGAACTCGTTCAGCAACTTGGTGACCTTTCTCGTCAAGCGTCACGCGTTCCACGTAAGACCCTTCGGGGTCTGTTTTCACTGCGGCGATTGGCACGCACAAAGCATTTTTCACTTGCCCAACGATGATGTCAAGTCGCGCAGTCATTGCCGGCAACAAAAGATTTTTCGGATCGGGGGCTTGGAAAGTCACGTAGTAATAAATAACCGCGTTTGAAGAACTGCTTGAACTTGAACTGCTACTCGTGCTCCATGAATTATTCGTGTCTGTCTGCGAAAGTTTTATGACCTGCGCGGAAAATTTTTCTTCTGGATAAGAGTCGACGGTGAAGGTTGCCTGCTCTCCAACTTTGACGCTGCCGATATCAGTTTCATCAACTTTTGCCTTGACGAGTTTTTCACTCAAATCAGCGATACGAAGAATGACGGTTGGGTTGTTAGACCCTTGCACAGCCATACTTCCCGCAGTCAACGGTTCGCCGACAACAACTCCGTCCATTGGCGCAGTGATTATCGTTTCGTTTACGTCCGACTCCGCCTCTTCCAAAGCGGATTTTGCTCTGTCGTATTCGTATTGAGCGTCTTGAAATTCTTCCAAAGATTTTGCGCCGATTTCGTAAAGCCGTTTAGTTCGCGCCAATTTTTGTGAGGCGTTCGTCAAAGTGAATTGAGCTTGATCTCGTTTTGCTTCGTAGTCCTTGCCGTCAAGAACGGCGACAACTTGTCCTGCAACGACGGTATCGTTTTCTTCGACGGGAATTTCTTTCACGCGCGCAGTAATTTTACTGCTGACTTCGACGCTGTCACGCGGTTGGACAGTTCCCGTTGCAGAAACCGTCCGCGTCAAATCCATGCGGATAACTTTTTCCGTGTCGTAAGTTTTAATTTGTTCTTCTGCAACTTTATCCGTGTAGAAGTAATAGCCGGTTGCGATTCCCGCTATCAAACAGACGACGAGTAAAATTTTGAACTTCATGACAAATTACTTAGCCGGTTTTTCCTGCGACGCCAAAACTATCATGTAAAAAATATCCATGTTTTCTTGTTTGTTGACGGCTGTGGTGACGTTGATGTAACGTTTCGTAGCCGCGCACCAAAAAGAATTTGTCGTTTCCGTTGCGTCGAAAACAGCGTCGGCAGTAATTTCTTTTTCAGTCAATCCGAGTGCCAAGAGCATTGGTTTGAACGCGCTACCCAGATTTTCAGAGTTGTCCGCCATGATTAAAATTCTGTTCAGATTATCATCTTTGTTCGTGAGAAAATACGTCAGCACTTTCAAGCCTTCGGGAATTACGCCGACTTCGTAAACGTGATTGTCGTCTTTGCCTTCGTTTGGCAAAAGTTGCGGCGCACCCAAAATAAATCTTCCGCCGTTGTTATTCGCCGTTTGATTGAACGCGGCAACGAAATTAGCGGGATTTTTTTCACACAGAGGAAAATCAACGTTCTGCGCGGCAAAACATTGAGCGCAGGAAAAAATTATTGACAGCAACGACGCCAAAAAAAATTTTTTAATCATGACTTACTTACCTGCAATATCCGACGCGCAATGAGGACATTTAACAGCCTCGTCCGCAACATTTTCTTTGCAATAAGGGCAAGTGCGCGGAGCTTTGGGCGGAGCCGCTTTAGGCATGAGACGATTGACTTGCTTAATTAAAATGAAAATCGCCGCCGCCACAATCAAGAAATCAAGGCACGTATTCAAGAAAGCACCGTACGCAATGACAGGCGCGCCCGCTTCCTTCGCCGCCGCAAAAGATTCGTATTCAACACTGGAAAGATTTATGTAGAAGTTTGAAAAGTCAACCTTGCCCAACAAAAGACCCAGAGGCGGCATGAGAATATCTGATGTGAACGACGAAACAATTTTTCCGAACGCCGCACCGATGATAACACCCGTTGCCATGTCGACAACGTTTCCGCGCATTATAAATTTCTTAAATTCTTCAAGCAACTTTAATTCTTCCTTTCAAAAAAATTTTTGCCGAACAAAATTACTTGTCGACGCCGAGATAATATTTCAGCAACGCTTGAGTACCTTCAGCACCCGCGCCGCTTTCTTCCATTTTGCGGACTTCGTGAAGTACCATTGCGAGGACAGGCAAAGTTGCGCCGTAAGCCGTCGAAGTTTCGTTGCCGATCGCCAAATCTTTACCCAGATGTTTCAGCATAAATCCCGGTTTGAAATTGTCGTCGAGACCTTGACGAACGACGCCCGTCATTTGGAAACTTGACGCCGCGCCCGTTGAAATTGCCGAATAAACTTTTTCGAGGTCAAGCCCCGCCGCCTTTGCATAAGCGAACGCCTCACAAACTCCCGCCAAAGTTCCGGCGATTGCGATTTGGTTTGCAATTTTTGTTTTTTGCCCCGCGCCCGCCGCGCCTTCGTACACGATATTTTTTCCGATGACTTTGAAGACGGGTTTAAGCGCGTTAAAATCTTTTTCGTCGCCGCCAACCAAAATTGTCAACGTCGCATTTTTCGCGCCAACGTCGCCGCCGGTTACCGGAGCGTCAACCGCGTGAAGATTTTTATTTTTCGCCGCGCAGAAAATTTTTTCCGCCAATATCGGTGAAGACGTTGTCATGTCGACAAGGTACGTTCCTTCGTCTGCAGAATTTACGATTCCTTCGGGCGAAAGATAAATTTGTTCCACGTCTTTCGGATAACCTACGATAGAAATTACAACGTCTTGACCTTTGGCACATTCGCTAACGGTTTCACACCAGCGCGCGCCGCGATTAATCAAATCTTGAGCCTTTGACTTTGTGCGATTGTAAACGCTGACGACAAATCCCGCGTCCATAAGATGCCCCGCCATAGCCGCGCCCATTATGCCCGTGCCGACGAAGCCGATCTTTTTCAGTTCAGACATTTTAAAATTCACCTTCTTTCGACGCGGGGCAGTATAGCACTTTCGACCCAAATTTACAACAAATTTTTGACTTTGTGCAATTTTTGTTGTAAATTAGATCGATGGATCGATAGATCGATGGATCGATAGAAGTTAGAGATTTCCTAGCAGCTGACATAGGAGGTTAACGCTTTGAAAGCAAAATTTTCGTTTGAAATTTTTCCGCCGCGTCAAGACATGCCCGTTGAAATAATCTACAAAACTCTCGACGGCTTGACGGATTTAAATCCCGATTTTATCAGCGTGACTTGCGGCGCGGGCGGTTCAAGTTCCAACGCAAGCGAACGGATGATTGAAGTTGCCGCCGCAATCAAGGACAAGTATCACAAAAAAAGCGTCGCGCACATTCCCGCCATAAATCTTGACAAAGATGACGTTGAAAATATTTTGGCGCAGTTGGAACGGCACGGTATTGACGAAATTTTAGCTCTGCGCGGCGACAGAGTTCCGAACGTTGAACCGAAAAATTTTTTTCCGCACGCCGTCGATTTAATTTCTTTCATACGCGAAAAAACCGGCAACAAATTTAAAATTTACGCCGCGTGTTATCCCGAAGGGCACACCGACGCAACGGATTTTGATACCGATTTAAAATTTCTCAAGGAAAAAGTTGACGCGGGAGTTGACGGGCTGATAACCCAACTTTTTTTTGACAACAACCATTTTTTTTACTTCCTCGAAAAAATTCACGCGCTCGGAATCAACTTGCCGATTGAGGCGGGAATTATGCCAGTCACGAAGAAAAAACAAATTGAACGCATGGTAAACATTTGCGGCGCGTCGTTGCCCGTCAAGTTCAGAAAAATTCTCGACAGGTACGGCGAAAATTCGGACGCTTTGCAAGAAGCGGGAATTGTTTACGCGATGAATCAGATCGTTGATTTGCTCGCGCATGGAATTGACGGCATTCATCTTTACGTAATGAATAACGTTTACGTCGCCAGAAGAATCAGCGAAGGTGTTAAAAATCTTTTGTGATAGTGGACAAGACGTATTCGATATTGTATAATCAGCGTTAATAGTTTTTAATGGCTGAAAAAAAGTTTTGAAAAAATCCGGAGATTCACGCTGTCTTAATTCGTAAGAGCGAAAAGGGCGGCGTGTTTGTTTATTGATTAACAGAAAGGAGCGAAATTTATTGCAGGTAAAAGAAAAAATTATTGACGCAATAAAATCCGCAACACAATCTCTAATTTCAGACGGCGTTTTTAAATCGACGGGAGAATTGCCCGAAGTTTCGTTGGAAGTGCCGCCGAAAAAAGAATTTGGCGATTTCGCCACAAATTTTGCAATGCAGTCTGCAAAAATTTTTCGTACCGGTCCAAAAAAAATTGCCGAAGAAATTAAATCCCGCATCGACGCAAATTTCATTGAGAAGATTGAAATTGCCGGCGCGGGATTCATGAATTTTTATCTGAAGTCGGACGTAATTTATTCCGAACTGAAAAATATTTATGACGACGAAAATTTTGGGCAGTTGCCGCCGAAAAATAATCCTACAATTCAAGTTGAGTACGTCAGCGCAAATCCTACAGGACTTTTGCACGTCGGACATGGACGCGGCGCGGCGGCGGGTTCAGCGATTGTAAATATTTTGCGGGCGGCAGGCTACAACGTCGAAAGCGAATATTACATCAACGACGCGGGCAATCAAATGGAAAATTTAGCCAAGTCCGTCAATGCGCGTTACCTTGAACTTTTGGGACGCCCCGTAAAATTTCCTGACGATGGCTATCACGGCGTTGACATTATCGACACGACGAAAAAAATTATTGCTCGTGACGGCGATAAATATTTGAATTTGCCTGAAGATGAGCGATTGAAAATTTTGCAGGAGCTTGCCTATTCGGACAAACTGGACGAGTTGAAAAAAGATTTGGCGGCGTTCCGCGTCGAATTTGATAAATGGTTCAGCGAACGAACTTTGCATCCGGACAAAATCAATGACGCGATAAAAATTTTGCGCGACAAGGGAGAAATTTACGAGAAGGACGGCGCGCTTTGGCTTAGTTCCGAAAAATACGGCGACGACAAAGACCGCGTTGTTGTCCGTGAAAATGGAGTTCCAACCTACCTTGCGGCAGACATTGCCTATCACAAAAATAAATTTGAGCGCGGATTCGGCACGCTGATAAATCTTTGGGGCGCGGATCATCACGGTTACATTGCGCG